>NZ_JABSUZ010000007.1:0-215369 GCF_013284345.1 Brevibacillus sp. MS2.2
AAAGGGATCATCAAAGAAAGTGAGCACCAGGGGCTTCGTACGCAAGGGGAACGAAGCTACGGCCCCTTTTATCGCAAGCTGGCTCTACCGGTTTCTGTTCGTTCAAAAGGGATGAGGGCCCAGTATCAGGATGGGGTGTTAGAAATCTATTTGATGCGTGATGGAGCTGCGAACGAACGAAAAACAACATTTAAAGCGAGCTTGTAAAAGCAGGGTGGTACTGGAAAAATCAAAAAAGAACCTGAGTATTTCTACCAGGTTCTTTTTTATTGCACATAAACAGACGCGATGATATAATCAAATCACGACTGTTTTTAATATGTAGTCATAGATATCGCATCTTACACTTTAATCGTAACATGCTGGCGAACTCTTGTCAAATGTTTTTTCTCAATTTAATGGTTAGGAGAGATATTGAATGAGTTCATTGGTTCTCGGTTTTCAGGAAATGGATAAAACGCAGCTTTTGCTCGTTGGCGGAAAAGGGTTACATTTGGGGGAATTGTCAAAAATTCAAGGAATACAAGTGCCGGAAGGATTTTGTGTGACAACAGTAGGTTATCAAAAAGCCATCGAACAAAACGAAGCGTATCATGCTTTGTTGGCGCAACTAACCATGCTAAACGTACAAGATCGAGATCAAATTGGTGAAATCTGCAGGAAGATTCGACAAATCATTATGGAAGTAGAAATTCCTTCCGATGTTGTGAAAGCCGTTACGCATTATCTCTCCCAATTCGGAGAGGAGCATGCTTATGCAGTGCGTTCTAGTGCCACTGCTGAAGATTTACCACATGCCTCTTTCGCAGGACAACAAGACACCTATTTAAATATCATCGGCAAAGAAACAATTTTGCAGCACATCAGCAAATGTTGGGCTTCCCTATTTACGGATCGTGCGGTAATCTACCGGATGCAAAATGGATTTGACCACAGTCACGTTTATTTATCGGTTATCGTTCAAAAAATGGTTTTCTCACAGGCTTCCGGGATTTTATTTACCGCTGATCCCATTACATCTAATCGGAAGTTGCTATCCATCGACGCCAGTTATGGACTTGGAGAGGCACTGGTTTCTGGCCTGGTATCTGCTGATTGTTATAAAGTACAGGAAGGGGAAATCGTCGATAAGAGGATAGCAACCAAAAGTTTGGCTATCTATGGACGAAAAGAAGGCGGAACAGAGGCACAGCAGATCGATCCTGACCAGCAAAAGACCCAAACACTTACTGAACAACAAATTTTACAACTGGCACGCATTGGAAGACAGATCGAAGCTTATTTTGGTTGCCCACAAGATATCGAATGGTGTTTGGTTGATGACACTTTTTATATTGTCCAGAGTCGTCCAATTACGACTTTATACCCCATCCCTGAAGCGAATGATCCAGATAATCACGTCTATGTATCTGTTGGCCATCAACAAATGATGACTGACCCCATGAAACCATTGGGACTGTCTTTTTTCCTGTTAACGACTCCTGCACCTATGCGCAAAGCGGGTGGAAGGTTGTTTGTTGATGTTACAAATATGCTCGCTTCACCTGACAGCAGACAACTCATATTAGATACTTTGGGACAATCCGATCCGCTTATAAAAGACGCGCTTATGACCGTAATAGAGCGAGGAGATTTTATACAATTGTTACCAAACGATAAAAAAGAGCAGAGTCCCGGTCAAAGCAATCCAGGTATGTCGGCTTTGGGTTTTCAAGAACAATTCGAAAACGATCCGACAATTGTTTCTGATTTGATTAAGCGCATGCAAATATCGATCGAAGAGTTGAAGCATAACATTCAAACGAAATCAGGACCGGATTTGTTTGATTTTATTCGAGAAGACATCCAGCAATTAAAGAAGATTTTATTTGATCCACAAAACATCGGTGTAATAACGGCTGCTATGAATGCTTCAAAATGGATCAACGAAAAAATGAATGAGTGGTTGGGGGAAAAAAACGTAGCAGACACGCTTTCTCAATCTGTGCCAAACAATATTACTTCGGAAATGGGGCTGGCGCTAATGGATGTTGCAGATGTCGTTCGTCCTTATCCAGAAGTAATTGATTTTTTACAGCATGTAAAAGAAGATAACTTTTTGGATGAACTGGTTCAGCTTGAAGGTGGACAGGAAACGAAAGACGCAATCTATGCTTATCTCACGAAATACGGAATGAGATGTGCCGGAGAAATCGATCTTACGAGAACTCGTTGGAGTGAAAAGCCAATGACACTTGTCCCCATGATTCTAGGTAACATCAAAAACTTTGAGCCGAATGCTGGCAATCGGAAATTTGAGCATGGGCGACAGGAAGCCTTGGAAAAAGAACAAGAGTTAGTAGAGCGATTGAAGCAATTACCGGATGGTGAACAAAAAGCAAAAGAAACAAAACAAATGATCGACCTCATCCGGAATTTCATCGGGTTTAGGGAATATCCAAAATACGGCATGGTGAATCGCTACTTCGCTTATAAGCAGGCTTTACTAAAAGAAGCCGAACAACTCGTACAAGATCGCGTTATTCATGACAAAGAAGATATATACTATCTCACTTTTGAAGAACTTCACGAGGTCGTACGCACAAACAAATTGGATGATGAGATCATCAGCAAGCGAAAAGACGATTACAAGTTTTTTGAAAAATTGACTCCCCCACGTGTAATCACGTCAGATGGTGAAATCATTGCAGGCGAGTACAAAAGAGAAAATCTGCCTGCCAATGCGATTGTAGGTCTACCTGTTTCTTCCGGAGTTATAGAGGGGCGAGCACGAGTCATCTTAAACATGGAAGATGCTGATCTTGAAGAGGGAGATATATTAGTCACCTCCTTTACGGACCCTGGCTGGACACCGTTGTTTGTATCCATAAAAGGTCTGGTCACCGAAGTGGGTGGACTGATGACCCATGGGGCAGTTATCGCGCGTGAATATGGCTTGCCAGCAGTTGTCGGTGTGGAAAATGCTACCACTCTGATAAAAGACGGGCAACGAATTCGCGTGAATGGAACAGAGGGGTATATTGAAATATTGTAGTCAGGGGGCCTCGTGCCTCCTTTTTTGTTTCGTTTTCAGCCAAAATAAAAACAGTGTCAATGGAAAGACATTAACACTGCCGGGATTAGATGTTCCCAAACATCGGTTGATCGACGACATTGGGGTCCAGTGTATTCGTTGCGTTTACACCATTGAGCGTGTTGACGACGTTACCTGTGTTGCCGCCTCCTGAACCGGAGAATGTCTTGGCGGCTGTTTTTGGCGATATGTTGAGCGTATCTCCGAAGTTAACTGTACCCGAATTATTATTGATATTGACAGCTCCAATGACAGAAGGCACAGCTTACCCCCTCCCTCCAGTTTTTGGCTCTTCTCGGAAAATGTGACGAATATTTACGACTCGTGTTTCGAGTTTTATGGATTCGTTCGAACCAACATGGACAACGGAGGATCCTGCTAAGAAAGGGACTTCCACTTTTCGAATGAAAATGTACGGGCAGTCGTGGAACGTATCGATGCAAATCGGATCTGAGAGACTAGGGGGAGTTAAAGGAACGGAAAAGGCCGAGTAATTCTCAAACATAAATTCATTTTCATAGAAGATGGCCTGCTCACGTTGGACAGCTAATATGTTTGCGACAGCATCAATCTGCCGCGAATCACCTATTTGCAGAACAGATGAGGTATCGACCGAGAGAACATCCAGCTTACGGACATGACTGGTCCTTCGGTACATGGTGACAACCCTCCTTATGAAGCAGGCAGCGCAGTATCAATCGGGATCGTGGCTCCGACAATCATTTTTTCGGGTGGCGTTTCATAAATCGCTCTGAGGTCTACTGTCTGTGTGTCCCCAATAAACAAGGAAGCGGCAGAAGTGAGAGCACTGACAGAGACCTTCTTTACACAAATGGCTTCGTTTATCACTTGATACCTCATCATGGTTCGTTCACCTCACGAGGCAAATTTTTCACGAATGTTTCGCAGGTCTTGTTGATATCCCGTTTCACTTTTTGGACCGTATTTTGCACGAAAGCATCGAGCTGCTCTGGTTCTAGTTCATCGGTAGGGAGCTCGCTCAGGTAATACCTAATCCGTTGATCGATCTGCTTTTTAATGTCATCCAAGATAAAGGCACGATAATTGTTATCCAGTGGATAGTTGCACTCTGTTTCGATTCTTTCAAGAACGAGGTAGGCATCTTGCTCTAAGTATTGATAAATTTCTTTCTGGACACGATCAAAAAGTGGGGCATTGCTTTGGTGCGGATTAGGGACATCCATCGATTGATTGATGGAAAAATCACCGATTCCTGCATCATTTCCTTTCGGGTTTAAACCGATATTGAGAGTCCCTTCCAGTCGCTCAACTTTTAGCAGGTCGAATTTGTACTCGTTTTTGATGACGGAAGGAATCTGTTTTTCCTTGAGATCATTTACATCTTGCTGCAGCTGTTCAATCATTTGCTTCAATTTCTCGATCTTATCGTTTTGCAATTGTATATAGTCATGTAACTGTTGAATATACTGCATCATTTCGGGATCCATGTACATGACGACCATCCTTCTTCATCTAAGAGTGCCAGAGCGAACAGGTGAAGGCTGAACCAATGGAATGAGGGGCACGAATTCTTCCGCACCGGTTGAGGGTAGAGGTCCCACCTGTGGTGCTGGCTCTGTGAATCCGCCGGTGTTGTACAGCTTGGAAACGGGCTTGATAATCCCTGCGCTTCCTATTTGGCACACCGAAGAGTTGCTTATGCCTTCGATCTTGAGTGAATTGATGACGATATGTTGCGTCACAAAAAAATTCATGCGAAATCTCGTCCCTTTGCCCTGAAATCGTTCGTTTCTTCTACAAAAAGTGGAATATCATTATCGGGTTGTTCATTGACGTAGACGACGCTACGTGGAATTTTAAAGGACAGATTGGTACCAGAATTGAATGATCCTCCACCCGCGAAGGTTTTGGCATAAGTGGTAGGTGCGATTTTACGGACGTCTCCGACATTGAAAACGCCGCCCACGTTGTTTACATTGATGACTCCAACGAATGCTGGCATGTTCGGCACATCCTTTTGGGAGAGATCCTCTCTGTATTGTATGTCGTAGGCCAGTGGGTGTTCATACCTGTTTTTGCGACCGAACTCATGTGAGCAGCATACGATGTATAGATAGGCGCGAGTTTTAGGAAAAGGAGAAAAAGTTCCATGAATATGAAGGTGACGAATAAAAAAATAGACGTCGGTGATTTCAGCTTTGGTGGCGTAAATAAGTCGTCGATTGTGCTGATTGGGGACACCGATGTCCTGTCTTGCTACTCTATATTTGATACGCCGCCACACGCCGTGATTTATTCCCCCCAGGTCCCTCTCCAGCCGTTAGACCTTGGTTTGCGAAGAGGGTAGAGGTGTTTTTTACGTGTTCGCGTATTTCGTCTGGTAGTGGCTGAGAGCCAGCAACGGCCAAATCCAACGATAGCTGTGATAAGCAAAGTAAGTGCCGCCAGGACGTCCCCCGCCAGTCGGGTAGCGAGTTGTCCAGTCATTTGCTTGATTGTGAGTGAGCAAATAGCGAATCCCTCGTTGAAGCTCTGGTGTCGGGTTTGATGATACGGCTATTAATGCATCGGTTGCCCATGCTGTCTGCGAGGGAGTACTTGCTCCGAGGGGGACGTACGTTTTTTTCTGATCGCTTTGGCAAGATTCTCCCCAGCCGCCGTCGGGATTTTGGTTGGCAACCAGCCACGCAACCGCTTTTTGAATGGCGGGATCAGTAGGGGAAAAGCCAATCGCCATCAGTCCGGTAATCGCAGCCCATGTACCGTATAGGTAAGCAATTCCCCAACGTCCATACCAGGAGCCGTCGGACTCTTGATGTTTGAGAAGCCAGCGGACTCCTTTTTCTACATGGGGGTCAGTCAATGTTCGGCCGGCATAGTTTCCAAGTAATTCCAAAGTCCTCCCTGTCAAATCGGCAGAGGAGGGATCTGTACTGACGGTATCGGCTCCTTCGATCGGCAGGTGGCGAATGAAATCAGCATCAGTATTTCGTTCAAAAGCAGGCCAACCCCCATCGTCGTTTTGCATGGATAATAGCCATTCGAGACCGCGATTCCAAGCGGCTGCTGTTGTGATATCCGTACGGGCAAGATGGCGCAGAGAGCGCAGAGCAGCCGTCGTATCATCAATATCCGGGTTCATGGTGTTATAGTCAGAAAAGCCCCAACCGCCAGGCTTTCCTTTTGGATTGCGAATTTTCCAGTCACCGTACGTATGCTGCTGCTTTTGGAGCAGGTAACGATTTGCTTTTTGAATCGCGGGATGTGTGGTAGAAAGTCCACTTTTTTGCAGAGAAGAAGCCAAGAGTGCCGTGTCCCAGACGGCTGAGGTAGCTAACTGCAAATGTGCGCCGTTTTCATAATCGTAGACACTATTCGTAAGGCCCTGCATCGCTTTTTGGATGAGAGGGTCTTTCGGAGAATAACCGCGAGCAAGTAACGCAAAAATCATGAAAAAGGTGGAGGTCGAATAATTGTACAGAGTACCGTCCGGCTCGATTCGCGCGAGGATGTATTGTTCCAGGCGCCGTAGGGCGAGCTTGTGCAGTTGCCCGGGTAAAAAGGGGAGACGCTGTAAGGAATCGTGAATGGTGGCGAGGAACGCTTGCCCCTCTTGGAGGAAATTCTCTAAGAATCGATGTGGATATAGCCCGCGAGTGATAGGTGTATCTGCATACAGATCGGACAAGTCTGGCGCATCGTCAGGCTTTTTTACATATTTGCGATCAGCCACAATCATCATGGGGGCAAGATGGACTCGTGCGTACCCGACAAAATCATAAAAGCTGACAGGGAAGCTCGGGGGCAATAGAGCAATCTCGACGGGAACGAGAAAATGCGGTGGCCACTGGTATTGGCCGGTCAAGGCTGTAGAGAATTTGGTCAGCATGTTCGCTTGTGTCAGCCCACCCTTTTCCAAAATAAACGAGCGAGCCAGAGCCATTCTCGGTTCGTCCTTCGTGTATTTGCCTGATAGCAGAAGGGCGTAATACGAATCAATCGTCGTAGATAGATGGCCTTCATGCTCGTCAGGGTACAGCTTCCATGCCCCATTATCGTGTTGGAGAGACGTGATGTGAGCAGTGAGCTTCTCCATCAAACGCTCATCATGAATACCCAGCGTGCGCAATAGGATGATCATGTGAGAATCTGTCATTGGTGAGCTTTCCAGACAAAAGCGCCAAGTGCCATCCTCTTGTTGGCGCTGTAACAAAAAGGCTTGAATGCGGTTAATTTCTTGCTGGACTTCACGCAACTCATTCACCTCCCGATAAAATACGTCGCCTGAGGAAGAGAGGGGGAAGAGCATCGGTGGGTTTCTCGTGGTACCAATACGCATCTCGCTTGCCGCTTGCCAAAAATCTGGGGAAAGTCCGTACGGCGACAGCAGCACCATTGCCAGCACAAGATCAAAAGACGGTAGAGCGGATTAGGCAGGAGACGCTCGCCCACAACCATGACAACATAGACAGAACGCGCGCCTATTTGTCGTTTTATCAAAAGCATCCACAAATTCATTGGGCGCTATTGGCCCATCTCGTATCGCGCAATGCGGGATGGAGTATGACCGATTTGCGGGGAGAATTATTGCCTCGCTTGCTACGAACAAAAGAGCAGCAGGATTATTTTTCGTTTTTGGAGCGGGGAAATTGGCTGATTTTTCACGATGCGTACCCTCAATTGTTACTGTATGAAGAGAGTGTCAGGAGACAGACCAACCTTTTTTATATACTTCCTCATCTGGGCGTCTCTACTTTCATGCAGGCGATCTGGAATCATTTCTGGAAGACCACCGACAAAGAGCTGCTCACCATTGGCTTGATTATCAATGAACAAAACTACTTGGAAGAACAGGTCATGAAAGAACCGGCCTATCAAAATTCAGTTGTCCGCACAATCCCGTTTGCCCTACAGGAGCTTTTGCAACTGAATATGATCTTGTTTCCCCATCGGACAGTGGCTGATGAACAGGGAAGCTCCTTGCAGCTCGCGGGTGAGCGAGTGTTTCATTTTGCCTCTTTATTAGAGAGAATCAGCTTGGGAAAAAGGCTGTACAGTCTGCTATTCGGGGGCCAGAAAAGGCAGGAGGCAGCGTACACTTGGGCATTGGAACAGCCACACACAGGTTCGCGAAAAGATTATTGGCCCCATCTCTTTCACGATGTGAATAATACAGATCCTGGCAAGCCTTATCAGGTAAAACTAATGAACTGTCAGCTACGCTCAGAGGCAAAACGGATGTTTTCCCCAACGCTGCGTCAAGTTTGGAGACCTGTGCACCATGATCCGCCAAAGGAGTTAGATTGGTATAAAAGCAAGAGTGACGTATGGCGTGTGCTGACTCAAGCAGAGGAGACAGCAAATGTAGCAGAGATGAGTGAAGCGTACTGCCAGGTATTGACAAAAATCGAGTGGGCTGTCGCAGCCAGAACGAGAATACTTAGCTAACTTGTAGTAAAATAGAGAGGAATCCAAAACGTTATGATCATGGCAGAAGATGATAGGTAGATTTGCTTAGAGAGTTTTAGAAGGAGCGATTATGATTTGAAGACACTCATTATTGCGGAAAAGCCTGACATGGGACGAAATATTGCCGCCGCAATAGATCCTAAAGCGAAAAATCACCGCACCTATTTAGAAGGTGAAAAATACATTATTACGTGGGCAATCGGGCACTTAATTGAACTGGCGGAACCGGAGGCGTACGACCAAAAATATAAAAAGTGGAACATCAATGATCTTCCTATCATTCCCGATCCATTTAAGCTGGTGCCCAATCGGAAAACATTCGATCAGCTAAAAATGATCGGGCAGTTGGCCAAACGAAGTAATCTGCTGATTAATGCATGCGATGCCGGGCGGGAAGGTCAACACATCTTTTCGCTCATTCAGCGACATCTAAAATTGAGCCACCCCGTTAAAAGACTGTGGATCTCAGACTTGACACCTGAAACGATCAGGAAAGGATTTGCGGAGATGAAGGATGCCGCAGCCTATGAAAACTTAACAAGAGCAGCAAAAGCGCGTAGTGAAGCTGATTGGCTAATCGGGATGAATGGCTCACGTGCATTTACAACCAAACATAACGTGCTCCTTTCTGTAGGAAGAGTACAGACACCCGTCCTTGCTCTCATTTATGATCGACAGAAACAAATAGAGGCTTTCTCATCGGTTACGTTTTATCAAGTGGAAGGGCATTTTTCACAGGGGGAGAGGACGTACAAGGGTCTTTGGCAAGGGGAACGCTTAACCGATCCATCCAAAGCAGAAATGTTGGCTCGAAAAGTGAAAGGAAAACAAGGGCGGATCGCATCCTATGAAGTAAAGGATACGAAGGAGTATCCTTTCAAGTTGTATGACCTGACATTGCTGCAACGTGAGGCCAATGGCAAATACGGCTTTTCCGCCAAGAAAACCTTGGATGTAGCACAGGCACTCTATGAAAAACACAAGGTGATTTCTTATCCGCGGACGAATTCCAACTATGTGACAGAGCAAAATATTCCCGAAATGCACAACACCCTGTCGTCCTTGCAAGGCACTGGATATGACGACCTGGTAAAGGGTGCAAACCGTAGTTTGGTTCATAAAGGCAACAAATTTATATGTAATCCAGCAAAAGTAGACGACCACCATGCTATCCTGCCGACAAATCGTAAGGCTTCAGGGCTTACGCCAGATGAGCAGAAATTATACGATTTGATCGTTCGCCGCTTTCTGTCACAGTTTTATCCGCCAGCTGAATATAAGATGCATACGGTCATAACCGATGTAGAAAATGAAAGGTTTAAAACGTCGGTGAAAGAACGGAAAAGTCTCGGTTGGAAGATTATTTATGCCGATCAGCAAAAGGAAAAGCCCAAGAATGGGAAAGGTGCGGCCAAAGAAGAAGATAAAGAAGAGATTGAAGTGAACGAGCCTTTTATCATTCAGCCTGATGCCAGCGTAGTATGCTCGGATGCGATGGTAAAGGAGAAAGAAACACAGCCGCCCAAGCATTTTACGGAAGGAACGCTTCTAAAGGCCATGGAAAGCGCAGGCAAGCAAATCGAGGACGAGGAACTGCGTGATGCGATGAAAGAATCGGGTCTGGGAACCCCGGCAACTCGTGCTGCTACTATCGAACGACTGAAAAAGGTCGGATACGTTGAGATGCAGGGGAAAAGGGTTCAACTTACCCTAAAAGGGCGTACCGTTATCGAATTGATTAGGGGAGCAGGTATCGAACTATTAACCTCTCCTGAAATGACGGGGCATTGGGAGCGACGCTTGAATGAGATCTCCCGTGGGACTGCCTCCGACGGGCAATTTATGGAGAATGTGAAGAAATTCGCTACGATGATCGTCGAAAAGGTTCGCGTACAAACTCGTGCTGAGAAGACCTTGTTTGAGAGTGAGGGTACGACTCGGAAAGGAGCTTCGAAAACAAAAGGACGAGCTGGCGAGCGAAGTACAGGCAGATCAGGTGGCAGGAATGCCACAACAAAGACTTCAACTCGAACGGTAGCAAAGACCGCGAGTACAACTTCGAGTATCATCACCAAATGTCCACGACCGGGTTGCGGAGGCTCCATTTTCATGGGACGCAAAGGCTACGGTTGTTCGAATTACAACGTGGGCTGTAAATTCGTCATATGGAAAGAGAATTATGGACGTATGCTGACGGATACACAGATTAAAGCACTCATTGAAAAAGGCAAAACGGGTAAAATGAAGCTTGAACGTCAGGACGGGACACCATTTCAAGCAAAGCTTATCTTAAAAAGTGTAGAATCGGGCGAACTTACTTTCGAGCCATAATGTAGCCAATAAAAAAATAAATTTATGAAACTTACTTGCGTAACCATCGTAAATACAGGTATAACGGAGGCGGCACATTTAGGCCGAACTACCTAGCACGTACTTAAGGAGGAATAATCCATGTCCATTTTTAAAAGACTGCGTGATTTGACCATGTCCAATTTGTACGCTTTGATTGAGAAAGCAGAAGATCCAATCAAAATGACAGACCAGTATTTGCGTGATATGCAAGAAGACTTGAATGAAGCAGAAAAAGCGGTTGCCGCCCAAATTGCTTTGGAAAAGAAATTTAAGGTGCTGTACGAAGAACAGGAAGCCTTGGTGAAAAAGCGTGATGAGCAAGCTCATATTGCAGCACAAGCTCAGAATATCGATCTGGCTCGACGAGCTCTGGAAGAAAAGAAAGCCGCCGAGCAAAAAATGAACGAATACAAGGACAGCTACGAGAAAAACAAGCTGGCAGCCGATGGATTGCGCGAGAAGCTGGCTGAAATGAAAAAACAGATAACCGAGCTGAAAAACAAGCGTGAAACATTAGTTGCCCGCGTCAATGCAGCTAAAGCGCAAAAGACGATCAATCAGGCGATGGGTAGCTTCGACACGAACTCGGCTATGTCTGGCTTGAAACGCATGGAAGAAAAAGCACTGCAAATGGAAGCAGAAGCAGAAGCAAGCGGCGAGATTTACAAAAAACAGAGCTCTTTAGATGATGAAATTGCAAAGCTGAATAAGGATCAAGCCGTTGAGGACGAACTGGCTGCTCTGATGAAAAAATATGAGGGGTAAACCGCTTCAGGCGGTTTCCCTTTTTTTCAGACCTTACACACCTTGACGAAAGTGGAGTGATTCGCTTTGACGTGGACAGAAATACTAGGGATGCTGGTTTGGACAGGAGCCGGCGGCGTTTTGCTTTTTGTTTTGATGTGGATCGATTCATTGTTTACGAAATACAAGGACATCACGGAAATCAAAAATGGAAACATCGCGGTCACGACGCGTTTTGTCATGAAGCTGTTTGCGCAAGGATATATCTTATCGCAATCTATCATTACCTCCAACTTATTGTGGACAGCGCTGCTCGTTTCTGTGCTCTCATTTATCATTCTGTTCCTTTTGGAGAGAATCGTGGAATGGCTGTTAAAACAAGTGGCCGGACTGGACCTGGAAAAAGGGACGCAGGAAGGAAAAGTGGCACATGCCATGATGGCTGGTTCATTCCATCTCGTGGGTGCCTTGATTTTGGCTGCATGTCTGTAAGACGTGAAAGGGAAGGGAGTACAGCATGAGTTTGATGAAGCGAATCCAAAACATTTTTGCCAAGCATGAGCCTCCTGCACCGGAGAAGAGCATCCTGACGGTGGGACCGGGTGATGTGGTCGATGTATCGCTTGTTACCTATCAAGTAATCGGGAAGGCGAGCAATGCGAGTCGCAAAGCCACGATGCTTACGTTGCAGGATGGAACGACTATTCGCTACCTGTACATCGAGGAACGGGAGAAGATTGTCTATCATCTGTATAGCGTGATTGATGGACGACTGGATTCAATAGACGAAGTACCCACCACAATTGAGATGGACGACGTCACCTACCATTTGGAGGAGCAATATAATGGCTCCGTCCATACTGTGGGGAAAGCGCCCTTTCACACTTCAGGAGAGCAGTACATCTGGCAATTCCAATCGGATCAGCGCCAATTGCTGCGAATCGAGTGGCAGGATGGCCGTTTCATGCTCTATGAGGGAGAAAGTGTTCTGCCAGCGGATGTGCAGGTACTGCGCGGCACATAGAGAGGAGGGACAAGTACATGCCAAATCCATGGATGAAATCAATCAAGCTCCTGCTGATTCCGGCGTTGTTCCTCCTTACGCTAGCGGGTTGTGGCAGTCCTGCGGTTGGCGAGACATATCCGCTTGAATCTGTCTCAACCAAGGACAATGGACAGTCGTCACGCATCTATCGTGCGGAAGACAAGACTGTACCGGAAGTAGCCTTGGAGCTGGCGGAGCAGAATACGCCAGATGAAATCTCCAAAGAAGATCCGCAGCATATGTTCCTCATTTATCCGGACGAGATATACCATTTGCAGCAAGACGCTGCCAAGCCGACGGATACGTTGATCGAGGTCGACAGCAAAGAGTACGTCCGGCAAAACTACGATTCTTCGTTTTTGCAGGGATACATTGTAGCCAGTGTACTGGATGATTTGTTCGACGGGCTCAAGAAAAGTACAAAGGGCAGCTATCGTGGCTACTCTAGCAAGGACATTTACAAGCCTTCCGGAACGTATCGTGTGCCCACAATCGAGGACAAAAAAGTTGCGCCGCCGATCACCAAAGAGGGTACGGGAAGTATTTTCAAACGAAGTAATGCGAAGAACACGGATGGTACGGTAGGCTCTGACGGCAGCCTTTTCAAGAAGCAGGCGGAGTCATCTTCCAGCGGTAGTTCAGGTAAAATTATTCGTTCCTCCAGCGGACAATCGTCGAAGTCGAGTGGATCTGTCTCATCCAAACGCTCGAGCTTTTCCCCGCCGAAAAGCAAATCGCCTCCACGAACGAAGGTAGGGGGCTCTGGGCGAATTACAAAGCGCCGATAACTGTAAAAAAACAGGAGAAACGAACCACCCCCAAACGATTTTTGCAGCTCGTTTGGGGGTGGTTTTGTTTTGCAAATTAGCGCTGCTTGGTCTCTACCGTATACACCACGTCTTCATTTTGATATTTGTACACATACAAGTAGTAACGGCCAGGCATTACTTGATAATGGGCACTTTGCAGATTTCCCTCTATCTCTTGCGGGTACGCTACAGGCTGATCTTGATTTCCCTCGTGGAATAGCATCCAAGTCACACCTTGTCCCTGCTGAGGGTTCAGAGAAATACGTATTTCTTCTGGCTTATCTACTTGGAAGGCAAAGATATCTTGCCAGTCGTTTCCTTTCATGTCACCTGAAACAGTCGTACCTATCGGCAATGGACCATTTGCTTGTTCAGTAGAATCATTGCTCTCGTTTTCTTGATAGAGTTGCTCTTGCGGGCGATCTTCACCCGTAACCAATAACGCAAACGGTTGGTCCACTTGCTCTGTACGATACGTATAAGCAGTCACATAGTAAGTCCCCGGTTTCGCATCAAATGATCCGATCAGCTTGTTACCTTCACGCTTGGTGGGATAGGAGATGTAGTTCTCTCTATCGGACTCATGGAATACAAGCCACGCCACGCCATCCCCTTGCTTCGTTTCCATCTCAACTTGAAGCTGTTGGGCTGATTTCACATCGAGACGGAACTCCTGATTCGGTTTTTGTGGATGGATGATACCGGTGATCGGCTTACCTAATGAAATAGACGATTCCTCAGGATTTGGATTTGGCTGTTCCGTTTCGGAGCCATCTTCTTGAGCCAGCTTCCCGTGGAACACGACATCATAGGCAAAGCGTCCATCTTTTGTCGTACGATAATTGGTGAAGTAGCTCGTAACCGTGTTATAGCCATTCCAGGAAAGATCCGATAGCTCCTTGAGGAATCCATCTGTGAGGCGGTTCATTTCTTGCCAATCCTGATATTCCCCTTGGGAAGCTCCTCCCGTATAGACCCCACGCAACGTGAAGCTGCGGAATTCTTCAGAGTCTTTTTCATCTGTTTTTACATCGGTCAGAGCGGCAGCCTCTGCGATTTTACGATAAACCTCTTCTTTGCTCGTTACGTCCACTTTTTGTAAGTAATCATCTGAAACGAGAGGGACATCCAACTCTTCATATTGGTCGATCAATTCTTCTAAGGTTTCTTGATAGCCACGTTCAAGAGCGCGATCACGGCTGAAATCTTCGATCAAGTCATCATAGGCAGATACATCATTGGAACGGATCGTATCATTGATTTTATCCAGACGAGCAAAATCATTCTTGAACAGATGGTACTGAAGCGCGAATGAATAGTCGTAGAATGCCAGGGTTCCGTATTTGGCACGCATCATATCGGCTGCTGTGTAATCGAGATAAGGCGATGCATTTCGGATATTGCCTACAACTGATTGGCGAGGCTTGATTCCTTCTGTTCGGGTAGCACCTGCGAAAAACTCAGCTCCGCCTTCTTCATACCAAGGCAAGCGGCTGTTTTCATAAATCTCTCCCTGTCCCCACATGCCCGGCACTTCATATCTGCCTTGCAAATAATGGACGAATTCATGACGGAACAGCTCTTCCAGACTGTAAATGCTTTGTTCTTTTGTCCGATCGTAGGTGAAGAAAGTACCTGTACCTTCAATGTAGATACCACCATTATCTGTGTCGTATCCGTACAAGAAGCGATTCATTTTATATTCATCAGGCGTATTGTAGATGACAATGGTCAGTACATCATCCGGATTACCGCTCTCAAGCTCCTTGTCATTCCCGATGACACGATGAAATTGTGCCTTCACTTCCTTAGATGCCCAATACAAGCGCTCAACCTGTTCTTCTGTTAGCTTATCTCCCGTTTTGAACACAACCGCTCCGTCATCAAAAGTAAATTGCTGTGGAAGATAATGCTTTTTCCCTTCTTTTTTCATTTCCTCGAGGTCGATTTTTTTACCATTGGCATCCTCGCCATATGTTTCCGCGATTTGTTGCGCGGCAGTGAAGTATGGCTCGCTCCACTTTTTATAAGTTTTCATCGCTTTCGTCAATATGTCATTGGCTTTGTCTGGATCACTGTAGTAGCTTCCCAATTTCCCTGTGTAATACAAGGCATTGTTCGTTAACCATACGTGATCAGCGGAAGTCTCACCATTTTCCGCCATGTCAAAAATGGGGTCGAGAAATGCATCGATGTTGCTTTCCAGCTCATCTCTTTCTGAATCAGCGACTCCCCAAATCAGAACATAGCCAACACCTTGGAGGACGCTGTAAAAAGCCTCGCTTGCTTCGCGATCATCTGACCATTTATCCCGATTGTCGTTAAAGTCCTCCATTACTTTTGACAGAAGGCCGATTGTCTCAGAATCAACAGTCGTGTTGCTGATTAATTTTCCCGTAGAACTAATGATTTCATTTTGAGTCTTTGTACCTAAGGTGAAATTGGGATTGGTAGTTATTGCTTGAAGTGCTGGAATAATCTTTTCCTTATACTTTGGCTCCATCAAATATTTTAATTCATCATTGTAATACCCCAAGTAATAACCCGAACGCAAAACCTCTACATATGTATGTATGCCTTGCTCGTCATCCTTGGTAAAGTTCTTACCACTTTCTTGCAAGGCATCGATGATGGCCTGAACACGCTCCCGATCCTCATAAAATTCCTGGGTGTCGTCGTTGTAAGTAAACAGCTCAGGGATTTGCGTCCAACTGATTTCCTTCAACAATTCAACAAGCTCTGAATTGTCCAATGTTTTCAGATGCGAGATGCTGTACTTCTCCTGTTTGGCTGCTTGGCGCAACTGACTCTTCGACATGTTTTCCTGAACCGGTGTATGACCAAGCTGCGAATCATTGGGCTCTTGAGATGGGCTTGGCAGCGTGCTTTTGGCTTGAGCTGCTAGTGGCAAGCCTGCCGCTACCGTTGAAATTGCAATTGATCCTGCTGTTACCATGCTAATCCATGAATGATTCATTTCTTTTATGACTCCTTTTCAGTCTTTTTGGCAGTAGAAGTGAATATTTTATAGTATCGGTATCCAACATGAAAATCCTTACAAATAAAACAAAAGATGAGGGAATATGGCTCTTTTTTCCTATTTGGCAAAAAGAAAAGAATGTCTAGAGAAGTAGCTTTGTAAGAATGAAAGGAGAGCGACTTTTGTTTGCCTATGACGAAAACCTGATTGTTGATCGACAAAAGAAGAAGGGATGTGCATCCAGCATTCGACAGTCTTTGTTAGCAGCATTGGCTATGATTGACATTGGGAAAGCACAGATAGGTGAAATTGGCGGAGGGGAGTGCTAGAAGATGCTGGAAAAAATTCTCGAACTGCGTTCACGATCCATGGCCATTACACAAATTGCCAAAGAGTGTGGTTTAACGATCGGTCAAGTTAAGTATCTCCTGCAAAAAGACCGTGTGAAGCCAGTGACACCACCTCCCGCTAGAACAGAATTAGAATGGCAATTGCCTGCGTTTTATGGTCGGGACATTGTCAAAGTCATGACACAAGGACCGACTGTGTTATTTATCTATTGGGAGATCACTTGGCCGCGCATGAGAATGGTCGCATCGTACCTGCAAGCCGATTATCGTCACATCCAGAAAGGCTTGCGTTTGTATGATGTAACGGAACGGTTATTTGATGGAAAAAATGCGCATTCCGTCCGAGATGTGCTCGTAGATGAAGAGGCTCATTCCTGGTACGTGAAAGATGTAGAGCCAGGACGTACATACATTGTTGATTTTGGTTTATATGAACACAATCGGTTTTGTCCGATTTTACGCTCGGAAACGGTAGTTACCCCGCAGAATTCAAAAGCTGGCTGGGGGGAGCCGTTAGTTGAGCCTGTCCACGATTCAGCTACACCCTCCTGGTTTGAGAACTTTTCCTCCTACTCGTTGTATACCAAAACATCAAATAAGTGAGGTGTCATTTGTGCACAAAGGTTATCTCTCCCTCGTGTTGCATGCCCATCAGCCTTATGTCCGACACGGGGATCGGGACGATCGCCTGGAAGAGCGCTGGGTGTATGAAGCCATGCTGGAATGCTATCTTCCCTTGCTCATGGTTTTCGACAAGCTCCTCTCAGACGGCATCGCTTTCCGTATGACCCTTGCTCTTTCTCCGACATTACTTTCCATGCTGGATGATGATCTGATCGTGACACGCTTTCGCACACATCTAGCGAAGACCGTTGAATTGGCCGGGAAGGAAGTCAAACGAACCGCAGCTCAACCCCAAGAACACCGTATCGCCAAAATGTACGTGGAGCGTTTTCGAAGCATCATTGCCTATTGCCGCAAGTGGGATTTTCAACTAATCAAGGCCTTTAGGCATTTCGCGGATAGTGGATGCCTCGAACTCATCACTTGCGCAGCCACACACTCCTTTTTGCCCTATGTGGAAACAGAAGAGGCGATTCGAGCTCAGCTTCAGGTGGGTATCGATACACACGAGCGGATTCTGGGAAGGCGTCCGAAGGGAATTTGGCTGCCAGAGTGCGGGTATACACCTGGACTGGATCGCTTGCTGAAAGAGGCAGGGCTTCGGTATTTCTTTGTAGACAGTCACACGATAGAGCATGCGACGCCTTTACCTCGCAGAGGGGGGTTCGCTCCCTTGTTCACGCCGCATGATGTAGCTGCCTTTGCCCGAGATGAAGAAGCTTCTCGCCAGGTATGGAGCTCGAACGATGGATATCCAGGGGACTATGACTATCGTGAATACTACCGGGATATTGGATTTGAAAGGGAGATGAGCTACATCGAGCCGTACATCCATCCTGATGGCATACGGGTGCGTACTGGTTTGAAATACTATCGGATCACCGGAAAAGAAGGGGATAAAGACTGGTATGAGCCAAGCTGGGCGCGGGAAAAAGCAGCGTCACATGCGGGACACTTCCTGTATCACCGAGAGCGTCAAGTGGAGGAAGCTAGTCACTGGATGGATCGTATGCCGTTGGTCGTCGCCACTTATGATGCGGAGCTGTTTGGGCATTGGTGGTTCGAGGGTCCGCAGTTTTTGGATGACCTCATACGGAAAACGGTTTGTGATTCAAAAAAAGTGAAATTAATGACACCATCAGAATATTTGGAGAAGTATCCAGAGCAGGATCGCGGTCACTTGCCTATGTCTACATGGGGAAGAAATGGCTACGGAGAAGTCTGGCTGAACGAGAACAATGGCTGGATATACAGGCATCTGCATCAAGCAGAGCGGGAACTGATCGGAGCGATTACGACCTTTTCTGAGCAGAAAGGAGATCAACTTTCTTTACGGTGCCTCAAGCAGGCTGCACGCGAATTGATGCTGGCCCAAAGCAGTGATTGGGCGTTTATTTTAGACGGTCAAACGGTCACCCGGTATGCAGTGCAACGCGTTCATGACCACTTGGTTCGCATGCGGGCCCTCTTGGCGATGTATCGAGAGCATCAACTGGATGATGAAACAATTACACAAGCAGAAGCTGACTTTCCGGTCTTTCCTGACTTGGATATCACGTTCTATTTGCCTAAACAAACGCATAGAGTGAACGTATCGCGTCAATTGGTTGCGGCTACGCAAGATCAATCTTCGACAAAAACAGTGTTGATGCTTGCATGGGAATTTCCCCCTCATGTGGTAGGGGGGCTTGGTCGTGCTGTCTACGATCTCGCTAGGCATCTTGTCCAGCAAGGAATCGCGGTGCATGTGCTGACGCGTGCGACAGATTCATGCTCCATAGATGAGACGATGGAAGGGGTTCACGTACACCGTTTGCCTACGTACATACCCTCCGAACAAACTGACTTTCTGGCATGGGTGTTTCAACTAAATTTGGCGATGGTCGATGCTACCTCCCAGCTCTGGTCACTCGGGGTGCGACCAGATGTCATCCACGCTCACGATTGGCTTGTCGGCTGGGCTGCGATCGAACTGAAACAGAGGTACTCTCTTCCGCTCGTCAGCACGATTCATGCTTTGGAACATGGTCGGCATCAAGGCATTCATACACCGTTGCAGCAAAGGATTCATGAGTGTGAACGTACGCTAACACAAAGCTCTGACTCGATGATCGTTTGCAGCAAGTATATGGAGTCGGAAGTCATGCGGCTGTTCGGAACACCATCCTCCCAATTGCGGGTCATTCACAATGGTGTCGATCTGATTCCCCTACCGGATGTAAATCGGGAACAGCTTCGGCAGGAGTTGGCATTAGGCGATGGACCGGTCCTCTTTTTTATAGGGCGCTTGGTCCAGGAAAAAGGTGTTCACCTATTGTTGGAAGCCATGGTAAGGCTGCACAATGAGTTTCCGCATGTGATGTTGCTTGTAGCTGGCAGAGGACCGATGCAAGACGAGTGGAAGCAGTTGGTTCATCAGATGGGACTTTCTGAGCAAGTCCACTTCTTGGGTTTTGTAGACGACGCAAGGCGAAATAAGCTGTTCGCCTTGGCTGATGTGGCGGTATTCCCGAGCTTGTATGAGCCTTTTGGAATTGTTGCACTGGAAGCGATGGCTTTGGGTACGCCAGTTCTTGTTGCGGATACGGGAGGGCTGAGGGAGATCGTTCGCCATGGAGAAAACGGCGCCATGATGTACACAGGCGACCCGGAATCGCTAACGAATCAACTCCGCTGGCTATTACGCGACCCTGATCAGCGGCATCAACTGGCCCAGACGGCTATGCGAGATGTTAAACAGTTTTATAACTGGACTCTTCTGACTAGTCAAACCATCGATCTATACCGTTCACTTGGCGTACCCGCGGAAATCGGCATGACAACATAGATTGCAACGATGAAGGAGGAAGAAAAGAAGATGAAGGCAGTAATCATGGCTGGAGGAAAAGGTACACGACTACGTCCGTTAACATGCCATACGCCAAAACCAATGGTGCCACTCTTAAACCGGCCTTGCATGGAGTACACGATTGATCTATTGAAAAAGCATGGGATTACAGAGATAGCAGTGACACTCCAGTATCTGCCTGATGTCATCCGCGATACGTTTGGTGATGGATCTCGCTACGGTGTTTCGCTCGCCTATTTTGAAGAAACAATTCCTTTGGGCACGGCAGGCAGCGTGAAAAACTGCGCAGATTTTCTCGATGAGCGCTTCGTCGTGATCAGTGGGGATACGTTGACAGACATCGATTTGTCGGCAGCCATACGTTTTCATGAGCAAAATAACGCATTGGCTACGTTGATTTTGACTCGTGTAGAAACACCGCTGGAATTCGGAGTTGTCATGACAGATGAGGGCGGACGCATTACCCGCTTTTTAGAAAAACCGAGCTGGGCGGAGGTTTTTAGCGATACGGTGAATACCGGGATATACGTCTGCGAGCCCGAGGTCTTGTCTTATATAGAAGAAGAGCGGGAAGTAGATTTCAGCAAGGAAATTTTCCCGTCCTTTTTAGAAGCAGCAAAGCCTCTATTCGGATATGAGGCAAGCGGTTATTGGTCTGATATTGGCTCTTTGGAGGTTTATCAGCAAGCCCAGTTTGATTTGCTGGATGGACGCGTACATCTCGAAATAAAAGCACAGGAAATCGCACCGCGCATTTTCTTGGAGAATGATGTTCGCATCGATTCATCGGTTCGTTTGGAAGGCCCTGTCTATATCAGTGAAAATGTACACTTGCAGGCTGGAGTTGCCGTTGGTGCTTATTCCATTCTGGGGAAAAATACCGTGATTTCTTCTGGTACGAAGCTGTCCAGGACGATCATTTGGGAAAACAGTGTCATTGGGAAAAAAACAGAGATCACAGGAACGACCCTCTGCCGCAACACCCGAATAGCAGATTGCGTACAACTCGGGGAAGGGGCGGTCATTGGAGATCAGTGCCTCATTGGGGCGAAGTCGGTGGTAAAGGCAGGGGTCAAAATTTGGCCAGATAAGGAAGTCGGGGAAAATGCGACTGTCACCACCTCTCTCATCTACGGTGCCAAGCAAACCAAAAATTTGTTTGGGACGCATGGAATCAAGGGCATTGGCAACGTTGACATCACGCCCGAATTCGTTACAAGACTTGCTGCTGCCTACGCGTACTTATTACAAGCGGGGGATAAAATTGCGCTCTCGGCATGCGCACACCCATTTGCTCAACTATTGAAGCATAGCATCATGACGAGTTTGTGCTCCTCCGGAATTGATACAGTCGATCTCGGGATTGGCAATTCCCCCTTGATTCGATACGGCGTGCGCTCCTTGGATTGCCAAGGCGGCATTCATATTTATATGGCAGAGCCAGTCGATGATAAAGAGATTGTCATCCAATTCATCGATCATGCGGGCTTGCCGATTTCTCGTGATAGGGAACGCAAAATTGAGAATGCTTACTGGCAAGAGACGTATGTTCGCAACCTGAATCGATTGGGAGCACTGAAAGTCGAGCATCAAGTACAAGAAGCTTATCTTCACGCTTTAGTCCAGCAGTTGAATGTATCGTCCATCCAGCGTCAGCGTTTCCATCTGCTGATCGATTGTGAACAGCGTTTTTTTCCGACTTTTCTTGCGCCACTCATGCATGCACTGGGAGTCAGTGCCCATTACAGTTCCATACAAGAAGGTATTCGTAAAAAGGGAGCGGATTTAGGGGTTCGACTCGATAAAAATGGCGAGCAATTTACCTTGTTTACCGAGCAGGGAGAGAAGCTCGCAAACGAACAGATCACGGCTCTGCAACTGCTGGCTTGCAGTGGTCAGCACCGGCGCATCGGTCTTCCTGTGAGTGCACCGATTGAATTGGAGCATATGGCCCAGCTATTGCAAATGGAGGTTGTACGGACCAAGGTCTCTCCACGTTCCATGATGGAGGTATCGAGCGAGCAGCGCTTTCATCCGATGTTTGATGCTGTGTACAGCCTCATGAGAATTCTTTCGTATCTCGCTTCTGAAGAAAAACCGCTCAGCGTTTTGCTTGATCTGTTGCCAGCTTGCCATATGGAGAAAAAGACTGTCTTTTGTCCATGGGCAGCAAAAGGGAAGGTCATGCGCAGAGTGATGGAAGAAAACAAAGGCAAGCTGCTGGAGCTCGTCGATGGAATCAAGGTATACGATTCGAACGGCTGGGTGCTGATTTTACCTGATTCAGAGGATTCGCACGTAAAAGTGATTTCGCAAGGGGCGACGGCAGAGACCGCAGCTACGCTTGCTTCTTCCTACGCGAGGCGAATTGCCGAATATCAGTTTCACGAAAAAGAGAGAGATCGACAGCCTATAACGAAAAGGACGTGAAGGCATGCCGAGACCGCTCGTCGTCGGGAACGGAAAACTGCTGATTAATTTTGATGACAAGCTGCACATGCGAGATCTCTATTTTCCGTATGTTGGTCAGCTAAATCATGTCGGGGGACACTTTAGCAAGCTAGGGATATGGGTGCAAGGTCGTTTTTCCTGGCTGGATGAAGACGGCTGGACGCGGAAGCTCGGATACGGACAGGAGTCTTTGGTGACAGATGTTCATGCGCATCATGAACATCTGGGCATCTCCTTGCAAATTGCAGATGGGGTGCATCAGCGAGATCCGATTTACTTGAAAAAGGTGTGCGTTCGGAATTTGACGAGCGAGGTGCGGGAGGTCAGGCTGTTTTTTAATCACGATTTCAGCTTGAATGAGACGGAGGTAGGGGATACCGCTGTTTTTGAGCCCATCCTGCGCACCATTTATCACTACAAGCGCAATGTGTACATCATGGCGAATGGAAAAACGGATACGGGTGGGATCGATCAATATAGCGTCGGGATCAAGCGGTTCAACTATGCGGAGGGGACCTGGAGGGACGCGGAGGATGGTCTTTTGTCCGGAAATCCGATTGCACAAGGCTCCGTAGATAGTACAATCTCTTTTTCCCTCATCCTGCAACCCCAAGAAGAGAAGGCACTCTTTTACTGGATGTGCATTGGTGAATCGTATGAGGATGTTAAAGTATTGAACCAGTATGTACTTGAAAGTGATCCGGAACGTTTGCTCAGTCGGGTCGCGGTGTATTGGCAGCGTTGGGTCAATAAAGAAGAGCGGGACTTTGCTGATCTTCCGGCAGAGGTTGTCAATCTGTACAAGACCAGCTTGCTTCTCGTGCGCACGCAAATTGATCAGAACGGAGCTATTCTCGCTGCGAATGACTCGGATATTCTCCAATTCAATCGCGACCATTACAGCTACATGTGGCCAAGAGATGGGGCATTAATTGCGAGTGCGATGGCGAAAGCGGGCTATACGGGAGTGGTCGCACCATTTTTCCGATTTTGCGCGGACGCCTTGAATAAGGAAGGGTATTTGCTACACAAGTACAATCCAGACGGGTCTGTCGGCTCCAGTTGGCATCCGTATATGGTCGACGGAGAGGTTCAGCTCCCGATTCAGGAGGATGAGACGGCGCTCGTGCTGTACGCGCTCTGGGAGCAATACAAGAGCGGCAAGCAAATTGAAGACTGCCAGGCGCTCTATCCCACGCTGGTTCGTCCGGCAGCTCGCTTTTTGCTGGCGTATGTCCATCCAGAGCTGCAGCTCCCAAAACCAAGCTACGACTTATGGGAAGAGCGACGGGGAATTTTTACGTTTACCAGTGCTACGGTTTTTGCAGGCTTAATGGCTGCGGCTCGTTTCGCCCAGTTGTTCGGGGATGATCGGCGGTACAAACGCTACGCAGAAGGGGCAGAGCGCATTCGTGAGGCGATGGAAAAACATCTGTACGACCCTGAAATCGGGCGTTTTTTGCGTGGGATTTATGTAAGATCAGATGGGAGTATCGAAAAAGATTTCACGGTGGAGAGCAGCTTGTTCGCCTTGTTTGCGCTTGATGTGTTTTCTGTAGATGATCCGAGAGTGGAGCGGACCATGGAAGCTGTCAAAAAGAGTTTGCGGGTAGATACTTCGATCGGTGGAATTGCTCGCTATCAAGGGGACTACTATTTCAAAAAATCACATGACACGGCGAAGGTGCCGGGAAATCCATGGATCATTTGCACCTTATGGGTGGCTGATTGGGAAATTGCCAAAGCAAAATCACTCGATGAACTCCAAGAGCCAAAGAACAGACTGGCCTGGGTCGTACGCCATGCTCTACAAAGTGGCGTGCTATCCGAACAGCTCGATCCGTATACAGGTGCTCCCGTATCCGTTGCACCGCTGACATGGTCGCATGCTACTTATGTTGCCACTGTTTTGCGTTATTTGGAAAAGGTGAATGAGTTGCGGTAACGAGGGGAGAGATGAGGAGATGACAACGATCCGTTTCGGTACGGACGGTTGGCGTGACATAATCGCAGATGGCTTTACTGTCGAGAATGTCCGCATTGTCGCACAAGCCATCGCCAGCTATACCAAAGAAATCGGACAACAGGAGCAGCCTGTTTTGGTCGGGCACGACACGCGGTTTTTGGGGAGACGCTTCGCGGAGGAGGTTGCAGCAGTCCTGACCGCAAATGACATTCGTACCTATTTGGTGAACGAAGCAGCACCAACGCCTGCCGTAGCCTTTGGCGTGAAGCATTTTGCAGCGAGTGGCGCAATCATGATCACGGCCAGTCATAATCCACCCGAATATAACGGTATCAAATACATTCCAGAGTATGCTGGACCTGCAACGCCTGCGATCACGCAAAGATTGGAAGAGTGGATCACCGAAACCTGCCAGACGAAATCGGTACGCACGATTTCCCTCGCGGAAGCAAAGGCCCGCAAGCTGCTGCAAGTCATTGTGCTGCGTCCTCATTACGAGGCGCATCTTAGACGGATGATAAACATGGATGTTTTGCGAAACGCTTCCTTGTCCGTCGTTGTCGATGCCATGCATGGTGCAGGTATGGGGTATGTGAGCGGTTTTTTATCAGAGGTGGGGGTGAAAAACGTCGGAATCCGAGAAGTCCCGGATGCGGCATTTGGAGGAGATTTGCCCGAGCCAAACGATCAGCATTTGCATTTGCTAAAAAAAGAAGTCGTAGAACGCCAAGCCTCTCTTGGTCTTGCCAATGACGGGGATGCGGATCGCTTCGGAGTCGTCGACCGCTTCGGACAGTACATCACGCCAAACGAAGCACTCGTGCTCCTAACCTATCATTTGCGAAAAAATCGTGGCTTGACCGGACGGATTGTCAGAACAGTAGCAACCACGCATCTATTGGATCGGATGGCTGAGCATTATGGTCTTGAACTGGTGGAGACGCCGGTCGGCTTCAAGTACGTAGGGGAGGAAATGCGCAAAGGTGACGTGCTCATCGGCGGAGAAGAAAGTGGCGGGGCCAGTATTCTCGGTCATATCCCGGAGAAGGACGGCGTACTCATCAATTTGTTGCTCGCCGAGATGTGTGCGTATGAAAACAAAGGAATCGATCAAATATTGCGAGATGTATACGAGCAGTTCGGCGAGCTGTTCCATACGCGGCTTGATATGAAATTGCCGGAAAAAGATCAATGGGTACAGCAAATGATCGCCAAGCCACCTGCACTCATTGGCCCTTATCAGGTTTTGGAGATTCAACGAGTGGACGGGGTCAAGCTGTTGCTCGAGGAAGGACATTGGGTCTTGATCCGTCCGTCTGGCACAGAACCGTTGGTACGCATTTATTGTGAAGCAACGAATGCGACGGCTTTACAGAAGCTTCAAGATGCGATTCATGAATGGTTTTTGGAAATTAATGTGTAGATTCCGAAGGGGAGAGCCTGCATGGATGTGCCAGGTTCTTCTTTTTTTAAAGGCTTCTGTTATGTGGCTGCGGTGAAGAGAAGAATATTTCCAGTCTAGGCTCCAGGCTCCGTCCTGCTGGGGGGTGAGACTGTCCGCTCCGAAGGTATTCGCGGGGAAACGCAAAAGTGGTAGCCGCTACGTCGCGTGGGCACGTTGCGTTTCTTTTGCCCGCTCATCCCTTCTCCGCTGGGTCGGACTCCACAAGTCGCTACGTCTGGAAATATTCTTCTCTGTTGTAACTTGTTACATTCTTCAATCTTTTAAGGATTTAAAAACCCGTTTAACACGGAAAGCTCGTAGAGGAAACAGGAGAAAAAAGCGAAGATCTTAGGGACACCGACCGAGGCGCAATGAAAAAAAGGGAAACAAGCCCTTAGCGTCCACCTCTGAGATACCCCTAGAATGGACGACTTTGGACGCGGGTTTCACTTTTTTTCATGGAGCAGGGCAGTCAATCCCACAGAGGGTGGACCTAGAATCTGAGCGTTTTCTCCTGTTTCCTCCCCAGCACTACAGCAACGTACCAACGACTTATTTCTAAATGAATCAGATAGAATCATTCGTTATACACTACATCAAACAGGTACGATTGGTGGACATTCACTACCCATTTACCAAATCAAAAAAATGAGGTATTCTTGTCCATATGCAATCCTTTCATTGGAATCGGACAGGACTTCCTGGCCTCACCAATGTAAAGGATTTTTTGCCCCTTATAGGAAGTGTCTGAATGATCGTAGTAGATGAACCTTCATTAATTTTGTTTTAACGTAGTTCGAAGTCGGTAACTGATGAGAGATGATGAGAAACGATGCGGATCGATCAGCATATATTGCAAGCTTTTTTACAGGAAGTTCAAGTGGAGAGTCTGTCACCGGATGACCCAGTCGTCGTGCACCACACGCCGTACCCGTGGGAGCTGGTCGGTACCGGCAATTATGCTGCCGTATTTGCCCACCCGGACTATCCGAAGGTAGTGATCAAGCTGTACGCACCTGGAAGACCAGGAGCCGAACAGGAAATCGAAGTCTATCGCAAGCTTGGGGAGACTCGTTCCTTCCCCATCTGTTATGATTATGGGGAAGGATACTTGGTCATTACGCGGATGAACGGTATCCCCCTGTTTGACTGTGTTCGCTTTGGTATTCCGATTCCTCCGCAGGTGATTGAAGACGTGGAGGAAGCGCTAGAAGAGGCGCGCAGGAAGGGGTTGTTTCCGCACGATGTCCATGGGAAAAATGTGTTAATGGATCAGGGACGAGGTTATCTGATTGACGTATCGGATTACTATGTCAATGATACAGACACGAAATGGCGTGATTTACGCAAGGCGTATTACAAGGTGTATCTGCCATTTATCAAGGATCGTGGATGGAAAATCCCATTGTGGATGCTGGAAGGCGTACGCAAAGGCTATCGACTGTACAAAAAAGGAAAGCGCTTGTTCACCTAGGCTGTCTCTGGTAAAATGATCATTTGACATTGTGTTTGTACAGTTGCTGGTCGAAGCAGAATAAGGAGGACATTCCATTGTTGTACTATCTCATTGCGGCAGTAATTATTGCGCTTGATCAGTTTACAAAGTATTTAGTCGTGAAGTATATGGAATTGGGAGAATCCATTCCTTTGATCGCGGACGTATTTCATCTAACTTCCCATCGAAACATGGGAGCGGCGTTTGGCATCCTGCAAAATCGACGTTGGTTTTTTATTGTCATCACCACTATCGTTGTGATTGGGATTGTTATTTCCTTGATTCGCTTGGGAAAAAAACAACCTCGTGCATCGTTGGCGCTGTCATTGGTCTTGGGTGGAGCCGTCGGGAATTTCATTGATCGTGCGATGACCGGTCAAGTTGTAGATTTTCTCGATTTTACGTTGATTAACTTCCCGATCTTTAACGTGGCTGATATGGCCATCACGATTGGTGTGGGGATTTTGCTTCTCGATGTTTTTCTGGATGGGAAGAAAAACAGATAGTCATGAGAATAATAGTGGGAAAGCTCGGATAGGTGGAGAACATACATGAATGACACGCAATTATTTGAACGTTACGATTGGACGGTAGAGCCAGCAGATACGAGCGAGCGCATCGACAAGTTTATCACGCTGCAAAATGAAGATTGGTCCCGTTCACAGGTGCAGGCTTGGGTGAAGGAAGGCCGTGTCACTGTAAATGGTGAACCGATCAAAAACAACTACAAGCTACAGGCAGAGGACGAAGTGACCCTCCGTGTTCCGCCGCCAAAAGAAATGGCGATCCAGCCAGAAGAGATGTCGCTTGATATTGTATACGAGGATAGCGATGTCGTGGTCGTGAATAAACCACGTGGTCTCGTTGTGCATCCTGCTCCTGGTCATTACAGTGGGACACTCGTTAATGGACTTTTGGCTCATTGCAAGGATTTGTCCGGAATCAATGGCGTTTTGCGTCCGGGAATTGTGCATCGCATTGACAAGGATACATCCGGCCTGTTGATGGTAGCCAAAAACGACAAGGCACACATGGGTTTGGCTGAACAATTGAAAGCACATACGGTAAACCGGAAGTATGTCGCGATTGTTCATGGTGTCATCCCGCATGAAATGGGAACGATTGAAGCGCCGATCGGGCGCGATCCGAAAAATCGCCAGCAAATGGCCGTCGTCTTTGAAAACAGCAAGCCGGCTGTTACGCATTTTATCGTGCTGGAGCGTTTCAAGGAGTACACGTTGGTGGAATTGAAACTCGAAACAGGACGTACCCATCAAATTCGCGTACACATGAAGTACATTGGCTATCCACTGGCGGGCGATCCGAAATACGGTCCGAAAAATACGTTGGAGCTCGATGGACAAGCTCTGCATGCGAAAACACTGGGCTTCATCCATCCCCGTAGCGGAGAACAGCTCGAGTTTGAAGCGCCAATGCCGAAGGAAATGCTTGACGTCATCGAAGTTCTCAGACAAGCGTAAGAGAACAGGAGGAATAGCCGTGCTAAAAAGATTAGCGCATGTGACGCTGTACGTTCACGATTGTGAAGAGGCATTGCGGTTTTACACGGAAAAACTCGGTTTTGAAAAACGCATGGATTCTCGTATGGATGATGGTTCTCGGTGGCTCACTGTCGGTCTTCCAGGGGAGGAGATAGAGATCGTATTGCATGACCCTACCCATTGGCATCGGGAAGACGTTGCGCAGGAAATGCTTCGTCAGGTCGGCAAAAATCCAATGTGGGTTTGGCAGACGGATGATTTTGGGTCTACATACGAAACACTGCGTCAACGCGGCGTGAAGTTTGTGAGTGAACCAACCGAAGTGATGTATGGCATTGAAGTTGTTTTCGAGGATCTATATGGCAATCGTTTTTTGTTGTTGCAGCCAGTCTTCCTATGACACTTACATAATGGCAGTTGGATTGGAAAACGCTAGTAGAGAGCTTATTACTTTCTTCTGGCGTTTTTTTATCATTCAATAGAGCGTGTAAGGAGTGAATGCCTGTGAACGGAAAATGGGGGAAGCTGATCAGCCTTTTTGTCCTTTTGACTGTACTTGTCACAGCAAACGGTGAAGCAAAGGTGGTAGCCCAAAGCCAACAGCCAGAGCGTGTGAACAAGGCAATAAGCGTGCCGGCAAAAATTGCATTTACGAGCAACCAGCATTTGTTTTTGGTGGATGGACGGGATGCGACAGGAAAGGTAAGGCAAATCACCAAGGACGGCTATGCACAGATCGTAGGCTGGTCGTCAGATGGCAAGTGGCTCCTGTTCGTAAAATACAAAGGCAACGACAATTACTCGACACCAGGCTACGTGTGGATCGTCAGAGCTGACGGCAGCCAAGCTGTGCAGGTAGACGAGCGAGCGGTTTTTGAAACGCCAAAATGGTCCCCGAAAGCGAACAAGCTAGCGTACATGGTAAATATCGGTAGTAATGAAGCGCCAAGACCATTGCTGATAGTAAAAGACGTCCATGAGCAGGGAGAATTAGCCTTGCAAAGTACAACGAAGGCTGATTTCGCAGATTTTGCCTGGATGCCAGGTGGGGAAACCATGCTTGTCTCGCTACCTGCCGAAAAAAATAAGCCGATGACGCTGGCCTTGCGCACGCTTGCAGGTAAAACGTTGGCTGCCTACCCGCTTGCAGAACCGCCAAAAGTGGAGGAAGGTATCTACCCATGGGCAGCGACAGGCTTACAAGTATCCCCGGATGGGAAGGCTGTGGCCTACTTTGTCCGGTATAATTCCGGCTCCTTGTCTGCTGATGGCGTACCTATTCAACAGTTTGATTTGACACAGCCTGCCAAAAAGCCAATAGTGCTCGGTACTGGATTGGCTTATCCTGATTGGCTTGCCTGGACACCAAATGGCGAACAGCTCGCTTTTGTCGATGGCACTGACCGAATCGCCACGACTAACAAGCAGGTGAAGCTGGCCGATCGAGCAGGAAAGGTCAAAACAGTCAGCCCTGGTCCAGTGGTGGTAGACACTTATCCGGTATGGATTCCAAAAGCTCCGTACACGCTGCTTTTCACTAGAGGCTTGGCTACAGCGTATTCGTATGATCCCAAAAAGGTCATGGTACCGGAACAAGGTATCTGGCGACGGTCCGCAGGTGGAGCAGAGCAGCAGGTGACAAAAGGGGAAGCGCATACAGCAGACTACTATCCTGCACCGTCTCCAGATGGGAAACTGCTACTTTTCTTGCGTTTGGATCGAGCGGAGCATGGCTCCCTGTTTATCCAAGGAATTGGCGAGGATGCGGACAAACAAGTCGAGCTGATCAAAGACATTACAGGAGACATTGGGTATTATGCGAATTACTTGCCACCCTGGGTCAGCGTCTATTGGGAATAGTTAGACTTTTTCGGGCTGCATTGACACCCGTCCAGAATCGTGACATAATTCTACATGACGAATGGAACCTTTAAATCCAGTCCAGTGAGGCTGGCAAGGGCACGGAATGACAAACAGGCGGGACTCTTACAGTCCGGTCAGTTTGTCCGAGGGCTTCTTGTCTCCTGACAAGGAGCCTTTTTTCGTAAGGTCCACTGTTCCCGTCGAGAAGGGGGATATTGAGATGATCAACAAAAGCGTCATTATGGATGAAGCGGCAATCCGCCGCGCGCTCACTCGAATCGCACATGAAATTATCGAGCGAAACAAAGGCGTCGAGGATCTCATTATCGTGGGTATTAAGACCAGAGGGATCTACCTCGCACAACGTCTTGTGGAAAGAATCGAAATGATTGAAAATGTGAAAGTCCCAGTCGGTGAGCTGGACATTACGTTCTATCGTGACGATCTGCAACACAAGTCCGAAGATGCCATTTTGCAAGGCTCCAAGCTCCCGGATCAAATCACAGGCAAGACTGTGATTCTGGTGGATGATGTTCTCTACACAGGAAGAACCGTGCGTGCCGCATTGGATGCACTGATTGACAACGGTCGCCCACGAATGATTCAACTGGCTGTTCTGGTTGATCGCGGTCACCGCGAACTGCCAATTCGCCCTGATTTCGTCGGAAAAAACCTCCCAACTGCTCGAACGGAAATTGTCGATGTACAATTGGCAGAAGTGGACGTTATGGACATTGTGTCCATCCGACAGCTACTGTAAAAATAAAATATCTCCTCTTTAAAAACGATCCCGTGAGGTCGGCAAGAGGCAAGAAACTTCCCATGAGCATGGCGAAGCTAGCCTCTTTGTGTCCGCACAAAGAGGTTTTTTGTATAAAAAGAAGCTTTTTGAATGAAAGAAACAACACAGGGGGCATACAGGCATGAGCCAAAAAAATTACATCGATGTAGACGAAACACCACATATTTCGCGATTGCTGCCACTTAGTATTCAACATTTGTTTGCGATGTTCGGCTCGACTGTACTCGTACCGATCTTGACGGGTCTGGATGTTGCAACCGCCCTCTTGGCGAGCGGGATCGGGACACTCCTGTTCCTGTGGATCACCAAAGGAAAGCTTCCGAACTATCTTGGTTCTTCCTTCGCCTTCATTGGTCCGATTATCGTCGTGAGTCAATCGCATGGCGTAGGGACGGCACTCTTAGGCTGCTTCCTTTCCGGGATTGTGTACATCATCGTCGCCGGGATCGTGAAGAAGGCAGGAGTCAAATGGCTCGATCGGGTACTGCCACCAGTTGTCATCGCATCCGTCATCGTTGTGATCGGTCTGAGCCTGGCTGGTGTAGCAGTAGACATGGCAACGAAAGTCACTGTAGACGGTCAATCGCAAATGTCACTGACTTCCATTGAAATCTCGCTCGTTACTGTGGTCATAACAGTTCTTGCAGCGGTCATGTTGCGCGGTTTCCTTGGTCTTATCCCAATCTTGATCGGAATGGTTTCAGGTTATGTATACACACTGCTGCGTCACCCTGATCTGATTCATTTTCAAACAGTGAAAGATGCTCCTTGGGTTGTTGGATTCAGTGAAATGTTTACCTCCCACTTCAAATTCGCAGAGGTGACGAGTGCAATGGCGAATCCGAGCGCATGGATCGCTGCCCTGGTTATCGCACCAGTCGCTTTCGTCACACTGGCGGAGCATCTGGGTCACTTACTGGTAACGAGTAAAGTTATGGATCGTGATTTGATGAAAGACCCTGGACTGCACCGCAGCTTACTTGGGGATGGGGTTGCAACATCACTCGCTGCGATTATGGGCGGTCCACCTGCAACGACGTACGGTGAGAACATCGGAGTCCTTGCGATTACAAAGGTATACAGCCGCGTCGTCATCGGTTTCGCAGCCGTTCTCGCGATTATGTTTGCCTTCGCAGGTAAGGTCAGTGCCTTCTTGATGACGATCCCAACACCGGTACTTGGCGGTGTCTCCATCATCCTGTTCGGTATCATCGCGGCACAAGGCTTGCGGATGTACGTCGAGCACAAAGTGAATTTTGCAGACAAGCGCAACATGATTCTCGCAGCGGTCATCCTGGTGACGGGAATCGGCGGATACAAAATCAGTTTTGCAGGTACAGGTATCGCTTTCCTGAACGATCTGACCATCGATAATATCGCTCTCTCTACCTTCCTGGGAATCATTCTGCACCTGATCCTTCCAGGAAAAGAGTCTGCGATGGGAGATGCGCACCGCGAAGAACAAAAACAAATAGCCTAAACGTTCCCAATCCTTTAAATCCAGTCCAGAGAGGCTGGCAAGGCAAAGAACGCTGTTTTGGCTGCCCAAAAAAGGCACTCAACCAGCTTCTTGTCTCGCTTGCCTCCAGATGCAAAGCGATGCCAAGAAGCTTTTTCTTTTAACATGAAAGAATCGGAGGGATTCATGATGAAAAATGTAGCGCACCTGATTGGCCTCAAAGACTTATCGAAAGAACAGATCATCCAGCTCCTCGAGCGAGCAGAGTATTGGGCTGCCAGACCAACTGAGCAAGCGGATATCCTGCGCGGACGGTTTGTCGCGAATCTGTTCTTCGAGGCCAGCACCAGAACTCGCTTCTCTTTTGAAGTAGCACAAAAGCGACTGGGCGCACATGTTTTGAACTTCATACCGGAAACCTCCTCTACCGTAAAAGGCGAAACGGTCTATGACACGATCCGCACCTTGGAAGCAATGGGCGTGGAAGCAGCCGTGATCCGCACCAAGAAGGAAGGCCTGCTGCAAGAGTTAGCTGAAAGCGTAGACCTGAAGCTGATCAACGCAGGGGATGGAACGAATGAGCACCCGACTCAATGCCTGCTCGATCTTTTGACCATGAAAAGGCAGTTTGGCAAGCTCTCTGGTCTCACGGTAGCGATCATCGGAGACCTGCGCCACAGCCGCGTGCTTGGTTCTCACCTGCATGCGTTGCCGAAGCTCGGCGTGAATCTGCTGCTCTCAGGCCCAGCTACGATGATGCCAGCACATATCCCGCAAGGTGTCAAAATCGTGGAAATGGAAGAAGCGGTTCAAACCGCAGATGTGGTCATGATGCTGCGCGTTCAACTGGAGCGCCATGCGGAGTCCCTCTACTTATCGAAGGAAGAGTACCACAAGGCACACGGGCTCACTCTGGAAAGAGCCAAAATGATGAAGTCCGGCGCAGTGATCATGCATCCGGCACCCGTCAATCGCGGGGTTGAGATTCATACCGATTTGGTAGAATGCGAAACGTCCTTGATCCAAACCCAAGTGACCAACGGAGTCGCAGCAAGAATGGCAGTTCTAGAAACTCTTTTGAAAGGGAGCGAAATGACATGGGAATCATCCTTGGCAACGGCAACGTACTAAATCAGGCGGGGGAACTCACCCCGATGGAAATATTGGTGGAAAAGGGAAGAATCACAGCGATGGGGGAAACGCTCGATCGCTGTGGGCATGAATGGATCGATTGCCATGGCGGTATGATTAGCGCGGGTCTCATCGATGTCCACGTACATCTGCGTGAGCCAGGCTTTGAACATAAAGAAACGATCGAAACAGGGGCAAAAGCAGCGGTACAAGGCGGGTTTACAACAGTAGCATGCATGCCGAACACACGACCTTCCATCGACAGTGTCGAGACAGTGACCTACATTTTGGACAAAGCGAGCGAGGCTGGTATGGCGCGCGTGATCCCGTATGGTGCGATCACTGTTCGCCAATTGGGAAAAGAACTGACGGATTTCGCTGGGTTAAAAGAAGCAGGAATCTTCGCGCTGACAGATGATGGTGTGGGTGTGCAATCAACAGCGATGATGAAAACGGCCATGCAAAAAGCAGCAGAGCTCGGTATCGCAATTGTCGCTCACTGTGAAGACGAAGACCTGTTGATCCCTGGAGCAGCTTTGCATGACGGGGTGGTAGCAGCTCGACACGGTCTCCCTGGAATTCCTTCTGAGTCAGAATCCATCCATGTTGGTCGCGATATCTTGCTGGCAGAACAGACAGGTGTGCACTACCACGTATGCCACATCAGCGCGAAAGAGTCGGTGCGTCTGGTACGAGACGGGAAACGCGCTGGCGTAAATGTAACGTGTGAAGTCAGTCCGCACCACCTCTTGCTGTGCGATGAGGATATCCCGGACAATCTGGATACGAATTGGAAAATGAACCCGCCGCTGCGCTCTCGAGAGGATCGCGCTGCACTGATTGCGGGATTGAAAGACGGCACCATCGATATGATCGCCACAGACCATGCTCCACACACCCAAGAGGAAAAAGCAAACGGGATAAACCGCGCACCATTCGGAATCGTCGGATTGGAGACAGCATTCCCGCTCCTCTACACAAATCTCGTTCAAACGGGAGAGCTGACCTTGAAGAAGCTGGTTGAACTATTGACCGTGAAGCCAGCAGAAGCATTCAAACTGCCATACGGACGCCTGGAAGTAGGCGCACCAGCAGACCTGACTGTGATTGATCTGGAAACGGAAAAAACAATTGACCCAAGCACATTCGCAAGTAAAGGAATCAACACACCATTTGCAGGCTGGGCATGCAAAGGCTGGCCGACCCTGACGCTGGTAGATGGGAAGATCGTATATCAAAACGTGTAAAAACGACGGACAGACAAGACAAAAGTTTTTACACGACATTGGAGGAGGAGCATAGATGCGTGCAAGATTGATCTTGGAAGACGGAACAGAATTTATCGGGACGGCATTTGGAGCGACAAAGGAGTCCTACGGGGAAGTGGTTTTCAATACAGGGCTGACTGGCTATCAGGAGGTTTTGTCCGACCCATCCTACTGCGGACAGATTGTCACCATGACATACCCGCTGATCGGAAATTACGGGATCAATCGAGACGACTTTGAAGCTGTTCGTCCATACATTCACGGCTTCGTTGTTCGCGAGCATTGCGAAGCACCGAGCAACTGGCGCAATACGAACACACTCGATGAACTGCTGAAAACATACGACATCCCGGGGATTGCGGGAGTCGACACTCGAATGCTGACGAGAAAAATCCGTTACCACGGCACGATGAAGGGTATGATTACAACCAGTGAAGCCCCATTGACTGAATTGGTTGCTGCCCTAAACGGCACGACATTGATGACAGACCAAGTATCACGCGTTTCTACGAAAAGCGTCTTTAGCTGTCCAGGAACAGGTCATCGGGTAGTGCTGGTAGACTTCGGAGCCAAGCACGGGATTTTGCGCGAGTTGACCAAGCGCAACTGCGACGTAGTCGTCGTGCCTTACAATGTGACAGCAGAAGAAATTCGCCGCATTCAGCCGGACGGGATACTCTTGTCCAATGGCCCTGGGGACCCGAAGGACGTACCGCAAGCCGTCGAGATGATTCGCGAAATCTTGGGTGAATATCCTCTGTTCGGAATTTGCCTCGGTCACCAGTTGTTTGCACTAGCATCTGGCGCTGACACGACGAAAATGAAATTCGGACACCGTGGCGGCAATCATCCGGTAAAAGAGCTGCCAACCGGACGCACATATATCACATCCCAGAACCACAGCTATGCAGTCAAAGAAGACTCACTGGCAAGCACGGAACTGGAAGTTACACATATCGCACTGAATGATGGCACCGTCGAAGGCGTACGTCATGCAGCGAAGAATGCATTCTCAGTACAGTACCATCCAGAAGCAGCTCCAGGACCGTATGATTCCGGCTACCTGTTCGACCAGTTTCTTGCGATGATGGAAACCGCTAAGGAGGAAAAAACTCATGCCAAAACAAGATAATCTGAAAAAAATCCTCGTAATCGGCTCTGGACCTATCGTCATCGGGCAGGCTGCAGAATTTGACTATGCAGGCACGCAAGCATGTGAAGCATTAAAAGAAGAGGGCATGGAGGTAGTGCTGATCAACTCCAACCCGGCGACTATCATGACCGATACTAACATGGCGGACAAAGTGTATATCGAACCGATCACACCTGAATTCGTAGCGCGAGTCATTCGCCAAGAAAAGCCGGACGGACTACTGCCTACGCTTGGGGGTCAAACAGGTTTGAACATGGCTGTTGCCCTCTCAGAAGCAGGCGTTCTCGAGCAAGAAAATGTAAAGCTGCTCGGTACCAAGCTGGAATCGATCAAGCAAGCAGAAGACCGCGACTTGTTCCGCTCCCTCATGAATGAGCTGGGCGAGCCAGTACCTGAATCAGTCATCGTGAGCACGGTAGAAGAAGCTGTCGATTTTGCAAACGAAATCGGTTATCCCATCATCGTTCGTCCTGCCTACACCTTGGGTGGTACAGGCGGCGGAATTTGTGATGATGAAGAAACCCTCCGCGAGATCGTCGCAAGCGGATTGAAATACTCCCCGATTACGCAATGCTTGATCGAGAAAAGCATTGCTGGTATGAAAGAAATCGAGTACGAAGTGATGCGGGATGCAAACGATAACTGCATCGTCGTCTGCAACATGGAAAACATCGACCCAGTCGGCGTGCATACAGGTGACTCCATCGTAGTAGCGCCTAGCCAAACACTGGCTGATCGCGAATATCAAATGCTGCGCACATCCGCACTGAACATCATCCGGGCGCTCGGTATCGAGGGTGGCTGCAACGTACAATACGCACTCGACCCGCACAGCTTCCAGTACTACGTGATCGAAGTGAACCCGCGTGTGAGCCGCTCTTCTGCACTGGCTTCCAAGGCAACTGGCTATCCAATCGCAAAAATGGCAGCAAAAATCGCAATCGGCTACACGTTGGATGAACTGAAAAATCCGGTGACAGGCCAAACATACGCATGCTTCGAGCCAACATTGGACTACATCGTCAGCAAAATCCCACGCTGGCCGTTCGACAAGTTCCAATCCGCGAACCGCAAGCTCGGTACGCAAATGAAGGCAACTGGAGAAGTCATGGCAATCGGTCGGACTTTTGAAGAATCGATCATGAAAGCCATCCGTTCCTTGGAAATCGGCAGCTATCACATCGAGATCAAGGGAGCAGACGAAATCAGCGAGGAAGATTTGAAAGCACGACTGGTGCACGCGGATGACGAACGCCTCTTCCTGCTGGCAGAAGCACTGCGCCGTGGCTGGACGATCGAACAACTGCACAACCTGACCAAGATCGATCTGTTCTTCCTGCACAAGTTCCATAAAATGATTGCCTTTGAAGCGGAACTGGCAAAAGGCTTGACGAGCGAAAAGCTGTACGAAGCAAAACGCATGGGCTTCACGGACCGCAAAATTGCCGAGCTATGCGGTGAGACAGAAGAAGCGGTACACGCCATGCGCAAAGAAAAAGGCTTTGTACCTGTATATAAAATGGTAGATACTTGCGCGGCAGAATTCGAAGCGCAAACACCGTACTACTACTCCGCGTATGAAGTAGAAGACGAGCGCATCGAGACTGGCAAGAAGCGCGTGGTCGTGCTGGGCTCCGGACCAATCCGCATCGGTCAAGGCATCGAGTTTGACTATGCGACTGTCCACGCTGTCTGGGCACTGAGAGAAGCGGGCTATGAGGCAGTGATCATCAACAACAACCCGGAGACGGTTTCTACAGACTTCAACACTTCTGATCGCCTGTACTTCGAGCCGCTGTACATCGAAGACGTCATGAACATTCTCGATGTGGAAAAACCAGAGGGTGTCATCGTACAATTCGGCGGACAAACCGCGATCAATCTGGCTGACAAGCTGGCTGCACGCGGAATCAAAATCTTGGGTACGAGTCTGGAAAACATCGACGCAGCGGAAAATCGTGAGAAGTTCGAAGCGCTGCTGCGCGAGCTGGATATCGCCCAACCACCAGGCAAAACGGTTACGTCAGTCGAGCAGGCAGTCGTGGCAGCAGAAGGTCTTGGCTTCCCGGTACTGGTTCGCCCTTCCTACGTACTTGGCGGACGCGCGATGGAAATCGTCTACAACCAGTCCGAGCTGTTAGAGTACATGGAAAAAGCGGTGAAGGTAAATCCTGATCACCCTGTACTGGTAGACCGTTACATGGTCGGAGTAGAAGCGGAAGTCGATGCGATCTGCGACGGCGAAAACGTCCTGATTCCAGGCATTATGGAGCATATCGAACGCGCAGGGGTGCACTCCGGTGACTCTATCGCTGTATATCCTCCGCAATCCTTGTCCCAAGCGATCAAGGATGAGCTGATCGACATGACGACGAAGCTGGCGCGTGCCCTGCAAATCAAAGGCTTGCTCAACATCCAGTTCGTCATCTATAAAGACCGCCCATACGTAATCGAGGTCAATCCGCGTTCGTCCCGTACGGTGCCATTCCTCTCCAAAGTTACGGGGATTCCAATGGCGAACATCGCAACGAAAGCGATCCTTGGTCACTCTATCATCGATCAAGGCTTTACACCGGGCTACCATCCAGAGGAGTCGATGGTTTCTGTCAAAGTACCAGTCTTCTCCTTCGCAAAGCTGCGCCGTGTCGATATTACGCTCGGCCCTGAAATGAAATCGACCGGAGAAGTCATGGGACGCGAGAGCACACTGGCAAAAGCGTTGTACAAAGGCTTGGTTGCAGCAGGCATGAATATCCCGACACAAGGCACCTTGCTCGTGACAGTTGCTGATAAAGACAAGGAAGAAGCGCTAGACATCGTGAAACGCTTCCGCCACCTCGGCTTCAAGCTAATGGCGACCGCAGGCACAGCCGATTATTTGGAGCAAGCGGGACTGCAAGTCACACGCGTAAGCAAATTGTCCGAAGGCACGCCAAACCTGTTGGATGTCATCCATACAGGCGAAGCGAACATCGTGCTCAATACACTGACAAAAGGCAAAACACCGCAACGCGACGGCTTCCGCATTCGTCGGGAAGCAGTAGAGAACGGCGCCGTATGCTTGACTTCACTCGATACAGCTTCCGCTCTCCTGCACGTACTGGAGACGATCACATTCTCTACAGAAGCAATGCCAGCCCAGCGTGCTGGTGCCAAAGTGGCAGTAACCGTATAAAAGGGGGAGAGTAGCGTGCAACAACAACTTACCGATATTCGCGAACGCATGATTGTTGCGCTCGACTTTTCCACACTGGATGAAGTCAAGAAGTGCATCGAGCCTTTAGCGGGGCATATCCGCTATGTAAAAGTGGGGATGGAGCTCGCTTACGCAGAAGGGCCAGCGATCGTTTCCTTTCTGAAGGAAAAAGGACTTAACGTGTTCCTCGACTTGAAGGTTCATGATATTCCCAATACAGCGAAAGGCGCAATGAAAAGCCTGGCGCGTCTGGGAGCAGACATGGTAAACGTTCATGCGGCAGGCGGGGTATCCATGATGGCAGCAGCGAGAGAAGGTTTGGAGCAAGGGACAGCGGCAGGTGCTGCTCGTCCCCTCCTGATCGGTGTGACGATGCTGACATCCACTGGTTTGCAAACGATGAATCAAGAATTGGCGATTCCAGGTGCGGTAGAAGATGTTGTGGTGCACTATGCACGGATGACCAAGCAAGCTGGTTTGGATGGGGTCGTTGCTTCTCCACTTGAAGTACCGATGATCAAAAAAGCTGCTGGAGACGCTTTCGTAACCGTAACGCCAGGAATTCGTCCACTGGGAGCAGATCAAGGCGATCAGACGCGTATCACGACGCCAGAACAGGCATTCCGCTTGGGCAGTGATTACCTCGTGATCGGACGCGCCATTACGGGTGCAAAAGATCCGGTCGGGGTTTGGCAAAGTATCGTCGCAGCAGTGGAAAAAGATCGTTCGTAAAGTAGCCAGCTGGAGGGAATAAGGGAAATGACGACAATGACAACCGCTAAACAAATTGCAGCGAATCTTCTCGAAATCGGGGCAGTTCATCTGCGACCGGAGCAACCTTTTACATGGACGTCCGGGATCAAATCCCCGATCTACTGCGACAACCGGATCACGATGTCCTATCCGCATGTGCGCCGTGCCATTGCGAAAGCATTTGCCGATTTGATCAAGGAGCAGTACCCAGATGCGCAAGTCGTGGCGGGAACAGCGACTGCTGGTATTCCACATGCTGCCTGGGTGGCAGAGCTGCTTGATCTGCCTATGATCTACGTACGGGACAAGGCAAAAGGCCACGGTCGCCAAAATCAGATTGAGGGCGCATTAGCGGCTGGTCAAAAGGTAGTCGTGATTGAAGACCTGATTTCTACAGGAGGCAGCTCCTTGAAAGCAGCGCAAGCGGTGCAGGCTGATGGTGGAGAGGTACTTGGGGTCGTAGCCATTTTCAGCTACCAATTCCCGGATGCCCAAGCCTTGTTTGAGGAAGCAGGTATTCCTTGCTCCACCATATCGAATTACACAGCACTTTTGGAAGTAGCTTCAGAGCAAGGGGTTATTACGAGCGAACAGGAAAAAGTATTGGGCGAATGGCGGAAATCCCCGCGAACTTTTTTTGAAGCATAAGTGATACATGATGAAGAGTAGGGCGGCGGTCAGATCGTCCTACTCTTTTTTTGTTTCGTCGTGGATCACAATCTGGACCCCTTCGGATCGATAAAACTGGAGGATATCGTCGGCAGTCATTTCGAAATGGCCGAAATCCTCTGGAAACAGAATGCCGGGCACAACAGTTGCGTTTTCGCTTTGCCGAAGGATTGATTGTGCAAAAATGGCAGCTCCCAAAGCGGTCAGATGAGTCTGCCCTTTTGGATCAGTAATCTCGACTTGGCGTTTCACTTTTACGCCATGCAGATTGCGCCCATTTATTTGGATGACAACATGGTGAGGAGATCCTGCGCCTGGATTGTACAGTATTTTTTGACGTGTGCGCTTGCCGAGCAGATTCCATATCCGGCTTTTTACCAATGAAACGAGGGCAAAAGTAGACAGTTTATGGTCGAAGGCGATGCGAAAATCAGCGGTAGTTACGTTTTGGGCTTTCACGAGCGTCATGTGATCAGGTGTGTCAAGACGATAGCATTTCGTATGAAACCCATTGGGAAAGGTCACGGCTACCGGATCTGACATGGGTGTCACTTCTTTTACGCCAGTGGGTGTGGTGACAGTAAAAGGGATCGTCATTCGATCCATATAGTCGGTGGAATCTGGACCTGCTTTGTCTTGCAGGGAATAAAGGGCGTGAAGATGTATCTGGACATCTTGCAGGGTAGCTGTATGTATGCTTGCGAGAAGCGCTACAGTTCCCCCCATCCAACCTGAGGCGAGAGTGACTGGAGAGCCAAGGTTCTCATTCTTCAAGCGTTCGATCGATCGTGAAAATCGTTCTGTCCAACGTGTGACGTCAATCAGAGGAATCTGTCGGCGAACAGCAGCAAGCAGCAGTGTGTCATCAGGATCATTTACTGCACTAATGATCAAGGTCAAATCATCCGGAGCATGGGCGAGAGGATCGGATTTGGAGATGTCCAGAAGGAAAGGCTTTAGCCGAGTGGACGCAAAAGGCAAAGGCTTTCCCGCAGACCTTCCTCCCAGCAATAATTCGAGAGTAGGGTGACGATCATGCAGGATCTTGGCAATTTGGCTCCCAACTGTTCCGTAGCCGCCGACAATGAAAACTTTGGTAAGATTCATGAAAATCGCCCCTTTGATTAAATGTTTATTCGTTTAAGTTTATTAACGTATAGGTGTGAAAAACAGGGACACACTGTCCCTTTTCGTGACGGTTCAAATTCAGTTGCACTCTTCCTCGACGAAAGTCACCAATTGCTTGAAAAGCCTGATCGCTTCTGTAATTTCAAGCCGATAAAACATCTCTGTCCCTTTCTTTTGAACGTTTACCAGGCCCGCTTGTTTTAATATTTTCAAGTGATGAGACACCGTAGGTCTAGACATGGGAATATGCTCGGCAATTTGTGTTACATTCATGCTTTCCTTGTCGATGAGAAGAGCTACGATTTGCTGCCGAATCGGATCACCCAAGCCTTGGAAGTATGGACTTAACTCCATAAATAGTTGAATCGCTTTTTCATTGCAGGTTGGATTCGTCATTGCACACTCCGTTAATAAATTTAATCATTTAAACCAAAGTATATGGGTTCTTCCTTATTTTTGCAAGCGATAAAAGAGCTAACTTTAGTTAGTGTCAGAAGGAATTTGGCTAATGATATCATGATTTATGATTGCTATTTAATCAGGCAGGATATCAGAAAAGTACAGCGATTGCTGCAAGGAGGATTATGGTACATACCAGACCTTTTGAACACGAGCAAGACGAAGCATTTATTTGGGAATTGTACTGTTCTACGAGAACCGAAGAAATGGCACTTTGGGGTTGGAGTGAGTCGGACAAGCTTGCTTTTTTACAGTCGCAGTATGCCATGCAGCAGCAATCTTACCAAATGCAGTTTCCCGCTCAAAATCATCAAATCATTCTCCGATCCGGGCAGCCTATCGGTCGTTTGATCACGGATGCGAGCGGAGATGCACTGCATCTTGTTGATCTTTCTTTGCTGCCTGCTTATCGGGGACAGGGTGTTGGTTCTAGTATTATTGGCGATTTGCAAAAAGAGGCTCAAGCTTTCCAATTACCGATCCGTTTACGTGTTTTACAAGGGAATCCCGCCTTTCGATTATATGAACGACTTCATTTCATCGTGACAGACTCAACGGGGCTGTACATCCAAATGGAATGGCAGCCAGTTCTGCAAAAATGACCTATCTGTTCGTTCGACAACGGAAATTACCACTTTATATAAGGAGGAAGCAACATGGCAGAGCCATTTCTTGGAGAAATCAGGATGTTTGGAGGAGATTATGCACCACAAGGATGGGCATTATGCGAAGGACAGATTTTATCTATTTCGGAATACGACACGTTGTTTCAATTGATTGGAACCACATATGGCGGGGATGGACAAACGACTTTTGCGTTGCCTGATTTACGGGGACGTATCCCGCTTAATCAAGGGAAAAATCCGAGTACAGGAACTACCTACGTGATGGGTGAAAAAAATGGTGTAGAATCCGTCACCTTAACCGTTTCACAATTGCCTGCGCATACGCATACGGTCCATGCATCATCGCAGCCAGGAACGCAGAACAGCCCTGCCAATGCTGTATGGGCAAAGAATACGCAGCTTTATTCAACAAATACACCTGATGGATTGATGAACGCCTCCAGCTTGAGTACTGTAGGTGGAAATCAACCACACAGTAACCTGATGCCGTTTACGGTTATTAATTTCATCATTGCCCTGTATGGGATTTATCCGCAACAAAATTAATATGCCAATCGAACAGGAGGATTTTACATGGAACCATTTCTTGGAGAAATTCGATTTTTTCCCTTTCCATTTGCGCCACAGGGTTGGGCTTTGTGTAATGGTGCGGTGTTGCCTATCAGCAGAAACCAGGCACTGTTTTCCTTGTTAGGAGTTGTTTATGGAGGGGACGGGAAAAACACGTTTGCTTTGCCAGATTTAAGAGGACGTGTCCCCGTTCATAAAAACAATCAACAGGATCGTCCAATCGTACCGCTTGGGATGTCAGCCGGAGAAGAAACGCATGTATTAACAACAAACGAGATACCTGCCCATACCCATACGGCTACTGGCTCGAATGCAGTTGCCAGTGAAAAAACTAGCCCTGGGAACTACTGGGCGCAAGCATCCACCACAACCTATGGGACAACCCCTGATACGACGATGAGTGAGAGCGCGTTGCAAACGGTAGGAAACAGTGCACCTCATACGAATATGCAGCCGTATTTCGTCGGGAATTTTTGCATCGCGATTCAAGGGATTTACCCGTCAAGAAACTAGAGGAGGCACTCTCATATGGATCCGTATATTGGAGAAATTCGTATCTTCGCTGGCAACTTCCCGCCAAGGGACTGGGCTTTTTGTGATGGACAATTGCTTACGATCCCTTCCAATCCTGTTTTGTATTCGATATTGGGTACAAAGTATGGCGGAGATGGCAAGACCACATTTGCACTTCCTAATTTAAGAGGAACAGCCCCGATGAACCAGGGGGCAGGACCTGGCTTGACACCGCGTACGGCAGGTCAGACAGATGGCGCTGCCAATATAACACTGCTGCAAAACGAAATTCCGGTGCATACGCATGTTCCAAATGCGTGCTCAACGCCTACAGGGGATACGCCAACAGGGGCGAGTTGGTCATCCACTGGTGGCCGGGGAGGTATCATTCCTTACTCCAGTACGAGTGATGGGACACCGCTTAGCCCGCAAGCAATTGGAACCACAGGCGGGACTCAGCCTCATAATAATATGCAACCTTATCTCGGACTCTCGTTCATCATTTGTGTGGAAGGCGGAGCTTTTCCGTCGAGAGGATAGAGACTGTATCTTGGACGCCCGCTGCTGTGTAGCAGAAGGCGTCTTTTTTGAATGACGGTCACAGCTCTTCTTCCATCTTTTCCTACTTTTCGTATTCTTCTTGCGAGATATATGCATTATAATGGATATGTCCGTGATACTAAACGATCGCTTGGAGCAGAACGATCGCAGAGGATGAAGCAGATGACGAAGATAGAAATACTGAAAAGCATGTTGACGAGCGACCAACGCAACGCGCCAGTATGGCTGTTATTAGGATTAGAGCATGCTGAGCAAGGGGATCGTACGGAGGCTTTACAGGCATTTACGCAGGCTCTTGCCTATGGAAATGAATCGATGAAGGAAAAAATTGTGATCGAACTCAACAAGCTACAAAAGGAATCCCCATATTCGCGGACGTTAAAAGGGATCAATCAGAAGGATTCCTCTACATACACTACGATGTTTTCACCTAAGATACGCGTCATAGAAGGGGGCAAAGGAAAGACCACCGCGAAATCGGTTCAACTCGTTGAGAAAACGGCGGGCTTTGGAATGGTCGGCGGGCTTGGACGAGTAAAAGAGGCAATTTTTCAAAGACTTCTACATCCTATTTCGCAACGGTTGCCTCAAAAGAAAAGTACCATATTACTTTACGGACCATCGGGATGCGGAAAATCTTTGCTGGCAAAAGCAACCGCAGAAGAATGCCAGGCTCATTTTTTCTCCATGGCGATCACAGGCAGTCGAAGTATGTATACGCCGTCAAACAGGCCGTTCAACATCCATGACTTACTGGCAACAACCCCTGCCAATAAACCGTTTCTGTTCTTTTTAGATGAACTGGACGCTTCCAGCCATTACGAAGAGCATGCGAACTCCTCTAACAGACAGGGGTTCGATTCCAAATGGCTTCAGCAGATAGCGGAGGCAGGCGAGTACGACGAACGATTTGTCCTGATGGGTGCAACCAACGTCCCGTGGGAATTGGAGCCATCCATGCTCCGAGCAGCCGGCTTTGATCACTGGATTTTTGTCGGACCGCCAGATCGGCAAGCACGGGAGGATATTTTTCGCTTAAAACTGGAGGGCCGTCCCACTGAGATGCTCGATTATGGGCAATTAGCAGGATGGACAGAGTTTTATTCGGGGGCAGACATTGAATATGTAGTGGAGCTCGCAACGGAGCAGGTATGGCATGATATTGTAACAAAAGGGGTCGATCGCCCGATTCAGATGAGCGATCTACGGGAGGCCATTGCAGCTACCTATCCAACAACCATTGAGTGGTTGAGGACTTTGAAAGAACATTTGAAACAAGTGGATTACCATGGGATTTATGATGAAGTGTGGGACTACCTGTCTCTTCATACTAGGATCTGAATCAACGAAAAGACTGTCAGCTCTCTATCAAGCTGCGGTCTTTTTTTGGTAAAAATGTTAGAATATTGACTCAATATAGTCTTTTCTGTACGCTGAGTATAGGTATGAACAGTTGCTGGAAGGTGGAGGATACATGATGAAAATAATAGATATATCCCGTCCGCTCATGGCAGGTATGCCGACCTGGCCAGGGGACACTCCCTTTCACTATGTCGTAAACTGGCCCAAAGCGGAGAGCGGATCGGTCAATGTCGGTAAAGTAACAATGAGTGTTCACACAGGCACCCATGTGGATGCTCCGTTTCACTTCGATGACGTTGGCCGAAAAATAGCTGAATTGCCTTTGGACTTGTATATCGGAGAGACAAGGGTAGTAGAGCTTACTGGACGTTCCAGCATTGGCCCAGAAGATTTTGCCCAGGTTGATCTGGAGGGGGTGGAACGTTTGCTGCTCAAAACATTATCATGGAGCGCCCCCAATCAGTTTCCGTCATCCATCTGTCATCTGCGAGCGGATTTGCCAGCGTTCCTCGCCCAAAAAGGCATTCGGTTGATCGGAGTGGATGTCCCATCTGTCGATCCGTTGGACAGCAAGGAACTGGCCGCTCATCACGGGCTTCACGAGCATGAAATTCATATTTTGGAGGGGCTCCTGCTCGATCATGTCGAACCGGGTGATTACGAATTGATCGCACTGCCACTGCTTTTGATGGAAGCAGATGGAAGTCCGGTACGTGCAATCTTGCGTCGTTCTTAAGGCTGCATATTGATAAAGCAGTGATTTTCTCGAATAATAACAGTGTACCACTATAACCATCATCACGGCGTAGGTAGGAAGGGAATGAAAAAGTAGATGGAAGCGATGACCTTTGTCCTTTTTGGCGCGACAGGAGATTTAGCCAAACGCAAAATTTTCCCTGCGCTGTTTAACTTATATGTAGATCAAAAATTGCCTGCTGCCTTTTCGATTATCGGTGTGGGGAGAAGGGTCTGGTCTGATAACGAATTTCAGGAATCTGTTCGTCAGTCTGTCCATGAGTTTTCTCGTCGTGCCCAGATTGATTCCCGCGAACTAGACGTTTTCTTGTCTGCTTGTTGCTATGCGGAAGTAGATGTCATGGAACCACGTGCTTATGTAACGTTACATGATCTGGTCCTGAAAAAAGAGCAAGAGCTGCAGATCCCGCAAAACCGGATGTTTTACTTGTCAGTAGCCCCGCAATTTTTCGAGGGAATTGCTACCAATGTCAAGGCCAGCGGATTGGGCTCAACGACAGGCTGGAAGCGTCTGATCATTGAAAAACCGTTTGGACATGATTTGCAATCAGCGAAAGAATTGAATGAAAAGCTGGGGAAAGCATTTTCGGAAGAAGAAATTTATCGCATTGACCATTACTTGGGAAAACCGATGGTTCAAAACCTCGAGGCTCTCGAATTTGCGAATCCGGTCTTCCAGGCTCTCTGGAATAATCAGTACATCGCAAACGTACAAATTACGGCGAATGAAACGGTCGGCGTTGAGGATCGGGCTGGATATTACGAGCCAGCCGGGGCACTGCGCGACATGCTTCAAAATCACATGCTCCAAATGCTCATGATCTTCGCTATGCAGCTTCCGAAGCGAATCACGTCCGCCCATATCAGAGAAGAAAAGCGCAAGGTGATGGCAGCCGTGCGTCCGATGATGAAAGAAGAAGTCCACACACACGTTATTCGCGGTCAGTATAGCGCAGGACATATTCATGGGACGCCTGTGGCTGGCTACAGGGACGAGCCTGGTGTCGATCCCGTTTCGATGACAGAAACGTATATTGCCACGCGTGTCTGGATTGATGATCCGTTTTGGAAAGGGGTACCTTTTTATATTCGCACGGGGAAAAGACTGCAAGAGAAATCAACCAGGATCGTCATTGAGTTTAAAAATCCGCACAAAAAGCTATATCAGGAACAAAATGAAACGCCAGCGCCTAATTTGTTGATCATCAGCGTGAATCCGAACGAAGGTATTGCTTTGCAGGTAAATAGTAAGAATCCGACAAATAGCGGTAAGATTGAACCGGTGACGGTAGATTTCAGTGCAGGGACAAAAGACGTACCAGAAGCGTACGAGCTGCTCTTGGTCGATGCACTCCGAGGGGATTCCACTTACTTTGCGCATTGGGATGAGGTCCGGCTGTCATGGGAGTGGGTGACACCGATTTTGGAAGCCTTTGCGGAAAATTCGGTGCCGCTCTTTACGTACGAAGCTGGCTCATTCGGACCGAAGGCCGCAGAGCAATTGCTTGCAGCAGACGGATTCGTGTGGTGGCTGGATAAGGTCGAGGAACGAGTGCCGGTCACTGCAACGAGATAGAAAAAAGAAAAGGGAGCGGATGAGATGCGATTTGGCGTAATTGGAACGAACTGGATCACCGAGGAATTTATCCAGGCTGGTCAAGAAGTAGAAGGATTTTCTCTTCAGGCTGTTTATTCACGTACCATCGAACGCGCCAAGGAATTCGCTGACAAGTACCATGCTCCATTCGCCTATAACAGCCTGGAAGAAATGACTGCAAGCAAAAATGTGGACGCGGTCTATATTGCGAGCCCCAACTCCTGCCACGCGGAGCAAGCGATCCAGTGCATGGACGCGGGGTTACACGTATTATGCGAAAAGCCACTGGCTTCGAATGCGTTTGAGGTAGAAGAAATGATCCAAGCAGCGAAAAGAAATGACGTGCTGCTCATGGAGGCTGTCAAATCTACTTTGCTGCCCAATTTTTTTGCGATACAGGACAACCTGTACAAGCTGGGAAAAGTACGGCGCTTTATTGCTAGCAATTGCCAATATTCTTCGCGTTATGATGCGTATCGCGAAGGAAAGGTTTTACGTGCTTTTGATCCTGCTTTTTCAAACGGAGCCTTGATGGACATCGGAATCTATTGTCTTTATCCGCTACTCATCCTTTTTGGCAGACCAGATGACATCAAAGCAGAAGGAATTGTGCTTGATTCTGGTGTGGACGGAGAAGGCAGTATGCTTTTGAAGTATCGAGAGATGGATGCAATCATTAGCTTCTCGAAAATTACTACCTCCTATCAACCAGCAGAAATTCAAGGGGAGGACGCTACGATGGTGATCGACCGAATCAACCATCTCAAAGAAGTGGACATTCGTTACAGGGATGGACGAATCGAGCAAGTGACAAGGCCTCAACCCCCAAAGACCATGCATTATGAAATAAGAGAATTCCTACACTTGGCGAGAAGCGGGGCCAGACAGTCTGCAACGAATTCGCATGAAGTATCCAAAATGGCCATGCAGGTCATGGATGAAGTGAGAAGACAGATGGGGATTGTTTTTCCAGCGGATCGAAAAAAACAGTAGGCAAAGGGAGGGCGTTGGGGATGAAAATGTATGATGTAACCGCCACCGTGTTCGAAGGAATGACGGTGTATAAAAACAAGCCGGAAAAGCAGCCGAAAATACGAACCGCTACCAATGGCTATGTAACAGAATCGAGAATCGACATGGACCTTCACTCTGGTACCCATGTGGATGCTCCCCTGCACATGGTGAATGCTGGCGATACATTTGAGAGTATTTCCTTGGAGAAGCTAGTGGGCAGTTGCAAGGTTCTCGATCTCACAGCGGTAGAGGACAGGATCACTCGCTCCGACTTAGAGAGCTTCGATCTTGTGCGAGGAGATTTTGTCCTGTTTAAAACGAAAAACTCTTTTGAAGAGGCGTTCTCTTTTGAATTCATCTTTCTGTCTGAAGAAGGGGCAGAGTATTTAAGTGAGCTGGGTGTGCGGGGCATTGGTACCGATGCACTTGGAATCGAACGCGCCCAGGAAGGACACCCCACACATAAAAAGCTGTTTGCAGCGGGAGTCATTGTCGTGGAAGGATTGCGGCTAGGAGAGGTCCCACCAGGCGAGTATTTTTTGGTAGCTGCACCACTCAAGCTGATCGGCACGGATGCAGCCCCGGCAAGGGTCCTACTGTTTGAAGGCTTACATAGCGTATAATGGTGACGGTCACCCGCCTGTGAAGATCAGGCGGGTTCGTTCGTATTGGACAAGAAATGCTTGGCTGAGGATGCATAGTGGTATAATTTGTCTATCCAAAATGAATGAAGAGGAGTGGGAAATGCATGCTCAAACGACCAGAGCAGGATGAATACGCTGCATATTTTGACTATTATATTGGACTTGTACCGGAGGGGGATCTGCAAACGATCCTTACACAACAAGGAGAGAGGCAAGTCGCATTATTTTCGTCACTTGCGCCTGAGCAAATTGATTATCGGTATGCACCAGGCAAATGGTCGGTAAAAGAGGTTTTGGGTCATCTCGTCGATACAGAACGCATCATGAGCTATCGCTTGCTGAGAATCGCGAGAGGAGATCAGACACCCCTCGTTGGTTTTGATGAGAATGCTTTTGTCGAACACGGGTGTTTTCAGCGAAGAGACCTCTCTGATTTAGTGGAAGAGTATAAGGCTGTTCGGGCTTCCACCATCGCGCAGGTTCGCGGAATCTCCCCAGAAGCGTGGTTGCGTACAGGACTTGCCAACGGAAACAAGCTATCTGCAAGGACGCTGGCCTATGTGATTGTTGGACATGAAGCTCACCACAGAACCATTTTGAAAGATCGGTATCTAGGGTAGGTCTTGTATGGAGAGATTACAGACAATTGATTATGTTTCGCCACTCGGCATCTTGGAAATCAGTGGGACAGAAGACGGGGTATGTTCGATCATGTTCACAGATCGGGACGAACCCATTTTGCTTGAACAAGTAGACAAATGCCTAGAGCCTCTCCTCGTTTGTCGGCAACAACTGGACGAATATTTTTCCGGCGAGAGACAGTCCTTTTCTGTTCCCCTGTGTATGAAAGGGACAGACTTTCAGAAAACAGTCTGGCACACATTGATCACTCTTCCCTATGCGCACAAGATTACGTACAAGGAGCTAGCCGCGTTGATTGGGAAGGAAAATGCGGTGAGGGCTGTCGGGAATGCCAACGGAAAAAATCGGCTGAACATCATCGTACCCTGTCACAGAATTATAGGAGCAAACGGGAGTTTAACAGGCTATTCGGGTGGCTTGTGGCGAAAGGAATGGCTACTGGCCCACGAACAATGTTCACAAAATAGGGAAAAATAAGGTAAAATCTGAGGGTAGTAGTGAGAATAGACAATTTCATAGAGGGAAACAGGTTCCTTATGGCGTGCGATGATGCAACTTATGATTTGCCAATGGTGCGGATATGTCGAGGAAAAAGAGCTGCCTGAGGAATGCCAGGAGGGCGGGTTTCATTGCACTTGCTGCAGTATGGAAGAGGTAGAAAGCCTGGCCAAATCAGCTTGCAATCAGAAAAGAAAGAATTTTGTTGACGCTTGCCTTGGAATTTCTTAGAATAAAGCTCAACAGCATAAATGGTTCTTATCCAGAGAGGTGGAGGGTCTGGCCCGATGAAGCCCAGCAACCGTTGCATATTGCGACAAGGTGCCAATTCCTGCGAGACGTTTCGTCTCGATAGATAAGAAGCGGGTTACTCCATTAGTAGATGAACCTTCTTCTTAGCGAAGAAGGTTTTTTTCAATTTCATATTTTCTTTATCCAGAGAGGTGGAGGGACTGGCCCGATGAAGCCCGGCAACCGTCACGCATATTTTGTGACAAGGTGCCAATTCCTGCAGGACATATACGTCCTGGTAGATAAGGAGGAGGAGCAGTAGCTGCTAACAAGCCTTCTTCTTATCGAAGATGGCTTTTCTTTTTATCTAAAATTCGGGGTATGGGGTGGTCAGGATGAGTGCAGAAGTGGTACGCGTGGGATTATTGGGATTGGGGACAGTGGGTGGAGGCGTAATCAAAACGATCCGTTCACAACAGGAGAAGCTGGCTTCTCGTCTGGGTAAACGAATTGAGATCGTCAAGGCATTGGTGCGTGACTCGGAAAAAGAGCGGGCGGTTCCTATCGACCCGACTTTACTGACAACAGACTTTGAGGATGTATTGAATAGCGATGTGGATATCGTGGTGGAGGTCATGGGCGGTGTAGAACCTACCTATGACTACGTCCGTGCTTTGATCGAAAAGGGCTGCCATGTAGTAACTGCCAACAAAGAACTTTTGGCGAAAAAAGGAACAGAGCTAGTCGATTTGGCCAATCAGCATCAAGTGCATCTTGCCTATGAAGCGAGTGTGGCAGGGGGCATCCCGATCTTGAGCGTGCTCCGGCAGTTCCTGCGCACGAACGATATTCAAGGCGTTCGCGGTATTCTCAACGGAACAACGAACTTCATTTTGACGAAAATGGAGGCAGAGCAGCTCTCTTACCAGGAGGTGCTCAAGCAAGCGCAGGAGCTGGGCTATGCGGAAGCAGACCCTCGTTCGGATGTAGAAGGCTTTGATGCTATGTACAAGTTGTATATCTTGGCACAGCTTGTTTACGGAGAATCATTGCCTTTAGCAGATGTTGTTCGCAAAGGAATTGCAGATTTGTCAGCAGGTCACATTCGGATTGCGAGCGAGCTGGGATACCGGATCAAGCTGATCGCGCAGGCCTATCAAGCTGAGAAAGGAATTCGCCTATCTGTTGAACCAACCATGCTTCCGCTGAGCCATCCGTTGGCGCAAATCCACGACGCGTTTAATGCTGTACAGCTATCCGGCAACATCGTGGGAGACTTGTTGTTTACAGGAAGAGGGGCAGGAGAGCTCCCTACAGCGAGTGCTGTCGTCGAGGATTTGGCCTATTTATTGACACAGCCATTCACACCGCATCCTACCTGGAAAGAAAAAACGGCTCCCAAAGCTGGTGTCACGGTGGACTCGGAAGAACACGTCCTGTGTTATCTGGAGGGCTCATGTCATACTGCTACGCCAGACCGTGTCTTGCATTTCCTTCAGCAGGCAGGAGTCAACGTGCATAAACTTAAAGTCCAATTCGACTTGGGAGGCGTCTTGCGCGCAGGTTTGATCGTGACAGGAATCAGTGAAGAGCACGAGTCCCTATTGAAAAATGATTTTGGCTTAGAAGTGCGCTGCTTCCCCATTATCGAATCTGCGTAAGAAAGAGGAATCATAAGAAGAAGAGCCGTATCTCTAGTTAGCTAGAAACACGGCTTCTTTTGTCAGGGGGCAGTCTCCACCGCTTTTGCACGCGGCTGTACACGCCCGTCGCTTTGGATGTCAACCCTTTCAGAAATGGATTCAATGCGTTTTAGCAGGGCAGCGCCGTTGCTTTCATTCATGGGTACAGCTTGTCCCAATTCTGCGTGAAACGGAAGCATCGTCAGCTCACAATCACCACTTTTCGTACAGCTTGCTTGCAGAACCATCGTTTCCCAAGTCTTGGGTTCGTTTGATCGTGTGAAAATGAAATTGCCGAGACTGTACGCAATCCATTTTTCGTTGTATCGTTCAAAACCTTGCAGGACATGAGGATGACCGCCAACAATCAAATCTGCACCAGCATCGATGTAGGCACGAGACAACTCTTTTTGATGATCGACAGGATAATCGGAGCGTTCCTTGCCCCAGTGTGCAATCACCACGACGAGATCCGCTTGGTTGTTCGCATCTTGGATCGCTTTCACTGCTAGCGTAGGATCATAGGAAGCGGCCATACCCGGCTGGGAATTCCCTGCATACCAGCTCGTTTCGGGAATGACCCTGCTGAAGCCGAGAATCGCGATCTTGATGCCGTTCTTTTCTATCAATACAGGAGAATAGGCACGGCTTGCATCCTTTCCGGCGCCGACGTATTCAATCCGGTTTTTGTCCAAAGCGTCAAAGGTATCCAGTAATCCCGGAACTCCTTGGTCCATGGAGTGATTATTGGCGAGATTCACCACATCAATCCCAGCGTTTTTCATGGCAGGAACAGCAAGTGGCGACGATTTGTAGACATACGCCTTGTTCTGTGCAGCAACACCTGTTTCGGTGATCGGTGTCTCCAAATTGGCAATCGTGATATCATCTTGCAAAAAGAGCGAGCTTACATGCTTGTATGGGTAGTCATAGCTGTTTGCGAGTAAGGTTTTCTCTACATTTCCTGACATCATAATGTCACCGACAAAGGTGAGCTGCACAGAAGCCTTTTGGTTCACGGTATTGTCAGGTGCAGGCTGCGTGTTCGGGTTGGTATGTTCTCTATCCATGGCAGTTTGGAATAGGTAGTAGGTTCCGACGACGAAGATGGCCAACACGCTAAAAAGGAGCGTGCTCTTCCCAACACGTACCCATTTTCTGCGTGAGTGCTTGCGCCGAGCTTTTACCCGGCTTGATCTGGTCTCGTTCATTTTTCCCCCTTGTCTTTCTATCCTTACATCAATGAGTTTTGATATCCTATAAGTAATACGAAAAGAGGCGAAAAAAGGTGCGATTAACTTTTGATCATTTGGTTCATTTTGTACAGCGAACTCCTCAGGAAGCATCGGAACAATTTTGCCAGGCGGGTTTTCATGCGGTAGCCGGAGGGCGTCATGCGTCTTGGGGGACATGGAATAGCCTTAGTTATTTCGGGCTTTCCTATGTTGAATTTTTGGCGGTTGAACACGAGGAGCTTGCTCGACAATCAGATAATCCACTCGTACGTCAATGCATCGAGGACGAAGCAAAGGGAGAAGGATTTGGCCAGATTGCGCTTCGGACCAGCGAGATGGATGCGTGGGCAGAGCGCCTGCGAAGCCAAGGTTTGCAGGTGACGGGACCTGTTGCGGGAAGTCGTACGCGTGATGATGGCACGACCCTTCGGTGGCGGATGTTGTTTCTCGAAGATACAGATAGTGCTCTTCTACCGCCATTTCTCATTGAATGGTCGCAGACAGATGAAGAAAGAATAGAAGATTTGACAAATCGTGGTATCATTGGTGCACATCCGAACGGTGCAGCCCATCTCCAGTCAGTAGGCTATGCAGTAAAGGATCTGGAAGAAGCAACAGCCCGTTGGCAAAGCTGGTTTGGATGGAAGAAGAGCGAAAAATTCCACGATAAAGAACTGGGGGCCATCTGTCAGGCATTTGAGCTTCCGGGTGGAAATGTAGTACTTTGCCAACCGACTGAGGAGGGATTGGCGCAGACTGCATGGAAAAATCGTGGGCAGAGACCGTTTTTTGTGAGGCTGACAGGAGCGAGCAAGAATAGCGAGTATAAGATTGGTGGAGGATCTTACTTTCTAGCAGCGCTGGAATAGTTGTTTGGAAGAGAGGGAGGCGGTACCAACGCACCGCCCGTCATGTAGATCGTTTCATTATCTACCAAGCCTATTCATTTTGTTTTCAGCAGTTCCGTTCGTCTCTCGTAAAAGTACATTTGGAACAAGACGAATATATAAGAGTTCCCCAATAAGTTCTACAATTGTTTGCGTTACGATTACAGCAGACACTACCCCGTTTAGAGGTTCAGGTAGCGCCAGTGCAAGAGGTAGAACGACAAGAGAGTTACGGGTTCCTGCGCTAAAGATAAGAGCCCGCCCCGCTCCGGTATCTAAACGGAATATACGAGAAACGATACGTGCAATCAATGGTGTAATGGCCATATATGCTACATAGACGGGAATCACTTGGCTAATAAAATGATAAGAAGTATATAGTTTAGAGATTTGGGATGCAACAACAATAAAGAGGGTTAGTGCCATAAAAGGCACGGGAAGCCATGCTGTCGCATCAAGAAAACGTTCTCCGTGTGGTTTGCGTCTTGACCACCATTGAGTAAGGAGAGCAAGTCCCAGTGGAACAACAATAAGGCCTAAAAATGCTTCGAGAAACGGCCCGACACTCACAATTTCTGCTGATGTCTTGCCCATAAAAAGCGCTAAATAAATTGGCAATAAAAGCATTTGTGTGACAAAGAGTATAGGGGTCGAAACCAAAACAAGCTTTTCGTTCCCTCGACCAAGATGTGTAAAGACAATAACATAGTCAATGCAGGGGGTAAGCAAAACAAGAAGTACACCTAATAATATTGCCGGATCGGTTGGAAGAAACCGAGTTAACCCCCAAACCAGAATAGGTACAGCTATGTAATTCGTAACAAGTAGCGCATAGATGAACTTTCGATTCGCCAGTGCCTCTTGTAAACGAAAAAACGGTATTTGAGTAAACATTCCATACAGTAAGATGGCAAGTATGAACGAAATCATACGATCTAAGCTTTCACTGGATTCTGGCCACAACAACCCAGTTCCAGCGGCAATCATTAGTACGAAAGCATAGAGCCAAACTTGATTCTTTTCTAATTGCTCTCTTGAAATCACTTCTTGTACTTCCCCTTCCTAACACGAACCCGTATTTTCTATCTTCTTCAAGCATGCCGACCATGTGAGACCTTTACAGCTTAGCCCACTGTCTAGTATCTGTATCATCGAGTTAAGCTGTTTTTTCTTCTCCTCAGTTAGGAGCGTTTTTGCTTTGCGATCTGCTCCCACCGCTCGGAAAGGGGATCACGGGTATCAAAGCCTTCTAGCAAAATAGCGATTTCCTGAATGCTAAAGCCGGTGCGTTCAAGTAGTCGTTTTGTCATACCGGCGTTGCCCAATGCTAAGTCCAGCCATGACTTACCCCTTGACTTAACGTTAACTTTAAGTTTTATGATCAATTATATCTTGTTACCAAAGGGGAATATAGTATTGAGTAAAGACTCAGTCTATCAAGGCTGGAATAGTCGTTTAGAAGAAATGGAGGCATACATATGGGATCACCCCGACATATTGTGTCCGCAGCAGCGATTATCATCAATGAGCGTCAGGAGATTTTATTGATCAAGGGTCCGCGTAGAGGCTGGGAAATGCCTGGTGGCCAAGTAGAGGAGGGCGAATCTCTTGCACAGGCAGCCATTCGAGAAACAAAGGAAGAATGCGGCTTGGAGATTGAAGTGACGAAGTTTTGCGGTATTTTTCAAAATGTTAGGAAAAGCCTCTGCAATGCGTTATTTTTAGCCAAGCCGGTGGCTGGAGAATTGATCACGACTCCGGAATGCTTGGAGGCAGGCTTTTTTCCGGTAGAGAAAGCTCTGGAGATGGTCACCTGGAAAAACTTTCGGCAACGCATTGAGCTGTGTTTGCGAGAAGAAGAGCATCCGTTTTATGTAGAGTTTTGATCCGAGGAACCGAAAATGAAAGAAACCACCTCGCAATGGAGGTGGTTTTCTATTAGGTACCAAACGTCTTTTTGGTTAAATTCCGGTACATCACCAGCATCGCGATGCGCCAAGGTACGAGCATACCGAATGCGAGCAAGAAGAACAGTCCACCCGTTTGAATCGGTGTAAAGCTATCATTGATCAGCAGTTTAATAATCAGCCGGATGACCAACAGACCGGACAAAATAAAGAAAAACGCACGGGACCGTTTCAAATACACATCTTGCCCAATGATTTCGAAGCGTGACGTCATAATCAGCGGAATCGAAAAGATAAGCCCAACCACAAAGGCAGCAATATCAAACTTGGGCGGTAATTGCGCCTCCGGGAACAAGAACATCGCAAACCCTGTCGCCATAAAGAAGGGTGGCAAAATAATGCTTTTTGCAGAAGCCGGCTTTTTTTGCCGACGCATTCTCACAATGATCACTGCAATAGCCATCACGAGAGGCAGCAGGATTCCCAAAATGGGAGAGGAAAGGATCTGCATGGAAAAACGCCTCCATAAGTGTTCAACATACTTCCACTAGTGTACACCAAAGTATGGTCTATGGGAAAGCGTTTGTCATGGTACGTTTCCAATACTAGGCAGCTGCTTCATCGTGGGACCGTACATCCAGCTTATGCTTTTTGCTGTAGAAGAAAGTCAACAAGCCAAAGAGCAATGTCACCGAGCCGATGAAGAGGAGGTAACCGCTAATGCCGAGAAGGTCCAGCCCAACTCCTGTTATCGCAAGAGCCAACAAGAAGAATCCACGATCCAGCATGCTTTTGAAAGAAAAGAATCGCCCTTGCTGGTGTGGAGGCAGGCGCTTCTGGAAAATCGTTGCCGTGACAGGGAAGAAGAAAGCAACGACAAATCCGAACACCGAAAAGGAAGCAAGTACCATGAATTTGTTATCGGCGAATGACATGCCGAACTGGGACAGCGCGAAGAAAAAGAGCATAATGGTGGACGCTGCCACGAGGTTTCTGCGGCCTATCCAACGTTTTGCCAAGAGCCCCCCAATCAAAATGCTGATTCCTTCTGCTGCATAGATCCATCCCATGAGCTGCGGTTCCTGTTGCAGCTCGCTAAAGTTCAAGATCATCAGGTTCACACCGCCGAGGAACAAGGTGATCAACCCGTTATTAATCAATCCGACAAACAAGGCTGGGTCCTGTCGCGAGATCGTCAGTACTTCGCGAAACTCCACTTTTTCCTGAATCTTCCGAGAAGTGACTGGCGGAATGCGGAGAAAGAGCGTGACGACAGCGAGTACAGCGTACGCGATGATGGAGCACACATACAGCATGGACAAGTCCATGGACGCAACGAGTATTCCACCGATTGCCGTTCCTCCAATGCGCGAGAGGGTAGAGATATTTAAATATGCGCTGTTCGCCTTGAGTAACTCGTCCTGGGAAAGGATGGCTGGCAAGGAAGCCTGTACGGTTGGAAAATAAAACGCAGCAGAGCATTGCATCACGATCAAAGATACAATCATCCACAGAAGAGAATCGTTTGCAAGAGCTGGGAACATGAAGACTGGGCTGAGTGTTCGGACCAGGCTGGCAAATAGCATGATCCTGCCTTTGTCGTACATGTCGATTACCACACCCGCTTTAGGGGCGAGGAGGATGCTGACCACCAATCCACACATCAGAATCAAGCCCTTCACCGTATCAGAAGGAACGAGTTTCTGCATGAACGAAAGATTGGCAATAATCGAAATCCACATGCCCGCTCCCGCGACGATCTCTCCGCTCATTAAAAGCAGAAAGGTACGATTACGCCATAACATGAGAGCCACTCCACACATTCGTTAGATAGGTAAAAATTTGAACAGATCCATTCAGTTGATAAAAATCGATTTCTCTAGTATAGCATTCATGCAAACGCTTGTATATTTATTGTCTTTGTGGGTATTCTTCGCCTATATAACGGACAAACTAACGCAATACTGCGGCCATTACGCCCAAAAGGAGCTATTCGTAAATGGCGCGAAAACGAACGATGCTACTGTTAATTGTGTATGGATTTGCTGCGACACTCACGATCTTTTACGGACTGGTGGAAAAGCATAGCGTCATTGTCACGTTCTTTACTTTCCATGTGCTCGTTTGCATCTGTATCCCCGCCCTTCACGGATGGTGGGAAGGAGATTTGCGAAAGCACTGGCGTTTAGCGTGGGGAAGTTTTGAATGGCAGGGTACTTTATACGGACTGGCATTTGGCGTTCTTATGTTGACAGGAGTGCTGGCAGGGCTTTGGTTGCTCCTGCAAGAACCGGGAAGAACTGAAGCCGTTCGAACAGGTATGGAAGCATGGGGGATTGAACGCCGCTGGATTTGGGTTTTTTCCTTCTACCTCATTTTCATTAACTCACTACTGGAAGAGTTGTTCTGGCGAGGCTTCGTATTGCAGCGGTTGCGCGCATCCTTGTCCCGCTTGATGTCCATTTTTCTTTCCAGCTTTTTTTATTCCTTGTATCACCTGATTATCTCTACGATCCTATTTGGTTTTCGAAACGGCTTGCTCATTACAACGATGGTTTTTGGTGCAGGGTTGATTTGGGGATGGATGAAAGGAATGTTTCCTTCGATTTATCCAAACTGGATGAGTCATCTGTTCGCGGATTTGGGTCTCGCACTAGCTGTGGTTCTCTGGATTTATTGATCGGATAGGAGGGAGAAACTGATGCTGGCGATTCATGAAGAAACGAGACTTCGCAAGCGATTGCTCAGTATACTTCGGCAAAACAGTGAAGCATTTCAACTCTACTATGACACGTATGGTTATACCCCGGTTGAGCCGTTGCTGGACTATCTTCATACGCTAAAAGGGTGTGCGTACATAACCAGGCAAGATCTTCATCAAGTCATGGAATTCGATCCGGAGCGTAGTATCGAATGGGACGGTGGAGCACTCATTCGAGTTACCTACGGCTTTTTGCCCTCCATTGCAAAAAACAGGCTCATCGAGATCGTACCACCTGACGTTCTGTATTACGGGACACATCGAAAGTTATTGAAGCAGGTACTCACTGGCGGTCTGTTGCCGATTGCCAGTGAGTATGTGCAGCTTGCAGAGAGGCCGGAGCATATTGGAGTGACGACAGACACATTGCGCCTCGTCACTGTAAATGCAAAGGAGGCCCATGAAGCCGGCATTTGCTTTTACCGAGTGGGTGAGCACTATTGTTTGAGCGATGCTGTCCCAGCCAGTTATTTGCAGCAGTACGCAGATTAGTTCGACTCGTTGTTTCGACGTGCTTCGCGCATTTGCAACTGGTGCTGACGTTCTGCCAAAACGTCGCTTCGATCCCTCAAGGTATGCTTATTTAGCAAGTAGGCGTCATGCATATTACTATCCCGATGTTCAGGGTGATTTTGCATCGTACAAGCCTCTTGATACGCCTGTTTCAAAGTATCTGTCATGGGCAAGGACAGGCTTCGATAGGGCTGACCATTTTGTATTTCCGTCAGGCGCTCTTCAAGCAGGCTCGCCAGACTGTCACTATCCAACCCAAGCTTTTGGATGTCAAGATGATGCTTTTTGACGAGGGATATAGCGCTTGTGAGCATTTTGATTGCCCCTGACTGATTCCCTCGTCTCTGATGATAAAGAGCGACGGAGATTTGAATCAAGCCAACCCACACTGGCTGTCGTTCATGTGGAGGAGCGCTTTTCCAATACTCCTCGAGAATCTCATGACACTCAAAATAATCGCGTTCTACATGAAACTGAATCAAATAATCCAGATACGGTTGCGGATACATGGTGATCTTCACCTCACTGCTTGGTTTTCAATGGTTCGATTATGTACTATTATAAAGCATAGAGAGTAGAAAATGAGGTGTAAAACCATTTATGACAAGAGATGAACTCGTAGCCGTATTGGAAAAAAAGCGAATGACCGAAATCATAGAACTGATCGAGGATGCTGAACAGGGAGAACTGGAAGAGCTCGAGCTCGTGGAAAGCCTGGGATTGCTCATGGATCAGGAGTTGAACAAAGAAGTCCTTTCGTTATTGGAGAGCTTGGGTGTCACCATTATTTACTTAAGCGGCGATGAAGAAGACGAAGAGGAAGAAGACGACGAAAACGACGACAATTAGTAAAAAAGAGAACCAACCTTGTGCATAGTGCCAGGTTGGTTTTTGCATTCCTTACTTTTGTGTCCATACGCGATTTTTATTTCGTGTAGCGGGGAACTTTTCCCCTCTGGAAAGCTCGATGATCATCGGGTCCTGCACACTTGCACCGGACTCACCAATCTCCATGTATACGGCATTTTTCGGAGACTTTTCTCCTTCACGAAAACGGCTGTGTTCTCCCACGAAGGCACCTTCTTCCTAAGGAATTGTCATCTGAATTAGTATGACCCGGTACACTCGCTTCATGCTTTCCCTTTTAATTCCTTTTGGAGAGGTGAATACAGTTACCTTTGTGTCTCCAGCCAGAAGGGCTGGTTGATTGTCGGCAAGGGAGGAATTCCTGACCACCATGGTATTAATAAGCTGCGTAAGCTCGTTTCCCATTAAATGAGATGAATGAATAGGCTCTCATCTATCGGAGGAATTGCCGGCAGGATTCGTTATTTTTGAGGGCAGATGGTCAGAAAAAGCGCGGTCCAATCAGCCATTGACCACTCTTACTACTCCATAGCCTACGAGACATTCGCTGATTTTGACTCGTGTATAGACTGATGTCCATGCCGATATGCCTTCACCTACATACCTTGTAGATGTAACGAACAGGAAGGAGTGAGGTTAATGAGTTGCGGATGCAGAAGATCTCGTCGCAGATGCTTTAAATGCTGCGAAAAGAAAGTGTACAGAAAGCATTGCTTCTACAAGCCACACTACAAAACCCATTGTAAACCATACGGTCGTAGTTGTGGACACGGTCACTTTGGCGGCTTTGACCACTTCGGCGGCGGTTACGGCGGTTTCGATGGTTACGGCTCCTCTTATGGTGGCGGATACGGTGGCGGGTACGGTGGAAGTCACGAGAGCAAGTATTAATAGAGAAAGGCGCCGTAGAGGCGCTTTTTTCGTTTTTTCGCAAGTTTTGCGCAATTTGTCGTACAATAGAGGAAAAGGATTAATGGAGGTATGGATATGCAATTCCTGAATGGGAAAGAGGAACGAATGTGGGCGATGATCGTGCATCTATCTGCCTTCCTTGGTTTTATCGTTCCGTTCGGCAATGTACTAGGACCTTTAATCGTATGGTTGATCAAGCGGGAAGAGGGAGCCTTTTTTTATCAGCATGGAAAAGAGGCGCTGAATTTTAGCATCTCGGTGACGATTTATGCCGCCATTTCAAGTTTGTTGATCATCATTTTTATCGGCGCACTATTATTGGGGGCCCTCTTTATTTTTTGGGCAATCTTCGTTATTATCGCTGCGGTGAAAGCAAATGAGGGAAAAGAATTCCGTTACCCGCTCACTCTCCGGTTTATTAAATAGCCGTTCTTGGAAAGTCGTTCCACTAGGGACGGCTTTTTGTATTTGTTTGAATTTTCTATTAAAAAAGAGGGTGAACAGTCGTTCATCTCGAATTACAAGAGAGTGTAGTCGGTGAAGGGGGAGTCAAATCATGTTGACGGGAGTGACGATTGTTGATTTTTCTCGCCATCTTCCAGGTCCGATTTGTACGATGCGCCTCGCTGATTTGGGGGCGGAGGTCATCGAGGTGGAACCGTTTCACGACAAAGCTCACTCACCGTTAACCGGGCCTTCTCATCCCGAAGCTAGAGAGACGGGAGCGTTTTACCTGCGTTCACATCGCAATCATAAAAGCATTTCCTTGAATTTGCGGACGAATGAGGGAAAAGCGCTCGCGTTTGCTCTGGCCAGACAGGCTGATGTCGTGGTGGAAAGCTATCGACCAGGTGTGATGCGACATTTGGGACTGGATTACGATCGCCTGTGGGAGATGCACCCTGCGGTCATTTATTGCTCCGTGACGGGCTATGGCCAAAGCGGCGAGCTATACCAAATAGGGGGGCATGACTTGAATGTTCAGGCAGTAAGCGGATTTCTCTCACTGGTTCGCGATCTGGAAGGCAGGCCTGTCGTTGCAGATATTCCGCTATCTGATTATGTGCTCGGGTTGTATGCCAGTGAACAAATATGCGCGGCGCTTGTGCAGCGTGCACGGACAGGACGAGGAGCTTATTTGGATGTTTCGTCGGCTGACTTGTTTAGTTCCTGGACAGGCCTGCATGCACTGTTTATGTCATACAGCTCCTCGATTGGACGAGAGACCGGGAGAGGGAGTTTGCTGGCGTATCAGGTCTATGAGACAGCAGACGGTCAGTATGTCGCCCTTGCTGCGTTGGAAGAGAAGTTCTGGCTTAATTTTTGCCGCGCGGTAGGAAGAGCAGACTGGGAGCTATGCCATCGAGCTAGTGTTGCTGGGCATCCAGAGTTGTTTGAAGATATGAAAGCACTGTTTCTGTCCAGAACCCAAGCAGAGTGGAGTGAGCTGGGTAGTGAAGTAGATTGCTGTCTGACCGCCGTTGAAGATTGGGAAAACTGGGCAGACAATCCGTACGTTGCGAACAGGGAGATCGCGTATACGCTTCCTTATTTGGAAAAGAAGTCGCCCGAACAAGAGGAGAGCTTCGCGCATCGATACAGGGCGGAGCGATTGTCACCCCCGTGGCACACCGATTACACGTACGAGCTGCTCAAACACAAGCTGAACCTCACCGAGGAGGGTTTGAGCAGGCTGCAAAGGCAGGGGGTTATTCCTTCCGCTTCTTCATAGGAAAGGGTGAGAAAAATGATGGAACAGGATCATCATTCGCAATTGCTCGTAACAAAAGCTGGTGGAATCTGCACGATTACACTCAACAGGCCACAGGTCCTCAATGCGATGACGGTTGAAATGTTTTCCCTTTTGCAGGACGCGATCGCAAAAGCTTCAGCAGATGAGGACGTCGATGTGCTTATTTTGCGGGGAGCGGGGGGAAACTTTTGCTCCGGTGCTGATTTGGGCGTGTTAACTGCGCTGACGGATAAGAGTGACGCTGATCAATCATTGACGATCATTAATGATTTCATCACCAACTTGCATCAAATGCCAAAGCCCGTGATTGCAGTCATCGAGGGAGTAGCCGTCGGAGCGGGACTCAATCTCGCGTTGCATGCTGATTTTGTCATTGCGACGGAAGATGCCCTTTTGCAGGAGCCTTTTGTCCAGATAGGTCTGACAACGGATTTTGGCGGGACATACCTTATGCCAAGGCTTGTTGGTACGGCGTGGGCGAAGCGTCTCGCGTTGTTGGGAGAAAGGATTACAGGGAAAAAAGCGGAGGAAATCGGCTTGATCTATCGAGCGGTAGAAGCCAGTCAAGTCGAAAGTGAGGTTGAAAAATTAGTTGCTGCGGTACGTCGCCTGCCGAAGCAAGCGTATGCTGTAACAAAAGAGGGGTTGGGACGCTGCCAGGCAAACGGCCTAGAATATGCACTGGCCTGGGAAAAGCAACAGCAGCCGTCCCTGATCGCACGTCCTGAATTTCAGACGCTTGTTCAAGCAAAGCTAAAGCGGACGTAGTGATGATTTATTTTGGCAGTGGGATGCTTAACTCATGAATGCGCTGTCCTGTCGCTGCACTTTCCTCGAACAAAGAGAGCACAGGTGATTTTGCGCTCGGGTCCAGCTTGAGATCGATGGAAAAGCTCCCCCAGTCAGGAGCGCCCATGCTAGCTGTCACAAAGCTATTTGCCAATGTCTTGTCTCCGTCCGTCACGACGAATCGTACGTTGGCTTCGTTCACGCGTGCTTCACCTTTAATCGTATATTGCCCTTCTCCTGTTTTGGTGATCGCAATATTCCGAAATGATTCATTCTCATATCGACCCTTGTCCTCGCTAACCGGATGAGAATTTGTGCTGGCTACTGCGGACGGAATGATGGTGGGGAATGATACAGCAGTCAAGCCCATGGCGAGTAAGCAGGTTGTCAGCATGTTTGTTCGAAATTGCATGTTTTTCCTTCCCTTCATTCGTTTTCCTCTCTAGGTTGGCGAAATTAGAATGGAACTATTCTTGGGATTGATTAGACAGAAAAGTCCAAAGGCAACTTTATCCGTTGAGCAAAGGACCATTCTGTGATAAAGTAGGGATATCAAGATCCTGCGATGTACGATAGGCCGTAAATGTTTCTAACCTTATACGTGTTTTTTGGGAGACGGAAACTGTGATGGATGTCAGGCCCACCTCCTTTTTGGATGCATGGGAAGGCTGAAGTGCAGAAGGGTCGCCCACCTGTGTGAGCGCAGGTTATAGAAACATGAGGTCAACGGCAGAGCGGGGACTTGGCCGTTTATGAATGCAATGAATTGCCGATAACACAAAAAACCACTTGGAATCTGCTTCCAGGTGGTTTTTGTTTTTGTACCGAGATCAATGTGTGGTTTTGTTTTGTTTGCCCGAACCGTGACCCTGCCCTTGTTTTTGGGAGCCCTGGTCTTGATCCCCGTGATCGACAATAGTCAGGTCCTTTTCAAGTGTTTGGGAGTCTTGGGCGTCTTGAAGAATTTGATACATTTGCAGGAAATTTGCTTTTTGTCCCTCAGGAATTCCTTTAATGCGAACGGTCAGCTCTTGTGGACCGCCGCCGCCATTTTGCTGTTGCCCACCTTGGCTGTTCCCTTGCCCGCTGTGTTCATTGGAACTCGGTTGCTCATCAAGAAAGCTGAGAAACATCGAGTCGCTGTCTTGGTCTTGTTGGTTGTTTTGTCCGCTGTTTTGTGATTGCTGTCCTTGTCCGTTTCCGCCTTGTCCGCCTTGCTGTTCAAACAGCACGTTGAATTCGTTAAGATCGGTCTGGATGATGCCAATGACGTTCATCCTGATCCTCCTTCCAAAATAGAAATGATGCTTCAGCCCGGATGCTTGGAATGGTGGACACCGTGCCGTTGCAGGTAACCATGGAAAAAGTATTCGACCACCGTAATGGCAAATGCCGTCAACAACAAACCAGATAAGGATATGGTCTGACCAAACAAGTAACAGCCAAGCCACAAGGAGGCATACACGAACAAGAAATCAGCGGAGCTCGCAAACGTATTGTTCGTACGTGGGAGGATTGTCAAATCAAGTACATAACCCAGTAGACTGACAATCACGCTTGCGAGCACTGCAAACATTAGGGACGTCCCTGACCACCAAAGCCCTGGAATGGCAATGATTCCGTTAAACAAGAGCTTGAGAACGATGTTCAAAGAGCGAACACCACCTTTCATGCCCTTAGTATGAACTTAGGTAGTCGCGCTATTCGTAGAAGAGGTGTTTGATTTTAGACGGCGGATCAGTGCTTCATCTGGGGTCACATACAGCGTGCGTTGCTGCTCGTAGATCACATAGCCAGGCTTGGCTCCGCTCGGTTTTTTTACATGCTTGACGAGCGTGTAATCTACGGGAATTTGACTTCCTTCTTTGGCACGACTGAAATAAGCCGCCAGATTCGCTGCTTCAAGCAACGTCTCATCCGAAAATTCCCGAGCGCGAATGACGACATGGGACCCAGGGATATCCTTGGTGTGTAGCCAAGTTTCTTGCGAAGATGCGAGCTTGTTGGTCAAGAATTCATTTTGTTTATTGTTTTTGCCGACCAAAATTTCAATGCCGTCCGAAGAAAGGTACGCATCCAGCTCTGGTCGGGTGTCTTTTTTCTTGCGCGGACCGCGTTTTTTACGATCTCGCATGTAGCCTTGCTCCACGAGCTCCTCGCGAATTTCTTCGGCATCTTTTAAAGTGGCATGCTCCAGTTGAACCAATACGCCGTCCAAATACAAGAGTTCTGTCTTCGCTTGCTCGATCTGCTCACTCACGATAGAAAGGCTGTTTTTTGCCTTGTTATACCGCTTGTAATACGACTGCAAATTTTCCGAGGGGGTCTTCAATGGATCGAGCGGAATCGTGATGGTACCTCCCGCTTCGTCGTACCAATTGACAGTGACGAGCTCGCGATCCCCTCGCTTCATTTGATGCATATTGGCGGTGATCAATTCACCGTACAGGCGGAACTGATCTGCTTCATGCGCATCTTGCAGTGTTTGCTCGAGCTTCTCGATTTTCTTTTCATTTTTATTGCGCTCAGCGGTGACAAAACGAATTAAATCGTGCGCACGCTGCTTGACGGTATCACGGAGCGCCTTTCCTTCGTAAAATGCTTGCAAGCATTCTTGGACGGAAGGATAGGGGGTGCTAACCCCGTTTGAGAGATGAGTCAGCTCAACGACGTGAAAATACGCTTTGCCATTTGCCTCTACAATGGATGGCACATACTCATGAGCGCTGATTGCCTTCATCACCTGTGAAAAGGCTGCCCACAGTGTTTCACGATTCGCGAGGCCGGCTCTGTGCAAAATTTCTTTTGCCAATAAGGGACTGATCCCGGTATAGCCATCTACGATTTGCTTGTCCAAACGACCGCCGTTCCAGTCGAGGGAAGAAAGAAACGCTTGCTCGGTTACAGTGAGAGGGTCGCGTTTATCTTGGCTCGGAGGAGAGACGTAAGGTCTGCCAGGCGTAACTTGTCTGTACTGGCTAATGGCGAGCGTCACGTGCATGGCGCTATCCAAAATCATTCCGGTTGCAGGATCGATGAGGATGATGTTACTGTGCTTTCCCATGATCTCTACAATAATTCGGCGAACAGCCGTGTCACCCAGCTCATCCCGGGTGCGTACGTCGATGTGAATAATTCGCTCCATCCCGATTTGCTGGACAGATTCAATGACGCCGCCTTCGCAATGCTTGCGCAACAGCATGCAAAACATTGGAGCTTCCAGCGGATTCGTGAATTCTTCTGTTGTAATGTGCAAGCGGGGATAGGTCGGGTTTGCAGACAGGAGGAACCTTACTGTTTCTCCTTGTGTCCGTACTTGCATAACAATATCGCTATGGTGGGGCTGGTGGATTTTCGAGATGCGTCCTCCTACCAGTTTATGTAATTCCCGCGCAACAGAGCGGGTTACTACGCCATCAAATGCCACAAAAGTCACCTCAGATCAAAAAAATGGCTAGAATAATAGTATAGAGAGCTGCCAGTCACAGTGTAGCATAAGTCAGAGCAAGGAGGAATCTTATCGTGGTGGGGTTGCTTCGGTTGACACTGCCAAGAGTTGTCTCCTATAATAAATTAACGATTTTGCGTCTATGGAAGTGAAAACTTGTGATTCGAAGCATGACTGGTTACGGTAGAAAAGAAGATAGCAAAGGCTCCATTCGAGCAACAGTCGAGATTCGTGCAGTGAATCACCGCTTTTCTGAGATTGTCGTGCGTCTGCCCAAAGCATGGAATATGCTTGAGGATTCGATTCGTAAGCTGGTCGCACAGTATGTCAGAAGAGGGCGTGTCGATGTCACTGTCTCAGTGGAAGGGAAAAATTCTTCTGCTACGGTTATGGACATTGACTGGGATGTGGCGGAACAGCTAGTCTCCATTTCCCGTGAGATGACTCAGCGTTTTTCGCTAGAGACGCCTTTAACCGTCAAGGATCTGCTACACTTTCCTGGCGTGATACATACCAAAGAGTCAGAGGACAATGTAGAGGAGCTGGCAGAGTGGCTCCAAGATCTGGTCAGGGGCGCAGCAATGGATCTCGTTTCGATGAAAGAGACCGAGGGTAATCTGTTGCACGCTGATCTAGCCAGTCGCCTGACTGCCGTCAACACATGGACACGGGAGATCTCCCAGTTGGCCCCACTTTGTAGGGAAGATTACAAGGGCCGACTTGAGCAACGCGTAAGTGAGTGGGCCGGTTTGACACCTTTTGAATTGGACCCTGCTCGTGTAGCGCAAGAGGTTGCCTTTTTCGCTGATAAAAGTGATATTAGTGAAGAGTTGACCCGTTTAGATAGTCATTGCCAACAGTTTGCCATTCAATTAGGCAAAGAAGAAGCAATTGGTCGAAAACTGGATTTTCTGCTCCAGGAAATGAATCGGGAAGCCAATACGATTGCTTCCAAAGCGAATCATTTGCGCATTCAGCATCTGGCTGTCGAGATCAAGACAGAACTGGAGAAGATGCGGGAGCAAATACAGAATGTCGAGTAGCATGAAAGGATGGGCTGGGCCGTCATGGCAATCAAGCTAATCAATATCGGTTTTGGCAACATCGTCAATGCCAACCGCATTATTTCAATTGTAAGTCCGGAGTCCGCTCCTATCAAACGGATCATCCAGGAAGCGCGCGATCGCAACATGCTTGTGGACGCTACCTATGGGAGACGTACACGTGCAGTCATTATTACAGACAGCGATCACGTGATTTTGTCAGCGGTACAGCCAGAAACAGTGGCACAGCGCTTGACTACGAAGGATGACGAATCGGACGAATAAAGTAGGAGTGTAAACAATGAGTATGGTTGATCGTGGTCTCCTTTTGGTTCTATCCGGACCTGCTGGTGTGGGAAAAGGAACAGTATGCAAGGCACTTCGTGAAGTGATGCCTGATCTGGTGTATTCTGTTTCCGCTACCACACGCCAGCCGCGTCCTGGAGAGGTAGAAGGAGTTAATTACTTTTTTAAAAGCCAGGAAGAGTTCAAGCAGATGATTGAAGAAGATGCTCTTCTGGAATGGGCAGAATACGTAGGAAATTACTACGGAACACCTCGTCAGTTCGTGGACGATATGCTGAATGAGGGGCGCGATGTCATTCTTGAGATCGAGGTTCAGGGTGCTCTTCAAGTGAAAGAGAGCTTCCCGCAAGGTACATTCCTGTTCCTGGCTCCGCCTGATTTAAACGAACTGGAAAACCGGATCGTGGGTCGCGGGACAGAATCACAAGAGATCATTCGCAAGCGCATGGAAGTGGCGCGTGCTGAAATCGAGCTCATGGACCACTACGATTATGTGGTCGTCAATGACGTCATCGAATCGGCTTGCGATCGAATTCAAGCGATTATTACAGCAGAACATCTGAAAAAAGATCGTCAGGTTCACAAATATCGCAAATGGTTACAGGAGGTTGAATAAAATTATGTTGTATCCATCTATTGACGAATTGACCGAAAAAGCGGAGAGCAAGTACATCTTGGTGACAGTAGCATCCAAGCGTGCGCGTCAGCTTCGCGAAAACAGCGAAATTCAAGTGGTGAGACCAAAATCCAAAAAGTTTGTAGGTTTGGCACTGGAAGAGTTCATCTCCGACGAGCTCGTTCACGAGTTTTTGGACGGTCGCAAATAAGCAGTCACCTTTAAAAACAACCTCACGAGGTTGTTTTTTTCGGATTTCGGATAGGGGAGAAAGGAGAGAGTGCAGATGCATTCGCTTGCAGGAAAACGAATTGTTCTTGGAGTATCTGGCGGCATCGCTGCTTACAAGGCTGCTGCACTGACCAGCAAGCTGACACAGGCAGGTGCATTGGTGCATGTCATTTTGACAGAGGGCGCCTTACAGTTTATTCAGCCTTTGACGTTTCAGGCCTTGTCTCACCTGCCTGTCTATACAGATACGTTTACGGAGCCAGACCCCCATGTGATTAGCCATATCGAACTGGCTGATCGAGCTGATCTCGTATTGATCGCGCCAGCAACCGCCAACGTGATTGGCAAAATGGCGAATGGCATTGCGGATGATATGCTGACGACGACTGTACTGGCTACGAAAGCGCCTGTCATGGTCGCGCCTGCCATGAACGTCAATATGTACAATCACCCTGCGGTTATCGCAAATATGGATAAGCTTACTGCTTATGGTTATCGGTTTGTTGAACCAGGTGTCGGGCTTTTGGCATGTGGCTGGATTGGCAAAGGACGTTTGGCGGAGCCCGAGGAAATCGTCGAAGCTGTGCGTCAATGGTTTGCTTCCGATGAGACCAGACAAACGATCCGTGAAAAAGATTTGCAGGACAAGCACGTATTGATCACAGCGGGACCGACTCGTGAAAAAATTGATCCAGTGCGTTACATAACCAATCATGCTTCAGGAAAAATGGGCTATGCCATCGCGGAAGCGGCACGAGACAGAGGGGCGAAGGTTACGCTGATCAGTGGGCCGACTTCCTTGGCACGTCCTGATGGAGTGGAATTCATCGCGGTAGAATCGGTACAAGAAATGTTTGATGCCGTTATGGAGCAGTTGCCGCACTGTGACATCGTCGTCAAATCCGCAGCAGTTTCCGATTATCGACCGAAGCATGTAGCAGAACATAAGATGAAAAAAGGTGATGGTCCACTCGAACTTGCGCTGGAGAAAGCACCCGATATTTTAAAGACCATAGGTGAGCGGAAAACGAAGCAGTTCGTCGTTGGTTTTGCAGCAGAGACCCAAAATGTGTTACAGCATGCCCAGTCCAAGCTGGAGCGAAAAAATCTCGATATGATCGTAGCTAATAATGTATTGCTTGAGGGAGCAGGTATGGGGAGCGATACGAATATCGTGACCTTGCTAACCCGTGGCGGAGAGCAACTGGCATTGGATAAATTGAGCAAGCGGGCTGTGGCAGACAAGCTGTTTGATGCTGTCCTTGCCGTGCAAGAGCATAGACCGCTTCGAGACCTATCATGATTGCCCAAATTATCGTGGATGTTCCGGTCAATCGAACGAATCGACCTTTTGATTACCATGTTCCGCCTTGGTTGCGTCCACTGATTCGCATTGGCAGTCGTGTGGTTGTCCCATTTGGCCCCCGTCAACTGCAAGGCTATGTCATCGGGATTGTAGAGGACGACGAAGCTATACCAGATCGTTCGCGACTAAAAGATGTCGTGCAGGTACAAGACGACACTCCTCCTCTAACGCCAGAGCTGCTAAAGATGAGCGAATGGATGTCCAAGCAATACTTGTGTCCGTGGGTAACCGCTGTACAGGCGATGCTTCCGGCTGTGCTCAAAGGGAAGTCGGAGAAGTGGCTGACGGCGACAGACGCATTGGACGAAGAAGCATGCGGGAGATCGGGGCTTCTGTGGGAATTGTTTCGCAAACGGCAAATTCCGCTCTTAGAAGTGGAGAAACAATTTGCGGAGGAGTATTTGCTCGTTCCGGGCTGGATACAGAGTGGTCTGCTTGCTACTGAGTATCAAGTAAGGGACAGAATTACCCGCAAGCAGCAGTCATTTGTCCGGAGCTTATTGGATGAGGGTGAGCTGGAAGAAGCGATTGGTTCTCTGCCAGCACGGGCAGAGCAGATGCGCCGTGTACTTCAACTGATGCTCATGCACAAAGGGCAGTCCTTATCTGTACAAATGCTGCGGGATGAATACGGAATTACGCGCTCTCCGCTGAAAAGCCTGGAATCAAAAGGCTGGATCGCGATCGAGCAAGTGGAGGTTTACCGGGACCCGTACGCCAATCGGCGTTTCCAGGAAAAGCAGAAGCCTGTCTTTACCCCGCTACAGGAAGCGGTACTGGCGCCTATTTTGCAATCGATTGAATCGGGAACCTATGCTTCTTATTTGCTGCACGGTGTTACCGGAAGCGGTAAGACAGAAGTGTATCTCGAAGCGATCGAACGCACGTTGGAAAAAGGGCGGGAGGCGATCTTTCTCGTTCCGGAAATTTCACTGACTCCGCAAATGGTGGAGCGCTTCAAAGCCCGTTTTGGTGCAGACGTAGCTGTTTTGCACAGTGCCCTGTCACAAGGAGAGCGTTATGACGAGTGGCGCAAAATCATCCGCAATCAGGTCAAAGTGGTGGTAGGTGCACGGTCTGCCATCTTTGCTCCGTTTCGGAATGTTGGTTTGATTGTGATCGATGAGGAGCATGAGAGCTCGTACAAGCAAGAAGAGACCCCTCGCTATCATGCGCGAGAAGTAGCCTTGTGGCGAGCGAAGGAGAATCAGGGTGTACTTGTCATGGGAAGCGCGACTCCTGCCCTGGAGACGTATGCACTAGCTACCCGAGGTCGCTACGAGTTGTTGCGGATGCCGGAGCGTGTCGGGAATCGCCCGATGCCTGAGGTGCATGTCGTGGATATGCGCGAGGAGCTTCAGGCCCAGAATCGTTCGATGTTCAGCCGGAAGCTGCATGAGATGATTGCAGATCGATTGGCAAAAGAAGAGCAAATGGTCATTTTCCTTAACCGAAGAGGCTTCTCTACCTTTGTCATGTGCCGCTCCTGTGGCTATACGATGCGCTGCATTCATTGCGATATCTCGCTTACTTATCATAAAACGAATCATACGGCGCGCTGCCATTACTGTGGATACACCATCGCCCAGCCAAAGCATTGTCCAGAGTGTCAGAGTGAGCATATACGTTTTTTTGGGACAGGAACACAAAAAGTGGAAGCAGAGCTGGCAAAGCTTTTCCCTGGAATCCGGGTTATCCGAATGGACGTGGATACAACCTCGCGTAAAGGCTCTCACGAAGAGCTGTTAAACAAATTCCGCTCAGGTCAAGGCGACGTTTTGCTCGGTACCCAGATGATTGCCAAGGGCCTTGATTTTCCACGAGTGACGCTGGCGGGCATCATTGCAGCGGATACGTCCTTGCATTTGCCTGACTTCCGTGCAGCGGAAAAGACATTTCAGCTCCTGACTCAGGTAGGCGGACGTGCAGGACGACACGAGCTAGACGGAGATGTCGTGATTCAGACGTATACGCCCGAGCACTATAGCATTGTTCATGCGACCAAGCATGATTATCCCGCATTTTATCAGGATGAAATGATGCAGCGCAGACGAACAGGCTACCCGCCGTATTTCCGTCTCGTATTAATTACGTTTAGCCACGAGGATGTCCCTGTTGTTATCCGCGGTGCGCATACGATGGCTGACTATTTGCGGCAGCGTTTGGCTCAGACGACGATCCTCTTGGGCCCAGTTGCTTCGCCTATTGCAAGGGTGAAGGATAGATTTCGTTTTCAGATCATGCTAAAATATCGTGATGAACCGCAACTGTCAGAACTGCTCGCTCAGGCGACGGCTGCGTTTGAAGAATGGAACAAACAGCAGAAAGTATTGATGACGATTGACGTCGACCCTTACGTACTGCTTTAGGGAGGATATGAAACACATGGCGATTCGCACAATTGTAAAACATCCAGATCCGATTTTGCGTGAAAAGGCAATGGTCGTAAGCAAATTTAATTCCAACTTGCACAAGCTGCTTGATGATATGGCAGATACGATGTACGATGCAGACGGTGTAGGCTTGGCTGCTCCACAAGTGGGCATCTCCAAGCGTGTCATCGTGATGGATTGCGGTGATGGACTGATTGAAATGATCAATCCGGAAATCGTTGAGCATGAAGGGGAGCAATTCGATTATCCAGAAGGCTGCCTGAGCATTCCTGGTCTGCAAGGAGACGTTCGTCGCCACAAGTGGATCAAGCTGCGCGGTCATGATCGTAACGGGAATGTGATTGAGCTCGAGGCAGACGACCTGTTGTCCCGTTGCGCTCAACACGAGATCGATCATTTGAATGGTGTCCTCTTTATCGATGTAGCTGACAAGGTGTACAAAGTAAACCCGAACCAGGAAGGGGAATAACCATTTGAAAGATGCTCGCATCCTGTTTATGGGTACGCCTGACTTTGCTGTATCGAGTCTAACGGCTGTACTCGAAGCAGGCTACAACGTGATTGGAGTCGTAACACAACCCGATCGTCCCGTTGGACGCAAGCAAGTATTAACGCCGCCCCCCGTGAAGGAGGCGGCTTTGCGTCATGGACTTTTGGTATTGCAACCGGAAAAAATCAAGGCAGAGGAAGCGCTTGAAGAAGTGTTGGCGCTCGAGCCTGATCTGATTATTACCGCGGCGTATGGGCAGATTTTGCCTAAAAAGCTGCTCGATGCACCGAAATATGGCTGCATCAATGTGCACGCCTCACTTTTGCCGAAATATCGCGGGGGTGCCCCGATACATAAATCGATTGTTGAGGGAGAAGCGGAAACAGGCGTAACCATCATGTACATGGTGGAAGCTCTCGATGCAGGGGATATGCTGTCCAAAGTAGTCGTGCCGATTGAAGAGCGTGATACCGTAGGGACCTTGCATGACAAATTGGCTGCGGCAGGCTCTGAGCTGTTGATTGCTACTGTCCCGCCCCTGTTGGCTGGTGAGCTCGTAGCAGAGCAACAGGATCATTCGGCAGCGACTTTTGCCCCGAATATCAAGCGTACAGACGAAAAAATTGACTGGAGCCGTTCTGCGGAACAGATTTATAACCAAGTCCGCGGCCTGAATCCGTGGCCGGTCGCATTTACTACATGCGAAGGCAAGATTTGGAAGCTGTGGTGGGTAGAAAAAATGTCTATGTCCGGCGAAGGCAAAGAGCCGGGAACGATCATCGCACGCGAGGAAGACGGTATCGTTGTTGCTTGCGGTAGTGGTGCAGTGAAAATAACCGAATTGCAGCCAGAAGGCAAAAAACGTATGAGTGCACTCGACTTTTTGCGTGGAGCGGGCAGCAGCATTGAAATCGGCACAAAGGTAGGAGAATAGTCCGTGGCAAAAAAGGGAGCTCGCGATATCGCCCTCGATGTTTTGAACAGGGTAGAAGAACATAAGTCCTACAGCAATCTTGAGCTGCGCAATGTCCTGGATCGGGAAAATCTCAGTGCAGCAGATGCAGGGCTGGTGACAGAGCTTGTGTACGGTACCATTCAGCGCAAGATGACGCTGGATCATGTCCTTTCCCATTTTGTCGGGAATAAAAAGGTCCAGACCTGGGTCCGTAACTTATTGCGCCTCAGCTTGTATCAAATTCGCTTTTTGGACCGTATTCCTGAGCGCGCTGCCGTACACCAGGCGGTTGAAATCGCCAAGAAACGCGGTCACCAAGGGATTGCTTCGATGGTCAACGGTGTTTTGCGAAATGTGTTGCGCCAGCCGGATGTGTGGGAGCGTCAGCCAAAAGGCGACCGTGCCTTGCAAATCGCCGTTGCCTATTCTCATCCAGAATGGCTTGTGCGTCAGTGGCTTGAGGTATATGGAGAAGAGACGACGGTTGCAATTTGCGAAGCCAACAATAGAACCCCGCATAGCTCTGTCCGAGTCAATGCATGGAAAACGACGAAGGATCAAGTGCTGGACAAGCTGGCGGAAGAAGGGCTGGAAGGCCAAGCGTCGTCTGTCAGTCCTCATGCTATTCTGATGGAGGGCGGACATGCAGCAGGCTCACGCTTGTTCAAGGAAGGCTACTTCACGATTCAGGATGAGAGCTCTATGCTCGTAGCACCAGCTCTTGCTGCCCAACCAGGCATGCGCGTACTGGATGCTTGCGCGGCGCCAGGTGGAAAAACAACGCATATAGCGGAAATGATGGAAAACCGCGGGCAAATCATAGCGAGTGACGTGCATCCGCACAAACGCGATCTGATTGCGAGTGCAGCGAAAAGACTCGGGATTACGATCATCGAGCCAATCGTAAGTGATGCGCTTGACCTACCAGAAAAAGCGCTAGGAACTTTCGACCGAATTCTGCTCGATGCGCCATGTACCGGATTTGGCGTGATTCGTCGCAAGCCTGATCTGAAATGGAACAAAACACCTGGAGATGTCCGTGCGATTGCTCAGCTACAGTACGAACTGCTCAAGACATTGGCGCCGATGCTTGCTCAGGGTGGTGTGATGGTTTACAGCACATGTACGATTGAGCCAACAGAAAACCAGGAGATTGTTCGCCGCTTTGTCGAAGAACACCCTGACTTCGTATTCGATGATACACTGGCACAAGACCTGCCTGAAGCTGTTAGAAAGCATGTCGATGAAACCGGAGCCTGCGTACAAATTTTGCCTCACCATTTCGAGAGTGATGGATTCTTTATCGCGCGATTGAAACGAAGAGGATAAGGAAACGGACATACTAACAAGGGGTGGCGCACCAACAGGTGGAAAATGCCACTCCTTTGCCTTTGTTTGCGAGCGCGCGTATTGGTTTACACTAGGAAAAGCGACGCATTTATGAATATGGATGTCAAAACCGTTTGAAGCGAGACGCCCCACGAGGTACAATGATAGAATGGATTTAGGCAAGCAATGATTTTGAGGATGTGGAGATAGAATGCCATTAACGACATTTACTGGCGCAAAGCCGCTTATTTACAGTTTGACACAAGATGAAATGAAGGAATGGCTGGTTAGTGCCGGCGACAAAGCATTTCGTGCGCAACAAATTTTTGACTGGCTATATGTAAAGCGCGTCACTTCTTTTGACGAGATGAGCAATTTGTCCAAGGAGCTGCGCGAAAAGCTGGCTGATACGTTCCGCATGGAGCCACTCAAGGAAATCACGCATCAGGAGTCGCAGGATGGAACGATCAAGTTTTTGTTCCAGCTTGTCGATGGACATGCGATTGAGACAGTAATTATGCGTCATAACTACGGAAACAGCATTTGTGTTACGACACAGGTGGGCTGCCGTATCGGATGTACGTTTTGTGCCTCTACATTAGGTGGACTAAAACGTAACCTGGATGCAGGTGAAATCGTCTCTCAAGTATTGACGGCACAACGCAGATTGGATGCGGAAGGTGAGCGTGTCAGTCACGTTGTCGTCATGGGGATCGGGGAGCCTTTCGAGAACTTCGAGAGCTTGATGGCGTTCTTGTCCGTAATCAACGATAACCGTGGTTTGAATATCGGTGCTCGTCACATTACGGTTTCCACCAGTGGAATTGTGCCGAAGATATATGAGTTTGCTGAACGTGGCGGACAAGTGAACCTGGCGATTTCCCTGCACGCTCCAAACACTGAGCTGAGAAGCCAGTTGATGCCGATTAACCGAGGCTTCCCGCTCGCTAAGCTGATGGAAGCATGCCACCATTACATTAACAAGACAGGGCGCCGCATCAGTTTTGAGTACGGTCTGTTCGGTGGGAAAAACGATCAGCCCGAACATGCAGAGGAGCTGGCTGAACTTATTGGCGACATGCTTTGCCACGTGAATCTGATCCCGGTGAACTACGTACCGGAGCGTGATTATGTGCGCACGCCACGCAATGAGATTTTTCAGTTCAAACGCATTTTAGAGGAAAAAGGAATCAATGTGACCATCAGACGCGAGCAAGGCAGTGATATTGCTGCTGCTTGCGGACAATTGAGGGCACAACACGCTAAAGAAACCGTGGGGTGATGCCATGGAAATCGCGATGAAATCCCATGTTGGCCGCGTTCGTCAGGTTAACGAGGACTATTATGCCTGTGTGACCGATTTAAACGGACGCGTGCTCGCCATTGTAGCAGATGGTATGGGTGGCCATCAGGCTGGTGATATCGCCAGTCGCCTTGCTGTTGAGCGAATAGTAAAAGAACTGCGTCACCTAGATGGGGACCTCGAAGCAGAGGATGTGCGTGAGCAATTGATGAACGCTATCCTGCTGGCGAATAAAGAAGTCTATGAATATGCGGTTGAACATCCGGAGTGCAGTGGCATGGGCACAACCGTGGTTGCGGCCTTGTTCGATCAATCCACTGTGATTACCGCGCATATTGGCGACAGCCGTCTGTATTTTTACAACCAAGACGGACTGGTCATGAAAACAGAAGACCATTCCCTTGTCAATGAGCTGTTGAAGAGTGGACAGATTACAGCCGAGGAGGCGTCTGTCCATCCTCATCGCAACGTTATTATGCGTTCGCTCGGGACTGAACCGGATGTACTTATTGATCTTGGGCAGTTTGAATGGTCAGAGGGTGATATCGTCTTGATTTGCTCAGATGGATTGAGCAACAAGGTCAGTCATCATTCCATAGAAGAAAGCTTGCAGAAACAGATATCGTTACAAGCGAAGGTGGACGGTTTGGTGCAGGAAGCACTGGATGCCGGTGGGGAAGATAACATAACGCTGGTTGCCGTACGAAATACGCTTGTTGCCGGTCAGGAAGAGGGGTGAGAGAGATGGAAGGTCAACGACTGGGAGGACGATACCAAATAGAATCCCGCGTCGGTGGGGGCGGTATGGCCATTGTATACAAGGCCAAAGATTTAATTTTGAATCGTCCAGTGGCAGTCAAAGTGCTGCGTTCACAGTTTGGTACGGACGAAGATTTCGTCAATCGTTTCCGACGTGAAGCGCAGGCGGTGGCGAGCTTATCTCACCCCAATGTGGTTGGGGTGTATGATGTCGGTCAGGAAGGCGATACCCATTACATGGTGATGGAGTACATAGAAGGCTATACGTTGAAAGAGGTCATTATTCAACGTGGTGCGCTGCCGGTAGAAGAGGCAGTGCGGATCGCCGAGCAAATTTGCGATGCACTCGATCATGCGCATCAAAACCAGATCATTCATCGAGATATCAAGCCGCATAACATTATGATTGGAAAAAATGGTCGGGTGAAGGTTACGGACTTCGGGATTGCGCGAGCCGTTACTTCAGCTACGATTACGCATACGAATGCGATGCTTGGCTCTGTCCATTATTTTTCGCCAGAGCAGGCGCGCGGCGGGATTACCGGGGAAAAATCCGATATTTACTCGCTGGGGATCGTCTTGTATGAAATGGTGACAGGTGAACTGCCGTTTTCCGGTGATTCGCCTATATCAGTGGCGCTTAAGCATTTGCAGGAGCCGCTTCCAGAGCCGCGCCAAGTCAATCCGGCGATTCCACAGAGTGTGGAAAATGTCATTTTGAAGGCGCTGGTAAAGGACCCGTTTCTCAGATACGCATCCGCGAGTGAAATGCTAGAAGATTTGGAGACCTGCCTGTTCCCGGAGCGATTAAACGAAGAAAAGCTGACGTTCCCGGTGGATGAAGAGATGACGCGTGTGGTGCCGATCATCACACCTGACATGCTCAAAGACCATACCAATGGCAAAACCGGAGGAGCGGGGCGTGGTCGCTATGAGCAGCGTACGGAAGAAGAGGACGCCAAACCAGCCAAGAAACAATGGTGGGTCAAAGCCCTATTATGGGTAGGTGGTATCGGACTGTTTTTCGTACTGGCATTCTTCGGATTTAACTTACTGTTGAATCTGTTTCCTTCCGTTCCTGAGGCACAGGTACCTCATGTAGAAGGGATCGAAGTGACACTTGCTGAGAAAAAGATTCAGGATGCCAAACTTGTTGCCCGTATCGTCGAAGAAGCCAATGATACGATAGAAAAGGGAATGGTGATACGCCAGGACCCTGCACCTCCCATGCGGTTAAAGGAAAATTCCGTTGTGACCTTGTATGTAAGCAAAGGACAACAAGAGATCAATATGCCAAATCTGGTTACGTTGCCGCGAGCAACAGCAGAGGAAGCATTGAAAAGCAATGGTTTTAAACTGGAGAATGTCACTTTCGTAGAGGAAGCGGACGACAAGGCAGAGGTAGGAACGGTTATCAAGCAGTCTCCAGCCGCAAATGAAAAGGTGTTCCCGACCAAAACAAATGTGACGGTCACGATTAGTAAAGGAAAAGCCTTTGTGAAAATGCCGGATGTCCGGAATAAATCAGTAGAGGCTGCACAAGTAGAATTGTTCAAAAAAGGGCTGTCTGTCGGGGAAATCAAGGAAGTGCCTACTTATACCACGGACAAACCAGGCATTGTTCTGAGCACTCACCCATACGATCCGGGAATGGATGTGCAACAGGGAGTTTCGGTTCCGCTTGAGGTCAGCAATGGCCAATTCCCGCAGGACGCCAAGACCGGGAATTCGCCTGTCTATGTAGATGTGATGCCGGGTGATACGTTGGAAGTGCAAATTGAAGTAACGGATGCCAGCGGTACGAAGGTTGTACTGACTGAGACTGTTTCTGAAAGCAAAGAATACAATGTGCCATACGTAGTGTCGCCTCAAAAAGATGCGTTGATCAGGCTGTTGGTCAAAGGGCCGAACATGAACAACTTTATGGAGGCACAAAAGTATTCGATTTCCTATAGCAGCTTGCCATAGTGTAGTGGAGGGACATGAATGCCAGAAGGACGGATTGTGAAAGCGCTGAGCGGTTTCTATTATGTAGCCGACGAAGGGCGAATCTACAGTTGCCGTGCACGAGGGCTCTTCAAGAAAAAAGATGCAAAAGTAAATCCGCTGGTTGGGGATTGGGTCGTCTACGATGCGATCAATGAGGAAGAAGGCTATATCATGGAGGTGGGCGAACGGACGAATGAGTTGGTTCGTCCGCCCATTTCCAATGTGGATCAGGCGGTACTTGTCTTTTCGATGTACAAGCCGATGTTCAGTCCGTTGCTGTTGGACAAGTTCCTGACGCACACGGAGCATGCAGGGATTGATTCCGTGATTGTGCTATCCAAAGCCGATCAAGTGTCGGAAGAAGAGGTAGCCGAAATCGTGGAGAAATATGAAGCGGTCGGGTACCGCGTGATTCCGACCTCAACAGCGGATGAACGCGGTGTGGAGGACGTGCGTGAGATTTTGCGGGACCGCATATCCGTTTTTGCAGGTCAGTCAGGTGTAGGCAAATCCTCTCTGATCAACATGCTGTTTCCGGGTGTCAGTCTGCAAACAGGAGATGTCAGCCAAAAGCTCGGACGAGGAAAGCATACAACACGTCATGTCGAGCTGATTCCGCTTGCGGGCGGCGGCTATGTGGCAGATACACCGGGCTTCAGTTCACTGGAATTCATCGATTTCTCCGAGCTTGATCTGGCGGAATCCTTCCGGGACTTTGCCGATCGCAGCTCGGAATGCAAATTCCGTGGTTGTCTTCACGTAAGCGAGCCAGCTTGTGCCGTGCAGGCCGCACTGGAGGCTGGTGAGATTAGTGAACAGCGCTATGAACACTACAAACAATTCCGCGAAGAGCTAAAAGAATACCAACGGAGGAACAAACCATGGTAAAAATCGCACCTTCTATCCTATCTGCTGATTTTGCCCGTCTGGGTGAAGAAATTCTCGATGCCGAGAAGGGAGGAGCAGACTGGATTCACGTGGATGTGATGGATGGACACTTCGTTCCAAACATTACGATCGGCCCTCTGATTGTAGAGGCGATTCGCCCAGTGACCAAGCTGCCTCTCGATGTACACTTGATGATTGAGGAACCAGATCGCTACATTCCGCAATTCGCGAAAAGTGGAGCAGACTGGATTACGGTTCATCAGGAAGCATGCCGTCATCTCCATCGCACGCTGTACTTGATCAAAGAGCAAGGTGTAAAAGCGGGAGTGGTATTGAACCCGGCTACACCGATTTCCACGATCGAGCCAGTCCTCGCTGATTTGGATATGGTTCTCCTCATGACAGTGAACCCTGGTTTTGGTGGACAAAAATTTATTCACAGCGTTCTGCCAAAGGTTGCCCAGTTGCGTCAAATGCTGAACGAGCGTGGCTTGGGGCATGTGGAAATCGAAATCGATGGCGGTGTCAATGCACAAACAGCACGATTGTGCGAGGAAGCAGGAGCGACTGTCCTCGTTGCAGGGAGCGCGGTATTCAATCAGGCAGATCGCGGTCAAGCGATCGCTGCGATTCGTGGACAGTAAGAATAATACGTAGCTGTAAGCTGACGACGATAGGCAATCTCGGCGTCAGCTTTTTTGTGCTTTCTCCCGCTTATGTAGTTTGTAATCATCTGAATATTGTAACTAATTATGTGATCAATCAATTAATAATAAATATAAAAGTATAATTATAGTTCATACTACAAATAGAATAAAATTGAATTATTCTTACTCTAATAAGGTATATTAGCAGTATATGGTAAAGGTTGATTAACAAAAATAAAACATTTTGGAAAATATTGCTTTTTAATAAATATAATGATTAAATCAAATTATCCAGATAGTGGTAAAAATTCCTATCTGAGAGATACTGGCCAGTATCAAGAAATGTTTCACGCCCTTTAAAAAAATCAGGAGTTGATCATGTATGAAATCGTTATGGAAAAACAGTGTAGCGGTTCTCACCATTCTCTCCATTCTGCCATTTTCACAAACTGGCGTGCACGCTGAACAAAAACATTCGGGGCCGATCACGACTTCCCAAGTAGACATGCAAACGAAAAAATTGTCTATCGTAAAAGAAGGTACATTGACAGCGTCTGAACGTGAATTCGTAGGAAAAGTAAAATCGAAGAAGGGTGTACATCGTCAAGGCGACCTGTATGTGGTCTCCCGTGGTGAAATGCCTACCTCTGGCTATAGCTTGAAGGTTGTTGGAACTCAGCAAGGATGGGAAATGCTCATGGTCTATGTAGAGTTGACAAATCCAGCTCCAGAAGAGATTACATTGCCAGCGGTGCACACACCTTATATCATTGTGCGTGCAAGCCTGCCGCCGTATACAACCATGGTGTTTATGGATGCAAAAACAGATAAGGTGTTGTTCCGATAAACTGCTTGATGGGTAAAAATGAAAAAAGGCCGGATGATTATATCCGGTCTTTTTTAGTCTGGATATGCTGTTTTGGTAAATTAAGGTTGATTCGATGTTACATACGTGCCGGCGATCAAATCATGGATCGAGCGTTTATCCTGACGAACAGCAACCATGATGGCGCTGACGATTATACCAAGACCGAGTGTAATGACGTACACGATCCCTCCGACCAGGTTGCGTAACAGCATGGTTCCGATTCCCACAGGCTCTTCATCGATTCGGGCGATGCGAATCCCTGCAATTCTTTTGCCTACTGTATAGCCATGCCAAAATACAGGCACGAGGAGGCTGTACAGTGAGGAGATGATATTGGTAACAAGATTGTCTTCGGTAGTGCCTGTAATGATATAGGTGAGCAGTAGTAGCGGTAGTCCGATAATGATTGCATCTAGCAGACCGGCACCGAGCCGACGCCAAAATCCTACGGGATTGCTTGGCGATGTGGTGATTGATTCCATGTTTTCCCTCTCCTTGTTATTCGAATAGGAATATATATGACTGCCCATTCGAAAATAGTGCAGATAAGGCTCCGTCGCTAATAGACGGAGCCTTATTTTTCCATAAAATTATACACCTGTAAATTTATTATGACAAGGTTAAAAACATCCGAAGCATTACGGCAATCCTGCCAGGAATGGCGTCAATGACGATATGCTCGTGGGAAGCGTGGGCTCCATCACCGACAGGTCCCAAACCGTCCAGCGTTGGTGTTCCTGCATCAGCGGCGAAGTTCCCATCGCTTGTTCCGCCGACACCTTGCTCCGTCAATTCAAAACCTTCCAGACGCGCTTGTTCCTTCGCATGCAAGAACAGTTGCTCGGTACCCGCCGTTCGTTCCATGGGGGGCTTGGTGATCCCGCCTTCTAGGGACAGCTTGGCTTCGGGATGGACAGCGGTCAACTGACTCATCAATTGGGTAATACGCTCCCTTTCCTCGCGGCTTTGGATACGCACATCGATTTCTGTCATGGCAAAGTCAGGCACGACGTTCGATGCACTTCCGCCTGTAATGGTACCGACAGACAAGGTAGTGCCCGCCTCGTAATTCGTAAACGATTGAATAGCGAGGACGTGGTGAGCTAGCTCAGCGATCGCATTGACCCCCTTGGCGTGATCATTGCCTGCATGTGCAGCGCGGCCTGTTACTTTTAAAATGAAGTCTCCGCCACCTTTGCGGCTTGTTTTCAAAGAGCCATCTCCAGCGGCAGGCTCCAGTACCAATGCATATTTACTTCTTTTTGCTTCCTCTCTAATGAGCATTTCCGAGGAAACACTGCCAATCTCTTCGTCGGTGTTCCAAAAAAAGACGAGCTTATTTTTGGGCGAAAGATTATGTTCCATCATGGCGCGCAGGGCAAAATAGCTAAAAACGATCCCTGCTTTCATGTCGTATGTACCAGGCCCATAGAGTCGTCCATTTTCCTCGCGACAAGGCTCGACGGTTAATGTTCCAATGTCTTTTACAGTATCGAAGTGACCGAGAATGAGGATCTGCTCGTCGCCATCTCCATACTCCATTCGAAGCTGATTTCCGTATTGCTCTTGTGGCAAGCTCTCCACCCGACACCCCAATTGGCGAAAGCGTTCAGCAATCAGGCTGCCCAATCGATCAACAGCTTGCTTGTTGTGGGTGGGTGTTTCCATCTCTACATATGTACGCAGTTCCTCGATAATTTCTGGGAGCTGCTGCCGAAAATAGGACGTCCAGTTTTTCTCCATGTCAGCCTCCTGTAATTCCTTTTACTAGCACTATAAAGCCTTGTTTGCTTTTCTGCCACTAAAATAAAAATTTGTGTATAAAATTCTGTATATTCCGTATTTAAAATGTAGGTAAAAAATGATTGAAATTGTTCAGATTATGAGTAAAATAATCATTGTGATGCATAAATATAAGTTTTCATGCAAATTAATGCTACGAATAGACTGCTTTATGCGTAAAACTCATAACAACGGGGGTTCATCATGAAGAAAACAAAATCATTTATTTCCTTGGCTCTTACTTCCATGCTTGCGGCAGTTATGATCGCTGGATGCGGTACAGGCAATCAAACGGCAACAGGACAAGCACCTGCGCCTTCTGCTGGCGACAAGAAAACATTGGTTATGGCTACTTCTGCTGACTATAAGCCGTATGAATATCACGACCTGAGCAGCGGAAAAGATGAGATTGTCGGCTTTGACATTGATATCGCGAAATACATTGCAAAAGAGCTTGGCTACGAACTGCAAATTAATGACATGAACTTTGACGGACTTATTCCCGCACTGCAAACGAATCGCGCGGACTTCGTTATGGCTGGTATGACAGCAACACCTGAGCGCGAGAAGAACGCTGATTTCTCCACCATCTATTACGATGCGAAAAATACGATCGTAGCAAAGAAAGACAGCAATCTGACCAAGCCTGAGCAATTGGCGGGTAAAAAAGTGGCGGTACAACTCGGTTCTATTCAGGAAGGGGCAGCAAAGGAGCTTGCAAAGACTGTTTCCGGCTTGCAGATTACTTCGCTGAACAAGCTGCCTGAGATTGTCGAAGAAGTAAAAGCGGGCCGTGTAGATGCTGCCATTATTGAGGACACGGTAGCGAAAGGCTTCGTGGCAAACAATGACTCCCTGCAATTCACCACAATGGAAGAAAATGAAAAGAATGGCTCCGCTGTTGCGTTCCCAAAAGGATCGCCGCACGTAGAGAAATTTAATGAAGTCATTAAAAAGATGCAAGAAAACGGAGAAATGGACAAGCTGATTCAAAAATGGTTCGGCCAATAATCTCTCCAGGCAACGAAGAATAACTGTATAAGCAGCAAGAGGGGAGAATGGGCATGAATTTGGATTTTGCACAAATCGTGCCCTATATTCCTTTCATATTGGAAGGGATAAAGGGCACGTTACTTGTTACCTTAATTTCGGTTGTATTGGGATTTTTCTGGGGCTCCATCCTCGCACTCATTAAAATTTCGAATGTGAAATTGCTAAACTGGCTCGCGGTTGCTTACACGTCTGTTTTTCGCGGGACACCTTTGATTTTGCAGCTAACCTTTGTTTATTTTGCAACGCCACAGCTTACTGGTTACAACATTTCACAACTGGAAGCAGCTGTACTGACGTTTACACTAAACTCAGGTGCATACATTTCTGAGACGATTCGCGGTGGAATTTTGGCGGTTGATAAAGGGCAGTGGGAAGCGGCCAAAGCGCTTGGTGTACCTTATCATCGGATGATGCTCGACATTATTTTGCCGCAGGCTGTCAAAAATATCCTGCCTGCTCTTGTCAATGAAACGATTGCACTTTTGAAGGAATCCGCCCTCGTTTCCACGATTGGTCTTGCAGATATCATGCAGAACGCGAATGTGGTCAAAGGCACCATCTTCCGCTATTTTGAGCCATACATGATCGCCGGTATCCTGTACTATGTCATGGTTATGATCCTGACTTGGGTAGCTCGCGTACTGGAACGGAGGATGAGACTCAGTGATTAAGATCGATAACATTACGAAGTCATTTGGACAACTGAATGTGCTGAAGGGTATTACCACGAACATTGGAAAAGGGGAGGTTGTCGCCATCATCGGTCCATCTGGATCGGGGAAGTCAACACTATTGCGTTGCATCAACCTGATGGAGACGCCGACGACGGGTACAATTACGATCAACGGACAGGAAATCACGGCTCCAAAGGCTGACGTGATGGGTATCCGTCAGCAAATCGGGATGGTTTTCCAGCATTTTCACTTGTTTCCGCATATGACGGTATTGAAAAACTTGACCTATGCCCCTATGAAAGTAAAAGGCATGTCTGCGGCTGAAGCGGAACAAAAGGCGAAAGAGCTATTGGCGCGCGTGGGGCTGGCAGACAAAGCGGATGTCTTTCCATCGCGTTTGTCAGGCGGTCAGAAGCAGCGTGTAGCCATTGCCCGTTCGCTTGTGATGGAGCCAAAAATTATGCTGTTTGACGAGCCGACCTCTGCCCTCGACCCAGAGATGGTCAAGGAGGTTTTGGAGGTTATGAAGGGGCTGGCTGATAGCGGAATGACCATGGCAATCGTCACGCATGAGATGCGCTTTGCCGAAGAGGTGTCAGACCGTATTTTGTTCCTCGATGATGGTCGTCTCTTGGAGGATACGCCACCGGAAGAGTTTTTCCAAAAGCCAAGAAGTGAACGTGCCCAGCAGTTTTTGGAGAAGGTTCGGTAATACAACTAGCCGCAGTGCCGATGAGGCAGCGGCTTTTTTCTTTGACACGAGCATAGACTTGGGCTAGAATCAGAAACATTATCGGTGTAAAAAAATTTTTATTTATTCTATTTTGAGGAGTGACTATTTTGGATCGTCAACGGTTGGTCATTTTGTTGGAAATGGCGATGATGGCGGCTCTTGCAATTGTGTTTAGTCAGATCAAGGTTTTCGATATGCCACAGGGCGGCTCTGTATCGCTGGTGATGGTGCCAATCGCGTTGATCGCTGTTCGCCGTGGACTCGCTGCTGGTGTCATTACAGGACTTGTTGTTGGATTTCTTCAATTGCTCTTGGGCAGTACAGTTGTCCATCCGGTTCAGCTGTTGCTGGATTATCCGCTTGCTTTTGGTGCGCTGGGTCTCGCTGGGCTTGTTCGCCTGTCTGGCTATGAAGGAACGAAGCAACGAATCATCGTACTGTGGAGCGGCTTGTTTATCGGCGTGATTGGACGATTTGTCTGCCATTTTCTATCGGGTGTTATTTGGTTTGGCAGCTACGCGCCAGAAGGTGTACCAGTCTGGCAATATTCCCTCATTTATAACATCACGTATTTGCTGCCAGAAATGATTATCGCGGGAGTCGTCTTGACAGTTGTGCTTAGTAGCGCATCGCAGTTGCTGTTCCCCGCACGTGATCGAGTCGCATAAGAAACAGGAAAAAATCGGTATCAAGTACAAACTATCCACATAATGTAATCAGGCAGCGAGTTCCGTTGCCTGATTTTTTACTTCTTAAGACATCTACTTTTTTCATGTGGCAGGATACATGTTTATCCGACAGCAGAATATGATGTAATATGCACGTTTTTGAGAACACCTAAAGGAGGTGCTTACGCGAAATGGGATTGCGCTCCTATCGCCTGCGACAGGGGGGCGCCTTGCGACGTGTTCTCGGGGTTGCGTTGGCTGTCGGGGGAATCACCATTTTCCTGTATTGGGCACCTCCGTGGGTTTGGTATAGCCTATTGGCATTAGCACTCATAGGGGCCGGCGTGTATTTGTATCGTGTGTAGTAATTTCGGTGAGGAGGGGTAGCATGCGGTTTTACACCATCAAGTTGCCGAAGTTCCTGGGTGGCATGATTCGGGGCATCATCGAGGCGTTCAACAAGAAAAAGTGAAGCTTCGGCCCCGAGCCTCCTTTGGGAGAAGAGTGGAGAACCGGGAGAAATGCAAAAAAGCACCTCGAGGGTGCTTTTTTTCGCATAGTTGAGATCAACTATACGCGAGTTACGAGACCGGATTTCAGTGCTCGAGTACTTACATAAACGCGCTTCGGTTTTCCATTTACGAGAATGCGCACTTTTTGTACGTTGACACCCCAGGTGCGGCGAGTTGCGCGCATGGAGTGGGAGCGAGCGTTTCCAGCTTTAGCAGATTTACCTGTTACAAAGCAACGACGTGCCATTACGATCCACCTCCCTTGTTACATCTAAACGGGATTTCCTTTGTGGGAAATACAAATACTCGACTATATTAGCACAACATTGCTGTCAATTGCAATACTTGACAAGATGATTTACCCAGTCTTTCTCATAGGGTTGATAGGATCGACAAAACGCTTCATTTCTCTTTTGTGTTAGTGTAGAATTGTAAGGAAGCATGGTTACGCTTACCTATGACGGTCAAGCTGTTTAACAGAGGAGGAGTCCTTGCATGACAGTGGAAATGAATACATCGCTAGGAAAGATCGATGTTACAGAAGACGTGATCGCACGGATCGCTGGCGGCGCGGCCATGGAAGTTTTTGGACTTGTGGGCATGGCTTCTCGCAAAGCGTTGAAAGATGGAATCGCTGAACTGTTAGGAAGAGACAACCTGAGCAAAGGTGTCGTCGTTCATAACACAAATGGCGAAGTAGTATTGGACATGCACATTATCGTCAGCTATGGCGTGAAAATTTCCGAGGTGGCAGGCAACGTACAACGCCGTGTTCGATATACCTTGGAGCAAACGGTAGGCATTGATGTGACTGCTGTTAATATTTTTGTGCAGGGAGTTCGTACAGACAGGGATATGTAAGGAGGAACATCAGTTGGTACATACGCGTCTAGATGGCGTGCTGTTTAGCCGGATGGTTTACCTGGGGGCGAACCTTTTATCCGACAACGTCAGAGTAGTGGATGGATTAAACGTCTTTCCTGTGCCGGATGGCGATACGGGGACAAACATGAATTTGACTTTCTCTTCCGGTGTGGAGGAGCTGACTCGAAAAGAATCCCCCCGAATCACTGAATCGGCAGCTGCTTTGGCAAAAGGTCTGTTAATGGGCGCGCGCGGTAACTCCGGCGTGATTTTGTCCCAGTTATTCCGCGGCTTCAGCAAATCAGTCAATGGAAAAGATGAGGTTAACGCCCGTCAGTTTGCCGATGCCTTGAAAGCTGGTGTTGACTCTGCGTATCAGGCAGTGATGAAGCCGGTAGAAGGCACGATTTTGACTGTTGCCCGTGAAGCGGCGGAGATGGCTGTGCGTGCAGCGCGCACGTCAGATGATATTATCTCTGTCATGGAAAAAACATACGAGCAGGCGCAAGCTACGCTGTTGCGTACGCCGGAAATGCTGCCTGTTCTAAAAGAAGTGGGCGTAGTCGACTCAGGTGGACAAGGTCTCTTGTTTATTTATGAAGGGTTTTTGCGAGCATTGCGCGGGGAAGAGCTATCCGCTGATCGTGAGCGTTCGATACCTAAAATGGGTCAGGAAGAGCTGGACAAGCTCATTTCTGAGCAGCATCATGCTCAAATCCACATGAAAACAGAAGACATCACGTACGGGTACTGTACGGAATTTATGGTTCATGTCGCGCATAGCACCGAGCCGAACAAAAAGCCCTTCTCAGAAGCGCTGTTCCGCAGCCATCTGGATACGATGGGCGATTCACTACTGGTCGTCTCTGATGATGAAGTCATCAAGGTACATATTCATGCAGAGCATCCGGGAAGCGTACTGCAATACGCTCAGCAATTCGGCAGCCTGCATCGACTGAAGATAGAAAACATGCGCGAGCAGCATGCGAACATCTTAAAAGCGGAAGAGAACAAAGGACAGGCGAAGCCAGAAACAGCCGCTCAGCCTGCTACAGAACTGCTTCCATACGGATTGATCGCGGTAGCTGCTGGTGGGGGAATCGCTACGATTCTGCGCAGCATGGGTGTGCATGTAGTAGTAGAGGGCGGCCAAACGATGAATCCGAGCACAGAGGACTTCATGAAGGCCATCGAAGGACTGAATGCCCAGCACATCATCATCCTGCCAAACAACAGCAATATCATCATGGCAGCACAGCAGGCATCCGAGCTTGCTGAGGTTCCTGTAACTGTCGTACCGACGAAGAGCATTCCGCAGGGATTGGCAGCACTGGTCAGCTTCCGTGCAGATGTTGAACCGGAAGCGAACGCCCAAGCGATGACCAAGGCGATTGCCCAAGTGAAAACAGGTATGGTGACGCACGCGGTTCGCGACACGCAAATGGGTGAGGTACAAATCAAAGAAGGCGATTTTATCGGCATGGCTGAGAAAGAAATCGTCACAGCAGGTCCCGACTTGCTAGCTTGCGCAACGACGCTACTCTTGGGAATGGTGGATGAAGACTCCGAAATCGTGACGATATTCTTAGGAGAAGATGCGACGGAAGATCAGGCTCATGCTTTGGAAAAAGCTTTGTCCGATGCATACCCGGATGTGGAAGTTGAGATCCAGGCAGGCGGTCAACCGTTGTATCCATTTATTTTTTCTGTCGAGTAAAAGCCAACTTTTTGAATACGAACAAATAGGGAGAGGAGCGATCGAGAATGCCAATTGTGATTCTTACCGACAGCGCGTCCGATATCGATGCGTCTGTGAGGCAGTCATTGGGGATCGTGGCCGTCCCGTTGAAAATCATGTTTGGGGCGGAAACGTATGTGGACGCAGTCACTATCTCGTCTTCAGAGTTTTTCGAGAAGCTGAAGCAATCGAGCGTGATGCCGACAACCTCGCAGCCGTCTCCGCTTGAATTTGCCGAAGCGTACAAAGCGATCTATGAGAAATATGGCAAGGACGTGCAAATCATTGCCATACTCTTATCGGGTTCCTTATCGGGTACGTATCAATCAGCGATGATCGCCAAGTCGATGTTGGATGAAAATATCGACATTACGGTGATCGATTCCCGCAAAGCTTCGTTTGTTCATGGAATGATCTGCGTGGAGGCTGCAAAAGCCGCACAAGCAGGCAAGAACAAGGAGCAGATTCTGGATCAGATTGATCGTTATTTGGATGAGGTGCAGGTATACTTTATTGTGGATACGCTGGAGTTCCTGCAAAAAGGCGGTCGGATCGGCAAAGCATCTGCTGTCATCGGTTCGCTCTTGAATATCAAGCCGATTTTGACACTGGATACCGCTGGGTACGTGTCTGCTTTTGACAAGGTACGAGGGACGAAGAAGGCTCTGAATCGCGTATTTGAAGCTTTGCAGGAATACGCGCAAGGGAACCCGGTGAAAATCGCTGTGCTGCACAGCAGTGTTCCAGAGCAAGCGGCTGAGCTCTTGGAGCGACTCAAGCAAGAGTTTACGGTAACGGACTCTTGGTTGGAACAGATTGGTCCCGTGATCGGTACACATACAGGTCCAGGGCTACTTGGGATTGTCATGGTAAAAGATAAGTAAGGCATATATGGTATGGAGAGGAGCTTCCCTGAAGACAGGGGGCTTCTTTTTTATACAGGGGTTTTGGTGATTATCGGCGTCGAGCAACGATAAAGAAGAGTTACGCCCCTCTTCTTCTCAGAGGGAGTTTTTTCATTTAGCCTGATTTGACTGCATGTTGTCTGCGTAAATCGGTTATGATTGCTTTACGTACAGTTTCCTCTGTAGCGCTTTCACAGGCTGTAGGATACAATGAGAGTGAATCTTGTTGAACCCCTTGTGATTCAGGAGGAGAACCGGTGAAGTACAAAAGCGTATTTGATATTATCGGTCCAATCATGGTTGGGCCATCTAGCTCCCATACGGCTGGTGCAGCTCGTATCGGTCGTGTGGCTCGCAAGCTGTTTGGCAGAATGCCTTTGCGAGCAGAAATTGTTTTTTACGGCTCATTTGCAAAAACGTATCAAGGACATGGCTCTGATGTGGCGACTGTTGCAGGAATCCTTGACTTTGACACGTCAGATTTGCGTCTGAAAAATTCGCTGGTGATTGCAGAAAAAGCGGGCATGGAAGTGGAGTTATCTACCTCTGACGTTTTGACAGAGCACCCGAACACGGCGCGGATCAAGCTGTCTGATGATGAGCGTCAGATTGAAATCGTTGGTGTTTCCATTGGTGGCGGGAAGATCGAAGTGTTGGAAGTGAACGGGTTTTCCTTTCAGTTGGGCTTCGATACACCGACACTCTTGGTCTTGCATGAGGATCGCTTTGGGATGATTGCGGCTGTGGCAAAGGTACTGACCCAGCACAACATTAATGTGGGGCTCATGGAAGTGTCTCGACATACACGTGGTTCGCGTGCTTTGATGGCAATTGAAACGGATTCGACGATCTCGCCGGAAGTGCTGGAGGAAATTCGTCAAATCCCCCATATCTTTGACGTATCCCTGCTCGCATTGAACTAAGCAAAAGGACGAGCAGGATTAGAGGAGTGAACAACCAGATGTTTCGTAATGTGGCTGAACTAGTAGAGTTGGCCGAATCCCAGGGGAAGAAAATCTCCGAGGTGATGATTGAAGCAGAAATGGAAGTTTCCCAGCGCAGTCGGGATGCCATTATGCAAGATATGTACGCCAACCTCGATGTGATGGAAAAAGCAGTGCGTCGCGGACTTACCGAAGATATTCGCTCGCATAGCGGGTTGACGGGCGGCGATGCGAAGAAGCTGCAAACATATATGGAGACCAAGACGTTTTTGTCTGGTCCCACCCTTTTGAATGCCGTCTCGATGTCCGTGGCGGTTAACGAAGTAAACGCAGCAATGGGTACGATTGTCGCAACGCCGACAGCAGGAGCATGCGGTATTGTACCAGGGACGCTGTTTGCCGTATCTGACAAGCTGCAGCCGACCCGTGAGGAAATGGTTAATTATTTGTTTACGGCAGGCGCTATCGGGTATTGCATTGCCAATAACGCATTCATTTCGGGTGCTGCGGGTGGTTGCCAGGCAGAGGTGGGCTCTGCAACGGCCATGGCTGCTGCGGCGATTGTAGAAATGGCTGGCGGTACGCCTGAGGAATCTGCCCAAGCAGTAGCGATCGCGTTGAAAAATATGCTCGGTCTGGTCTGTGACCCCGTAGCCGGACTGGTTGAAGTACCATGTGTCAAACGAAATGCGATGGGAGCAGCGATTGCGACGGTAGCCGCAGATATGGCGATGGCAGGCATCAAGAGCGTAATCCCGACAGATGAAGTCATCGAGGCCATGTACCGAATCGGCTGCGCCATGCCGACTACGCTGAAGGAAACCGCACAGGGTGGTCTTGCTGCCACGCAAACGGGCCGCATGATCGAAGCCAAAGTGTTCGGTGTACGGATGGAGAAGTAAGATGGCTGGTGCATATCAATCGCCCGTCTCCCTTTTGCACGGGGTAGGGGAAGAGCGGGCGAAGGCATTTGCAGGACTGGGAATCAACAGCATTGGTGATTTGCTGGAGTATTTCCCGTCTCGCTATGAAGATTACCGTGTGCGCGATTTGACAGAAGTAAAAGACGGAGAGAGGGTCACGCTGGCAGGTACGGTGTACGGCGAACCCTCTGTTCGTTTTTATGGAAAAAGAAAATCACGACTGTCGGTCAAGGTTGTCATGGATCGTGTCGTGGTGACGGCTGTCTGGTTCAATCAGACGTTTGTCAAAAGCAGGCTGTCGCCCGGCAAGGAAATACTCGTTACAGGAAAATGGGACAAGCACAAGCTACAGATTACTGTGAGTGAAATGACAGAAGTAGACTCCGAACGTGCGACAAAACGAGGTGAGCTCGCCCCTGTCTATCCACTTGGCGGCGATGTGACGCATACACTGCTGCGCAAAACCATTCAACAGGCGTTGCGTCAGTACGGCAAGGAGATTCCTGAGATCCTTCCTGCGGATATTGTGGAGCGCTACCGACTGATGCCGCGGATGCATGCTTTTCATTCGATTCATTTTCCGGAAAATGCAGAAGATGGTCGTCAAGCGCGGCGACGGATTATGTTCGAGGAGCTTTTCTTATTCCAGTTGAAAATGCAAACACTGCGCAAGATTAACCGACAGCAAACGGAAGGCGTTGCTTTGGCGATCCCGATGGAAGAGGTACGGGAATTTGTCAAAGGGTTGCCGTTCCCGCTGACAGAAGCGCAGAAACGAGTGGTAAAAGAAATATTGGACGACATGCGGGCTCCTCATGCGATGAATCGGCTGCTGCAAGGGGACGTAGGCTCGGGGAAAACCGTTGTAGCTGCCATCGCGCTGATTGCTGCGGTGAAAGCAGGCTATCAGGGAGCGCTGATGGTACCGACGGAGATTCTCGCCGAGCAGCATGTGCAGTCGTTGACGAAGCTCTTGTCCGATTATGGCATTCAGGTCGCGCTCTTGTCAGGCTCCCTGACGGCGAAACGTAGACGCGAAGTCATTGGCTCTCTGCAAATGGGGTTAATTGATGTCGTGGTCGGTACCCATGCGCTCATTCAAGAGGATGTCTTTTTCTCACGGCTTGGTCTCGTGATTACGGACGAGCAGCACCGATTCGGTGTGGAGCAGCGGCGAATTTTACGGAATAAAGGCTTGTCGCCTGATGTCTTGTTTATGACTGCAACGCCAATTCCGAGAACACTGGCCATTACGGCATTTGGCGACATGGACGTCTCGACGATTGATCAAATGCCTGCGGGGCGCAAACCAATTGAGACGACATGGAAAAAGCATGATCAGTTTCCGGCTGTGTTGGAGCAAATGCGGGATGAGCTGCGCAAAGGACGGCAGGCCTACGTGATTTGCCCGCTCATTGAGGAGTCGGAAAAGCTCGATGTGCAAAATGCGATTGATGTACATGCTCAGCTCACACACATTTTCCCTGAATTCGGCGTAGGCTTGATGCATGGGCGATTGCCAGCGAAGGAAAAGGATGCAGTTATGCAAGCCTTTCTCGCGGCAGAGCACGCTGTTCTGGTCAGTACAACGGTCGTAGAGGTCGGTGTGAATGTGCCGAATGCCACCTATATGGTCATTTATGATGCGGAGCGGTTTGGTCTTGCTCAGCTTCACCAATTGCGTGGGCGGGTAGGTCGTGGCTCTGAACAGTCGTATTGTGTGTTGATCGCCGATCCGAAATCAGAGATCGGAAAAGAGCGGATGCGTGTCATGTGCGAGACGACGGATGGATTTGAGCTGTCGCAGCGCGATTTAGAATTGCGCGGACCGGGTGATTTTTTCGGGACAAAGCAAAGCGGCTTGCCGGAGTTTAAAGTCGCTGATCTATTAAGTGATTATAAAGCGCTGGAGGTAGCGAGACAGGAGACTGTCAAGCTGGTAGCAGAGGACTCCTTCTGGCGCGACGAAAAGTATCACTGGCTGCGTGACTATTTGAAGAATGAGGGCGTGCTGGAAGGTGTCGTCTTCGATTAGGAAATGAAGGAAGGCCTTCCCACTTCAAGCGTGTGGGGAGGCTTTTTCTTTTGTGGGGTGAAACCTTAAGCAGGCTATCGACGTCTATCCTCTGTAAGGTAAATTTTTCTAGGAAGCGAGGCGAGTTTTTTGTCTTTGCGAAAAATTCGAGGAATGAGTATGTCCATTGTGTTCGCATTGCTTATCATGACAGGATCCGACTTCGCGCAAGCAACTTCCACGGACAGTCGGATTGCTCAGACTGGCCCATCCCATACGACCAGCCAAACAACAAAGGAATGGAAGCAAAAGGAACTGCCTTACGACTACGCGGCGATGAAAGAAGACGTGGTCATTCAGCTAAACGATGCTCCACAGCTCCGCTCTCCTCGAAGAACGGTCGTGGGACCCGCACCACAGGTGTACACCCTCTTTTTTAAGGAGGCCGTGAACCGTGGAACCGTCGAAGCAGCTATTCGCAAAAATGTCCAGGAAGAGACCAAAAAAGAGGACTTGGGATTCGTGGAGCCGATTTTTACGTTTCACTGGGTGCACGACCGTCAACTGCAATTGCTGGCTACCCTTCCTGATACGCTTGCCAAAGACAGAAGCTGGACGGAATATGTTGTAAACGTAGCAGGAGCGAAGACGGTAAAGGGAAACGTGTTTGACGATACGAATGATTTCTCAGCGGTGGTGTTTGCTCCAGCTCAGATTTGGCGAGTCTCAGTCGATGGCAAGGTAAAAGAAAAAATGACGGACTTTGCCGTCAGGACTCCCATGGAGTTTATCGATCCTGAGGAACGGTATGTACTGCTGGAGCGATTTACAGAATATTGTGAGTGCGATGCCCGGTTCCCCATGCTGTATTCGATTTATGACACACAGTCAAAAGAGCTGACTGCTTATCCAATGGAGCTGACTGACAACTATAGCGGTACAGGCGACTTCATGGCAGATCGTCGCGGCTTCTTTTTCGCGTATCCACCGAAAGGGACAGAAGTACCGAAAAGCGAGTTTGCCACTCGTGTCAAGGTAGATGGATACGTACATGGAGCCAGCTTTAGCCATGATCGCAAGCATGTATTGATGGCAGTAGGCAAGACCGAACAGAAAAAGGATCTCGATCTGGTCGTGTATGATTTGGCGACTGGAAAAGAACGGCGCCTCCCAGGTGTCATCAAAGGATGGGTTCCAACAGATGAGATGAATGGGCAAGTCCAGCCCGTCAGTTTTATGGATGATGGACGTTACGCGACGTTTGAAATGAGAACAGAGGAAGAAAGCTTTGAAGAGCTTCGTCAACGATACGATTGGCAGTCAGGCAAGGTGATTAGCTGGAATCCACCGGTCCCCAAAGAAGCGTGGTCTGGCTATATCCAGTCGACGGATGGCGCCTATCAAATGTATTGGAATGCAGGGGTGTTTAAAGGCGACGTCAAACTGATGGAAATGAAGCCAGAAGCGATATGGATTCCAGGCACTCACCATTTGGTTTATATCGATTGGGAAAAAGCTGAACAAGGAGCGGAGTCCGTGTCGTCGCTCTTCCTGTTCGATGCCGATCGTAAGCAACAATCTGTGCTGGTGAAAGGACTGCCAGCAAGTGTTTCGATTTTGGGAGCTAGCAACGACGGCAAATGGCTGTACGTCACGACTCCGGACGCATTTGCCCGCTAGGCGTCATATTCCGTTGCCAGCATCGATAAAATGATCAAGGATTCGTAAGTATCGCCAGCTTTTAGGCAATCGCGCAAGGTGCCCTCTATGTGAAACCCTTCGGATAAGTAAAGGCTGCGGGCGCGGTCGTTCGTTTCTTTTACATCCAGCCAGAGTCGATGGGCTTTTTGCTCGATGAATGCCCACTGCTTGATCTGGCGCAGGATGTTGCGACCGTAGCCTTCCCCCTTCACTGCGATTGTAATACGCATAAGCTCAATACTTTGATGAGGATTGGTCAGCCCGGCGATGATCACGTAGCCGACGGGGTGGCCTGTTTCTTTTTTTTCGGCAATCATATGGAGGATGTCCGGGTCGCCAAGAGCGTTGTGGTGCCGATCTTCACTCCACGGAATAATGAACGGGGTATTCTCTGGCGCATTTTCTACTTCGCATACGAATGGAATGTCTGTTGGTGTAGTGGGGCGCAAGTGGATAGTCATGTGTGTATCTCCTCTTTTGTTTAACATTGGCTTACCATGATCAGATTGCCGTCGGGATCGCGGAAGTTGAACCAGTGGCCATGCTGGATAGGAGTGACGACTTCGACTCCGCTCTCCTTGAGAAAGGCATAAGAGGCTTCGATATCCTGTGTGTTGAAATGAAACAAAGGAGCATCATCTGTGATGCGCTTCGGAAAGATTTTGCTGTCCAGAACGAGCGTCAGTCCGCTTTGTAAGCGAATGCAGTAGATATGCCCGAACATAATTTCACCGTCCGTGGGAATGCCCAATAGGCGGCAGTACCAGTCGCGTGCGCGCTCGATGTCGCTAACGGCTACAAAAATGGCTCCGATTTGGGGGAGCAGGGGGGAAGTGGTTGTCATTATGATAAAGCTCCTTTCAAAGGGTGTTTTTCACAAGGCCGACCCGTCATAATTGTGCACGAAATGTCGGATTGCCCGATTTTGCATCTGCTATTCTGAGGGGGAAAGAGAGGTCATTACCATGGATTTGCTTGCAAAGCTGAATGAGGCTCTGGACTACATCGAAGACAATTTGACAAGCGAGATTGACTACAAAGAAATCGCTCGGGTAGCTTGCTGCTCCGAGTATCACTTCAAAAGGATGTTTTCTTTTCTGGCTGGTGTTCCGCTATCCGAGTATATCCGGCGTTGGCGCATTACGCTTGCAGCTTTTGAACTGGCGGACAGCAACGAGCGGGTCATTGACATTGCGATCAAATACGGATACGGATCGGCTGACTCCTTTACCAGAGCTTTTCAGAATGTGCATGGAGTCACTCCGACTGAAGCCAGACATATCGGCCATTCCTTGAAGGCTTATCCGCGAATGACCTTTCATCTATCCATTAAAGGAGGCAGTGCCATGAACTATCGCATGGAAGAAAAAGAGGCATTTCGCATAGTGGGTCTGAAAAAAAGAGTTCCGTTGATTTATCGTGGAGTCAATCCAGAGATTGCGGCCATGTGGGCTTCATTAAATAGGGAGATGATTGAGCAACTGAAGTCGCTATCCGATGTCAAGCCACTTGGACTGATCAGTGCGTCCACGAACTTTTCAGAAGGTCGGTTGGAATATGGCGAGCTCGATCACTATATCGGCGTAGCCACTACAAAAGCTTGTCCGGACAATCTGGCGGTACTCGAAGTTCCTGCTTCCACCTGGGCGGTCTTCGAAGCAGTGGGTCCTTTTCCTGACACGCTGCAAGATGTCTGGGCCCGGATTTATTCGGAATGGTTTTTATCCTCTGGTTATGAACAGGCTGAGGGTCCAGAGATTTTGTGGAACGAAAATAAAGAGATTTCATCACCAACCTTTCGAAGCGAAATCTGGATTCCTGTCGTGAAAAAGTAACCCCTTATTGGATTCGCTCTCGCCTGCGGAACACCTACTGACGCGTGCTTATCCGGGAAGAAATAATTACCAACTTTTTTTTGCGCGAGACAGGCATAAAAGCGAACGTTTGTTTGCTATAATAAGAACAAAGCAAAACAGGAACATAAGTTCTTATTAGGGGATGATCGTGTGTCCAATGCGAACAAGCGGATCGTGTTTTTGATCGACATGCAGAGCTTTTATGCCAGTATCGAGAAAGGGGCCAATCCAGAGCTGCGAAACAAGCCGATTGTCGTCGCAGGTGATCCAGAGCGGCGCAGCGGAGTTGTGCTGGCAGCGTGTCCGATTGCCAAGTCATACGGAGTGGTCGCTGCCGAAGCGCTATGGCAGGCGCAGCAAAAGTGTCGCCAGCTCGTCGTCGTTCGTCCGCGCATGGAGATGTACATTCGCATCTCCATGCAAATCACTCGCATATTCGAGGCATTTACTGACAAGGTGGAGCCGTACTCGATCGATGAGCAGTTTCTCGACGTGACAGGCAGCGTCCATCTGTTTGGTGATCCGCTGCAGATGGCTGCACAGATTCGGCAGCGCGTCTGGATGGAGACGGGAATCAACTGTCGGGTAGGCATCGGAGAGAACAAGGTACTGGCCAAGATGGCCTGTGACAATTTCGCCAAGAAACGGGAAGAAGGCGTTTTTTGGCTCAAACGGGAGACGTTAGCGGATACGCTCTGGAAGCTTCCGATTGAAAAGCTGTTCGGGGTAGGCTCACGTATGAAGCGGCATTTTCATCGAATGGGCGTCTATCAGATCGGGCAGCTTGCAGATATGAGGCCAGCCATTCTCTCCCGACATTGGGGGGTAAACGGGGAAGTGCTGTGGCGCACGGCTCACGGAATCGACGATTCACCTGTGGCTTTGGATTCCTATGATTCACAAAAAGGGATCGGTCATCACATGACGTTGCCTCGGGATTACCATACAGCGGCGGAAATCAAAGTGGTGCTTTTAGAACTGTGCGAAGAAGTGTGCCGTCGGGCGCGGAAAAAGGAGCTGATGGGCTCCATTCTGTCTGTGGGCTGTCGTGGGGCCGATTTGGCTGCTGGAACAGGCTTTGGGCGGCAGATGAAGCTCACGGAACAGACAAATGATGCCATGACTTTGTACGAAGCGGCCTGCTTTCTGTTTGACCGTCACTGGCAGGAAACGCCTGTCCGCAGTATCGGGGTCAATTTGGGGCAGCTTGTCCCTGACAACGTGGTGCAACTGAATCTGTTTACGGATAATCACAAGCGGCGTTCGTTGGCACAAGCCATGGATGATATCCGGACCCGATACGGTCAGGACGCCATCCTGCGCGCCACCTCTGTCTTGGAAGCGGGACAGGCGAAAGAGCGCGCACGTAAAATCGGAGGACACTACAAGTGACGGAGCCGATGGTGTCAGACGAGCAGGAATTGATACGCCAGTATATTTTATTTGGCATTTTGTTTCGGGCAGTCATGGCCGATCTGGGGCAGATGCGGATTGTGCCGTTGAAGTTTTCTTATCAGATGATGTTCGAGGAGCTCTCGCGGTGGGCGGAGCGGCAGCATCACCAACTGCGCCGCATCTTGCGGCAGCGAGGTTGCACAGTCGTCAGCTCACGACGTCAGGGACATATGTATGTCGTCCACTATCGACAACGCGGGTACGTGCGAGAAGCGATCTATACGATTGAGGTATTGCGGGCAGAGTGTCAGGAGCTCGTCCATTTGTGGACCCGATATGAACAGCGAGGAGAGAACAAGCGATGAGGGAAAAACGCGTGTCCAAAAAGGAAAATGTATTCGTGGCCAGTCGGTTTGTACTGCCGGAGCATCGGGAAATGTATTTGCGCATCAAGGAAGAAGAGCGCCGCTATGTACCACCCGAGCTGGATCAGGAGCAGCTTAGCGCCTTGAGCGAGCTGGTATGGCAGGCGTTCCAGACAGAGAGCCCCCTGACGCTGACCTATTATGACGGGCGAGAGCCGCGACGCCTGTCTGCCCGCATCATCCATATTGATCAAGCGGCGAGACGCCTCAAGCTTCGGGCAGGCTCTGAGATTCATTGGGTTCCTTTTACTAGGCTGCTGCATGTGGAGCTGACAATGAATTTCTAAATCGAGGAAATACAGGTACATGATGGGCAAGGCATGAGAATTACGCAGGAAATCGGCAAAAATAGGCCTCTTTTTCAAAAGCAAGCGGCAAAAAACAGCGTGCCGCGTTGAAACGGTGTGTGCGAGGAAGATGTGAGATTCCTGAAACGAAAAGCGGTCAAAAACAACCGTTTTTCGTGTTTTTTTGGCTTACACGGATTTTGCCAGAAGGGAGGTTTCCCTGTATTGTTAGATTATCTTTTGAAGCATATATTTGACGGATAGAACAAAGGAGATTTTACATGCTAGCACAAGAAATGGGTGTCATATTCACCAAGCACGCCGATCAAATTACTTCCAAGCGTTGGGGAGAATTCATGCAACAATTGGAGGAAAAAGGCCTGTACGTGCTCATTGAGACAGACACGATCGGAAGAGTGATGAGTCCATTGGGCGGATTGATGCCCATGCCGTGTAAAAGTGAGACGCTCCATATTGTGACAGCTGATGAGCTGGAGCAGCGCGGCTTGCCGCTCGGTCACCACATCGTAACGAAAGCGAAAGAAAAAGTAGCCCAATCATAATCGAAAAACCAACGCAACCTTTCCCGTAGGAGCTAGCTTCCAAGGGGGAAAGGTTTTTTGTTGTTAAAACCCGCTAGGCAAGTCAGCCGAAGCGGGTTTTGTTTTGGTGAACGCTTCGTTCAGTTGTCTGCTTTTTTAGCAGCAGGGACGTGACGAAATAGCTTGGTCATGCACACCCACGCGATGAGTGGACCGATTCCGATACACAGAATCAACCAGTTCAGCGTGAGGGGAGAGACGCTTAAAGACGTTACTAGCAGAAAGACCAGAATCCCCACCAACCGACCAACGTCCAGAGCGAACTCTCGCAGTACGACATACTCGACCCGATTACGTGCGCTCTCTTCGTTTGTGCCAATCAGATCAAAAATCGTGGAGAGCATGGGCACTGAAAACAGCGGATAAGCGATGGACACGGCAATCCCGAAAATAATCAGTGTCGTAAAGCTCACTTGCCAAAAAAATACAAAGAGAATCCCCCACATGATGACAGAACCAGCGAGCATTCCCCACTTGCGATAGCGAGGAGTGAACCATTTGGCGATCAGAAAGTAGCTCACCAGTCCGACGGCAGATGTAATCAACCAGTAGTTGCCGAGAGTCATCTCGCTTTTCGTGGAAATGTAGACGAGTAGACCGATCACAAAGCCGAATACGCCTTCACGCAGTCCTTGACCAGCCAAAGCGCCAGCTGCCCAGCGCCACTCGGGCTGATCACGCAAGCAACGTAAGGAAAAGCTCCAGGCATACGTCCCTTCCGATTGGCGTTTTTTCAGAAAAAAGCTGATGAACACGCCGACGACAAATAGCGCAAGAGAGATCCCGAAAATAAGGGAGTAGCCGCTATTCCCTGGAAGCCGTGTAATGAGCAACCCTGATATCCAGGGCGCGAGCATGCCGCCAATGGAAGCAAGCAACCCTGCCCAACTGTTGAAAAGGTCACGGTTATCGGCATTCGTGATTTCGAAGTATACCACATTAAAAGAAAGCCAGAAAAATCCACTCACCATACCCTGAACGAGCCCAAGCGGTACAGCATAAGAGACGGCCTTTGGACCCGCCAGAAGAACGAGCAAATAAAAAAGGGCAGAAACCGCCATTCCGGCACGCAAGACATTCATTTTGTTCAAATTCTTGACGTACCAGCCAGCAAGCCAGAAGGTAAGAGCACCTGCAAGATGGGCGGAAAAAGTAAACCAAGCGATCGGTGCAAATTGACTCTTTACTTTCCATAAATAGACGTTTACAAACGTGCCAGAAAGGGCGCCAGCGGCAATGAATACAGCGTTGACCAGGAGCAGTAGCTTGGCTTGATTGTCTAGACGACCTGATGGCTTTTCCTGAGAAGGCTCGTGGCGCGACATTTTCAGACCAGTGGACTCCTGCATTTGAAGGAAGGATGGAAGGCGTTTTTTTGTTTTTTGCTGCATACGTTCCCTCCGCGCAAAAATAGGACATGAACATAACGTGCCCTACCGCTGCTGCTTTCAACAGGGAAGTAAGTAAACACCATGTTTTCCCAAGCAAAAAAGCGAAGTACGCAATTTTTTGAACGTTATTTCATTTCAGGGAGGAAAACGACTAGCAGCAAACAAATTAAGAGAGGATAGGCATACGAAAATACAGAAGTGAACAGAAAAGAGGTCACGAGATGGCGACAACCATTTTTAGAAATGGACGCATTTACACAGGAGACTCCAGGCATTTGTTCGTACAAGCGTTGGTCGTTCGGGATGGTATTGTCCATGACTTGGGCAGCGATGCGGACATGCTTCTTCAATACGGAGGTAGTGATGCAACGGTCATTGATCTGCAAGGATATACCGCTACCCCGGGATTGATTGACAGCCACCTGCACTTGGGATGGCTCGGTCTCACCTTTTTGCAGCTGGATTTGAGCAAAGCTCGCTCCAAGGATGAGATGTTGTTTCTCTTAAAAGAAAAAGCGCAAGCCACACCTGAAAATGCGTGGATACAAGGCTATGGCTGGGATGAGAATTTGTTCGCGGATGGTGGGGGCATTCCTGCCATTGAAGAGCTTGATCAAGCTGCCCCGCATTGCCCGATTCTTCTGGCACGAATATGTGGTCATGCGAATTTGGTAAACAGCAAGGCATTGGAGCTATGTGGCTATCATCGTGACATGGAGGTGCCTGCGGGGGGAGTCATTGTACATGATCCTGTGAGCGGAAAGCCAACAGGTATGCTCCTAGAAACTGCCTCCAACCTGATTACGAAGCATATTCCGAGACCTGCCTACGATCAGTTGAAGCAAAGCCTGCGCAGCTCGATTCGCTATGCAATGGCGCATGGATTGACAGGGGCGCATACGGAGGATTTGCGTGAATTGGGCGGACTTGCGCAAACGTATCGGCTCTATGATGAGCTCATCAATGGCGAAGAGCTTGCACTGCGCAGCAACCTGCTTGTCTACTATCCGCATATGCATGAGCTGCGCGACTTAAACATGACGGCAGGTTACGGAAACGCTCATGTGCAAATCGGTGCGGTGAAAATCTTTGCAGATGGGGCATTAGGACGCAGGACGGCTTACCTGTCAGCTCCGTACGCTGATGATCCGAGTACCTGCGGTTATCCTGTGCATAAACAAGACGAGCTGACAGAGCTGGTTCGACAAGCACGTGGACTTGGGATGCCCATAGCCGTACACACCATTGGCGACAAAGCGCTGGAAATGGTGCTAGACAGCTTGGATCAGTTCCCGGCAGTCGCTTATCGGGACCGCCTCATTCATACTCAAATCTTGCGACCAGATCTGCTGGACCGCTTGAAGCATCCTCATCGCATCGCAGATATCCAACCGCGTTTTCTTGCAGGAGACTTCCCGTGGGTGATGGATCGCGTAGGACAGGAGCGGATTCAGTACTCCTACATCTGGAAAACGATGATGAATGACGGAATCATTTGCGCTGCGGGCTCGGATACACCAGTAGAACCTATCGATCCTCTGTTGGGGATACACGCAGCCGTCACGCGCAAAGCACCGGGAGAAACACACGATGGATACTTCCCACAAGAAAAACTGACGATGGAGGAAGCCATTCATCTGTTTACATTAGGCAGTGCGCAGGTGACGAACGAAGATCATGTCAAAGGCACGCTGTCTCGTGGAAAATATGCAGATATGACCGTCTACTCCAAAGACCTGTTTACCATCGATCCAGACGAGCTGCTCTCGACTAAGGTCATGATGACCATCATTGGCGGAAAAGTTTGCTATACGTCTTGAAAAAATAACCCGAAAATCAGAGCAGCGGCTGTCCTTGGACAATGAAGTAAAGTCCTGGATTGCCGCTGTTTTATGGAACGATCTACTTTTCAGATATACTTGCCAGGTGTTCTTCAAGACGATCCATGGTCTGTTCGGCACCAGGGACGGCATATGTTTTCACCTTATCAAACACAGCGGCAGGTTCTTCAAAAACGGTGCGATAAGTGAGTTTGGTTTTGCCATTCAGATCCTCAAAGATGGCTGTCGCAAGAAAATGAGGAAACACAGTATGCTTGAAGACGATCCGCTCGAGTTCAACGACCTCGACGAAGACGTTGGTGTTGGGAAAATCAACGCCATCAGGACCGTGCATGATAAACTGCCATGTACCGCCCGGTTTTAGATCAAACTTCTGGGAAGTGGTCGTAAAACCTCGAGGCCCCCACCACTTCGAAAGGTTTTCCTCTTTCGTCCAAGCATCAAACACAAGATCGCGTGGAGCATTAAAAACGCGGGTGATCACAATCTCGCAGTCACCTACTTGTGTTGCGAATTTGTTTGTTTCATTGTTTACGTTCATTTCCATCCCTCCATAGTAACTAGCTTCGTCATGAATAAACCCATTTTTTCAATCATAGCAAATCAATCAGGCATGGATTTCTTACAGATTGCTCTCTTGCATGACCCATAAGCGAAACCCGACTCAGGATAAGTGAGTCGGGTTTTTTGTCAACTGCTTTCCGCGCAGCAAGCTCTTCACATCGATTTCCGCAATCAGTACACTGATCAAAACGAGACCTGCGCCTATGTACCCGCGAATAGACAGTGTTTCGCCTGTAACCAAGAAGGCAAACAGGGCTGCAAAGACTGGCTCCAAGGAAAAAATAACACCCGTGTGCGTGGCGGTCGTATATTTTTGGGCCACCGTTTGTACGACAAAGCCAATTGCACTGCACAATACGCTAAGGGCGAGTACGGCGATCCAAGCCTCTGTAGTCTGGGGCAATGTGGGAGTCTCCAACGCAAAAGAAAAAACAATGCCCAGCAGTGCTGTAAAGCCAAGCTGGTAAATCCCCAACTGGATCGTATCCGATTGATTGGCCCATCGGCCTGTTACGGTAATATGTGTAGCGTAAAAGAGGGCACCAGCGATACACAAAAGGTCTCCTTGGCTGATGCGAAATTCAGCGCTTAGTGTGAGCAGGCCGATGCCGATCATGGCCAGTCCAGCGCCGACAAAGACTCTTTTTTCAGGACGGTTTCTCAAAAGAATAGATAAGAGCGGAACGAAGATAACGGTCAAGCTAACGAGAAAGCCTGCCTGGGAAGCCGTTGTTGATTTCACTCCGTTCGTGATGGTGGCAAAAACCCCGAAAAGGAGCGCACCGAGTACGAACGCATGGAGCAATGTTTTTCGATTCGTGACACGCAAGCGTTTATGGAACAAGGCGGCTGCCAGTAGAAAAGCAATGCCAAAGCGGATACCGATCAGATTGAAAGTTTCCAAATCCTTCAATCCCATTTGCATAAACACATACGAGGTCCCCCAAAACAGGGTGACCAAAATCATAGCCAAATCGGCTTTTACTTGCGGTTTCATGATGGGATAAGCCTCCTTGCCCGGGTAAAAGCGGGTCCTAATCAGTGTTGCGCCATAAACAGTATACGAGTATCGTTTAAATAAGAAAAATGAATGTTTGTGATGATTTTCATGAATCGGATTCATGTAAAGGGGACGAAGAAGGGTGAGTTTGAACAAGTTTGAGGTATTCATCACCGTTATGGAGTCAGGGAGCTTAACCAAAGCTGGCGAAATACTAGGTCTGACACAATCAGCGATCAGCCATGCGATTGCGAGTTTGGAGCGGGAATTTGGGTTTTCGCTTTTGACCAGAGGACGATCGGGCATTAGCCTCACGAGTAATGGGGAGCGACTGCTTCCTTACATGCGTGAGACGTTGCGCTGCCATGAGCGGATGAAACAAGAGGTGTTTGCCATCAACGGGTTGGAGGTCGGGACGGTGCGAATTGGGACGTTCACGAGTGTATCCACGCAATGGCTTCCCGGAATCCTCAAGCGGTTCCAAGACCAGTATCCGGCGATCGAGATTAAGCTGATGGAAGGTTATTACGATGGAATTGAGAGCTGGATTCAAACCGGAGAGATTGATTTCGGCTTTGTCTCCTTACCGACAACAGAGGATTTGGAATGTATTCCTTTAAAAAAGGATCAGATGTATTTGCTGGTGACAGAGGAACACCCGCTCTACGGAGAGGAGCGGGTGCATGTGAGCCGATTGGCCGAAGAAACATTTATTATGCCGAAGACGGGCTGTGACAATGATATACAGCGCTTGTTGGCCGAGTATCAGATCGAGCCGCGCATCAAATATGAAGTGGGAGATGACCACGCGATTATTGCTATGGTGCAAAATGGCCTCGGGATTAGCATCCTTCCAGAAATGATTTTGTTCCGCTTGCCTGCAAATATCCGGATGATCCCGCTTGAAGGGGAGCATTACCGTTCGCTGGGGGTGGCAGCAACCTCTTTTTCCAAGCAGTCACCGGCTGCCAAACGCTTCTTGCAGTTTGTAACCGATTGGGTAAACGAGCAGCAGGCGTAATTCAGACAGACAAATCGCTCCTGACTTCCTTCGCCAACGACTGCTTTCGAGCAAAGGGCAGGTACAACAAGAAAAACAACGCGAGCGCTACACCTTCCAACGAAACGATGTACCACGGATACGGGCCCAAAAAGTCAATCAGACTGGGATTGTCCGGTTTGCGCGAGACAAATAAGTAATTTCCGCCCGTCCATTGGTTGACGAAAAGTGCGACGAGCAATAGCAGGTTTAAAAAGCCCATCGTTTTCCAAATCGAACGGACAGTCGGACGGTAGCCTTCTACCCACGTCATGTACAGGCAAGCAAGGACGATTCCCGCGTGGGCTACAAAAAAATGCACAAAGCGAAAATGCGGAAATGGATAAAACAACTCGGGGGTAAGCAATGCCTGCATGGCGCCGCCAATCCCGGCAAAAAACGTAATCTCATACAGCCCGTAGCTTCTCGTCACCAGCATCACGGTAGAAAGAAGGAGCGTCACGCTACACAACTGCAAGGGCAATGTGTAAGCAGCCGTCCAGCTCTCGGTATAAACATGCCAAAGCTGATAACAAATCTCTGACAAAAGCAAGATTCCCGCAAGTACGTAACGCGTGGCGAGTCGAGTTGTCGGGGCTTGGAGCTTTTGTCGAAAGAAATAGGTGAGCACGACCAGACAGAGCACAAGAATCAAAGTGATAACGTGAGAAGTGGAAAACAGCCGAAACGGCTCTCCTGTCAGGAAAAGTGAAAAATAGGGTGAGGTCATGATGATCTCCTCTTTGTTTATTGTTTTTTATATTTGAAAATTCACGAAATTTTAACAGATAGCTCTTTGTCTCATATAAATCTTTGGTTATAATATAAATAGACTACGTTACATCATTGAGAGGAGATATAGTCTTGAACTTAGTGCTCACGGAAAAACAATGCAAGTCTTGCCAGGCTCGCTTGACCGAGTATGAAATCGAGAACAATGGTGCGCTCTGCATGGAATGCTTCAAGGAAGAAAAAGGCGAGTAAAAGTAACAGCAAGGCATACGGCAACTGACTGTCTACTGCTATCTAATAATAGACCCTTTCAATCAGACCCTCTCTTTTTCATAGAGAGGGTCTGATTTTTTTACAGGCCTTATTCCGGGAGTGGAATGATGAGTTCCATTCTTCGGCTGCCGTCTTTCATGCTTGTTTCAAACAAGATCAGTGTCAGTGTGCTGTTCGGCTCCGCTTTTTTTACTTTCAGTGTATGGGTAAAATCGCCCCAATCAGGAGCAGCGGTCGTAGCCTGCACGGAACCTTGCGTCAGCTCGTTATGTCCATCTTCTACGACATAATTGAGTACAGCTTCGAATACGCTCGCCTGTCCTTTGATTTCAAACGTGTCTTGGGCGGTCTTCTTCACAGTGACATTGCGGAAAATATCATTGGCATAGACAGTCTCCTGTTGAGCTGGTTGTTCCGTTGGTGGCTTCTCAGGCGTTGTAGGTGGTTGCGTGGTTGCGGGTGGCTTCTGTTGTTCTGTTGGAGTGGCAGGGCTATTTGTGCCACTTGTGCATCCTTGCAGCAAGCCAATCGTCAACAGCAGCAAAAGCATTTTTTTCATGGTATCCCTCGATTCTGTCTGGTATGAAATGGTACCTACATATAATAAGACGTAAAAACAAATAAGAGGTTTCAGGTGGATAGGTCTTCCTGCGTCAAACTGTGGTAGAATGGAGAGGAAGTAGCAACCATTATTCCTAGAAGGCTGGTCTGATAAGAATGGAACAACAGACGTTTCGAGTGGAAAAAGACTTTCTCGGCGAGAAGCAAATTCCAGTAAATGCTTATTATGGCGTGCAAACGATGCGAGCAACGGAAAACTTCCCAATCACCGGGTATCGTCTTCATTTTTCCCTCATCAATGCAATGGCAATGGTTAAAAAAGCAGCTGCGATGGCAAATATGGAAGTTTCCAGATTGAATCCGCGTTTAGGAAATGCAATTGTCGCTGCGGCGGAAGAAATCATGCAAGGAAAATGGCATGATCAATTTATCGTCGATCCGATTCAGGGCGGAGCAGGTACTTCAATCAATATGAATGCCAACGAAGTAATCGCGAACCGCGGTCTTGAAATGCTTGGTGAGAAAAAAGGGGATTATTTCCACTTGAGCCCCAATACACATGTTAACATGTCTCAGTCCACCAATGATGCTTTCCCAACAGCCATTCATATTGCAACACTCACCCTGTTGGAAAAGCTGCTTGTGACGATGGATAAGATGCATGATGCATTTGGTCAAAAAGCAAAAGAATTCGATGATGTCATTAAAATGGGAAGAACGCATTTGCAGGATGCGGTTCCGATTCGCTTGGGCCAAGAATTCGAAGCATACCGTCGAGTACTTGAGCGCGATATCAAGCGTATCAAGCAATCTCGTCAGCATTTGTACGAAGTGAATATGGGAGCGACTGCGGTAGGAACGGGTTTGAATGCTGATCCTCGTTACATTACCACAGTAGTTAAGCATCTTGCTGACATCACGGGCTTCCCGCTGACAGGTGCAGAGCATCTCGTGGATGCTACACAAAACACAGATGCGTATACAGAAGTATCAGCAGCACTTAAAGTTTGCATGATGAATATGTCTAAAATCGCGAATGACTTGCGTTTGATGGCATCAGGACCTCGAGCTGGACTGGGTGAAATCTCCTTGCCAGCACGTCAGCCAGGCTCCTCGATCATGCCAGGAAAAGTCAATCCTGTTATGGCAGAGCTCATCAACCAAGTAGCGTTTCAAGTCATCGGAAATGACCATACGATTTGTTTGGCATCCGAGGCAGGTCAGCTAGAATTGAACGTTATGGAGCCAGTGCTTGTCTTCAATTTGCTGCAATCGATCAGCATTATGGACAATGCATTCGATGTCTTTACGCGTCACTGCCTGGAAGGAATCGAAGCAAACCGCGAGCGCATGAAAGAATACGTGGAAAAAAGCGTTGGCGTCATTACTGCTGTGAATCCTCACCTCGGGTATGAGACTGCTGCACGCATTGCCCGCGAAGCTATTTTGACAGGAAAGTCTGTACGTGAGCTGTGCTTGCAACACAATGTACTGACAGAAGAAGAACTGGATCTGATTCTCGATCCATTTGAAATGACTCATCCAGGTATTGCTGGAGCATCCTTGCTGGATCGCAACTAAACCGAAAAACTCCCGCGCTTTGCACATGCGAAGCAGCGGGAGTTTTTGCTTGCAAAAGGAAGAGTTTGTACTACTTTTTCGGAAGCTGATCCAAGCTCTTGAATTCATAACCTTGCTTGCGTGCTTCATCGATTATCGTCCCGAGAGCCTCTGCATTGTCTTTGGAGACAGAATGGAGCAGAATAACAGCACCGGGATGCAATTGGGTCATCACGTTATCATAAGCGTATTTTGCCCCACGCTGGACTTTGGTATCCCAATCCTTATAGGCAACCGACCAAAAGACATTGGTATAGCCCAATTCTTTCGTCACAGCAAGAGTGCGATCGCTGAAAATTCCTCTAGGAGGTCGCAAATAACGCATAGTAGCTTGTCCGGTCACTTGCTGGACGGCATCACTTACTTTCGTCAATTCATCTCTGATTTTCTGATTCGGTACGGTCGTCATATCAGGATGGCTCCACGAATGGTTGCCGATCAGATGCCCCTCTTTTGCCATTCGCTTTAATAACTCCGGCTGTTCCTTCACAAAATGTCCTGTCACAAAGAAAATAGCGGGGACTTTTTTCGCGAGAAGGGTATCTAAAATCTTTGGTGTAAAGCCATTTTCATAACCGTTATCAAACGTTAAGTAAAGCTCTTTTTTTGTAGTATCTCCTAAAAAAACCGCACCGTGTCGATCCACAATGCCTTTAAAACCTTCCTCATTGATAGAGGGTAACTGACCATTCTTGCTCTTTTTAAATCCAAAATGGTACGGGTGATCTGGTGAGGCCATAATCGAGTCAACTGGCAAGGCATTTGTAAGCACCAAGCTAATCCCGATCAACAAGCTTTTGATCCATCGTCTTTTCAATAATGAGCTCTCCCTTCTGTAGCGAAGTCATGATGTATTGGAGTTGATTCCCTCAAAAGTTTGTCCAGTCTACTTCCAAATATGTAACCGTTACGTATGCAACAGTAGCTTGTTAGGTGCATGCGTTACTTGCAAGGGCAAGTTGTGCAAAAGTCTACTGTGTGGTAGGGGACAACTGTCCATACATGAAAAAGGAACTTTTCATATAGTATCAATGTCGACAGTAAATCTGTTGGCAAATGCCGCCAAGAGATCATCTATACCCAGGAGGTGTGGTTAACATGGACGAATGGTTGGAGCAATTGCGTGAGGCACTTGGTGAAGGTGCAGAAGAAATGGAAGTAAAAATCGAATACGAAGATGGCACTACGAAAAAATTATACTTTGGCACTAATGACGACGATGACGATGACGAAGATGAAGAAAATGAAGACTATGCTGAAGAAGATTCTGATGCTGAAGATTCCGAGGACGAAGATTCTGACGACGAAGATTCCGATGACGCCTAATTGATTTTTATATGTGGGAAAAGATACGCTTTCATGCGTATCTTTTTTCAGTTGCATTCTGTAATATTAAACATATTTCAAGATGAGGATGGAACAGAAAATGAGCTTTCAAGTGAGCCATCAAATGATAAAAGAATGGTGTGGTCGTCTTTCTTATGAAAGAGGAAAGGCTTTTTACCGTTCTGGGAACGTGCTCGTGGAGCATTTTCAACCGGAACCTGCTTGGATCAAAACGACAGTGGACGCAGGAAAAAATAACTATCAAGTCACTATTGAACTGGACGAGTCTGGTATGGCAGCAGTGTGTAGTTGCCCTACTTTGGCGTCGTACGATCACTACTGCCAACATATCGCAGCTTCGTTGTTAACCTTGCGTGATCTGCAAGCAGACGAGCATCCTGGCAGCTATTCCACTTCCTTTACCACGAGACAAGCAGGCGTGACAACACAGCCTGATTCGCAACTAACAGAGGGATTGTTCAGCTTGTTCGTGGACCGGCCGATTCGGACAAGCCATAATCGTGTGTTGCTAGATTCACGAACAACACTTTCCTTGGAAATCATATGTAAAATCGTACCGTACGGTTTTCGCAAGAGCATGATCGGAATAGAGCTGAAGCTAGGGCCAAAGAGGTTGTACATCATAAAGGATATTCGCGCGTTTTTAGACCGGATGGATAAGCAGCAAGTGCATCGATTCTCTAGCCAATTTACCTATGATCCGAATTTGCATCGCTTTTTGCCAGAGCATGAAGCCATCCTCCGCGAACTCTTGCAAATTTATCGTACGGAAAAAATATATCGCGAAACTGCAAGCTACCATTATCAGGAACAGAAGCATGTGGGTGGGGAACGGGTTCTTCTTGTTCCACCATTTACCTGGGAGCGGTTATTTACATTGCTACTTGCCGCACCTTCTGTTCACATTCAGCATCATGACCACATGTATCCAACGTTTGCATGTATAGATGAGCCGCCGCCACTCCACTTCGAATTTGACCAGACAAAAACCGATCAATATCAACTGGAAGTTCAAGGCTTCAGGCAAATCACTGTTTTGGAAGCTTACGGATTGTTGCTCGTAGATGGTATATGGCACAGATTGCCGAAGGAACAATGCCACAGTTTGGCAGAGCTGAAGCACTTGTTAGAATCTCATAGCAGTGAGCGGATTCACATTCCCGCGGAAAAAATCGAACCATTCATGGTGCAGATTGTCCCGGCCTTGATGAAACTGGGGAAGGTGCAAATTGCAAAAGCTGTCTCCGAACGGGTCGTGCAATTCCAGTTAAAAGCCAAGCTGTATCTGGATCGGGTAAGGGACCGACTTCTGGCGGGACTGGAGTTTCAATACGGTGATATCATCATCAATCCGCTGGAAGGACAGGAAGGGGGAGGACAACGTGGCAGTGAGCTGATTTTAATGCGTGACGGGGAGAAGGAGCGGCAGATTTTAGAGCTGATGGAGGAGGGTGCCTTTACCCGCACGGAAGGAGGGTATTTTCTAGATGACGAGGAAGCCGAGTATGACTTCCTTTATCACGTCGTCCCAAAGCTGGAAAGGCTGTTAAAGGTATACGCGACAACTTCCGTAAAAATCAGGATTCAGCCTCTTCACATCCCCCCTAAAGTCAAAGTGGATGTTGATGAGCGAACAAATTGGCTCGATTTTCGCTTTGATATGGATGGGATACCAGAGTCCGAGATCCGAAGTGTTATCCAATCGGTAGAAGAAAAGCGCAGATATCATCGGCTGTCGAATGGAGCGCTTCTGCCGCTTGAGACAAAGGAATTTGAGCAAATCAATCGTTTCCTGGACGAAATGGGCATGCAATACGCTGAGCAAATGGGAAGTGGTTTTCAACTGCCTGCTTTTCGCGGGCTGCGCTTGCTTGATTTACCCATGCAGGGACAGTCTGTTCAGCTAGGGAAACCATTGCGCCAGTTTTTGGAGAATATGCGTAACCCTGATAATCTGGACTTTCCCGTACCCGAATCTTTGCGGGGGACCCTTCGCGATTATCAGAAGTATGGCTATCAATGGATGAAAACTTTGGCACACTACGGCTTTGGGGGAATTCTCGCTGACGATATGGGCTTGGGGAAGACAGTGCAAAGTATTACCTTTCTGCTCTCTGTTCTGCCCGAAATCCGAGAACAAAAGCTCCCAGCGATTATCGTGGCTCCTGCCTCTCTTTTATACAATTGGCACAATGAAATCAAAAAGTTCGCGCCAAATATCCGTAGCGTGATTGTGGATGGCACGAAGGAAGAGCGGAATCAAATCGTAAACGAGCTGTCGCAAATCGATGTGCTCATTACCTCGTATCCGCTCTTGCGTCGTGATCATGCCCAGTTCGAGGAGCATTCCTTCCACACCTTGATCTTGGATGAAGCGCAAACCTTCAAAAACTATGTCACGCAAACAGCTCAGACCGTTAAACGAATAAAAGCCAAGCATCGCTTTGCCCTGACAGGAACACCTGTGGAAAACAGGGTAGAGGAGCTGTGGTCCATCTACGATGCTGTTTTCCCTGAGCTATTTCCGGCACGAAAGGAATTCCTTGACTTGCCGCGAGATACGATTGCGAAGCGGACGCGTCCCTTTTTATTGCGCAGGCTCAAGACTGAGGTACTGAAGGAATTGCCGGCCAAAATTGAAACACTGCAAAGCGCGAGACTGTTGCCAGAACAGAAAAAGCTGTATGTCGCCTATTTGGCGCAGCTCCAACAGGAAACAGTGAAGCATTTGTACAATAAAGGCTTTCAAAAAAATCGGATCAAAATTCTCGCAGGCTTGACGAGACTGCGCCAAATTTGTTGTCATCCAGCGCTGTTCGTCAAAGAGTATGATGGAGGGTCAGCCAAGCTCGAACAGCTATTCGAGATTATCGGTGAATGCAAAAACGCTGGGAAGCGCGTTTTACTCTTTTCTCAATTTACGGAGATGCTAGGGATAATCGGACGCGAGCTGGGGTATCACGGCGTCCCGTTTTTCTATCTGGATGGACAGACGCCAGTGGCAGAGAGACTAGATTTGTGCAACCGATTTAACGAGGGAGAGCGGGATTTGTTTCTCATGTCATTGAAAGCTGGGGGAACAGGATTGAATGTGACGGGTGCGGACACCGTAATCTTGTATGATCTGTGGTGGAATCCCGCTGTGGAACAACAGGCTGCTGATCGTGCCCATCGTATCGGCCAAAAGAACGTCGTTCAAGTGATCAGGCTTGTTGCAGAGGGAACGGTCGAAGAGAAAATGTACGAGCTGCAACAAAAAAAGAAAAACTTGATCGAGGAAATCATTACACCGGGGCAAGAGGCAATCTCATCTTTAACCGAGCAAGAAATACGTGAATTGCTGATGATTTAACAAGAACAGCTTGACTGTCGCTACCATGCGAGGGGTCAAGCTGTTTTTTTGCGAGACTTTATCCCTGTGCGAATAACGAATTGGCAGACTCCCAATGATATTTGTCCGGTTCGAGAAAAGGACATAGCGAATAGCTTATGGAGAAGGACGAAGGCATCACCACAGAAGTGTGGGGGGAATGGAATGGAACAATATGTGATTAAGCCATGGGATACCCGAGAAGGGAATGTGGAAACGCCGGCTAACTGGGATTTGACAGTGCCACCGGAAGTAGATGCGATCGCAGATCAAGTGATCAAAGAGTATGACATGTCAGTGAAGAGTCGTACGCTCATTACTTCCAAGCCAGACAAAGGCGGGGCGATTTGGCGCATCGAGACAGATAAAGGTCCGCGTAGCCTAAAGGTACTGCACCGTACGCCTGAACGCAGTCTCTATAGTGTGGCTTTCCAAGAATACGTCGTCAAACAGGGGGCAAGGGTACCAGCACTGATTCCTGCCCGAAATGGCAGTCTTTATGTAGAAAAAGGTGGGAAACTCTGGATTGTTACCGATTGGATTGCCTTGCAGCCGGCAACAAAAGTAGATTTGGTAGGCGCGCAAGAGCTTTGCTACGGTCTTGGTGAATTCCATCGTCATTCGAAAGGCTACGTTCCGCCTACAGGAGCCAAAAACTCTTCCCGTTTATACCGCTGGCCCAATCATTATCAAAAGATTGCCAAAAAAATCGGATGGATGCGGGAAGTAGCAAAAGCCTACAGTGAAATCCCAACAAGTAAATCTATTTTGGCTGTCATCGATCGCTATGAACAGCAAGCATGGGCAGCCCTAGAGAAATTAAAAGCTTCTGCCTATCCGAAAATGATCAAGATGGGAGAGGCGCACTGGGGATTGGTGCACCAAGATTACGGCTGGTCAAATGGTCAAAATGGTCCTGGAGGGCTTTGGGTCATCGACTTGGATGGCGTGTCGTACGATTTGCCGTTTCGGGATTTGCGCAAGCTCATCACCAGTACGATGGATGATATGGGAGTCTGGGATGTCTCCTGGATGCGTGGCATGATCGAAGCCTATCATAAGGCGAATCCACTGGATCGCGAATCGTTTGAAGTCCTCTTGAATGATATGGCAGTGCCAAACGAATTTTATAAGCACCTCAAAGAGATGTTTTATGATCCAGCCACCTTCTTGTCGACAGAAGCAGAAGGTATTCTGCAGCGAGTTTTGACGGGGGATCAAACAAAAGATGCAGCATTGGCAGAACTCGCGAAAGACATCAGCAAATACCAACCGGGCAACTATGATCAAATAACGGAAGTGGTTGAACCACAAAGGTTGGCATCCGATATCAAGGAATTGTTACCTGTTGCAGTATCCACACCAACAACAGAGGCTCTCGTCGAGGAACCGAAAGACAAAAAGTCTACGAAGATCAAAGGGTCTAAGGATAAAGTGTCTAAGGACAAAGAGTCAAAGGACAAAGAGTCAAAGGTCAAGGGATCCAAAGACAAAGAGTCCAAACCCAAGGAGTCCAAAGACAAAAAGCCTGTAACCGACAAGGTAGCCAGTTCCCGTCCGACTTCCGAGAAAGCGCTATATAAACCGCAAGAAAGCAAGCAGGAAGGGGCAAAGGTGGAAAGTAGCAGCACAGCCCGCAGAGGTCGGATCTCATTTTCGGGAAGTGTTCCGTTTGTGCTATCAGCGCCACTCGATACAAGTGAAGCACGAAAACTCGATGGTCGAAACAAAAAGCGGGCAACGAGCTCTGCTGTCTCAAAAAGCAGCAAAAAGCCGAGTAAGCCTTTAAGCAAAGTACGGGTCTCTATCGAAGTAAAGGACAAATCACCAAAAGCAAAACCTGCAAGTCAAGCGGGGAAAAACAAAAAAGGAACTGTGTGGACATCTAAACAGCAGTCCCGGACCGTCACTTCCAACAAGAGCAAAAAGGTTGCCAAGGCGGCGAAACTAAGCCGTAAATTCATCAACAATCAGATGAAGAAGCAGCGTCAAATATCGAAGAAGACGAGAGGCAACTAATGTAAGAAGTCGGAACGGGAAAGGAGAATACGGATGAAAGTTATCATGGTCTGTACAGAAAAATTGCCAGTCCCTCCTATACGAGGGGGAGCGATTCAGACTTATATTGCAGGGATTGCAGATATTCTGGGGAGGCATCACGAGCTGACTATCCTGGGAACGTCGGATCCCACGCTACCGAAGGATGAACAAGTTCGCAATGCGCGTTATGTGCGAGTAGATGGGCAAGGTGTGTTCGAGATTTATGCACGCGAAGTAGCCGCTTTCCTGAGTGCGAACAACTATGATGTCATCCATGTTTTTAACCGACCGCGGATGGTTCCCATCATTCGTGAAGTATGCCCGAACGCACGTATCATTCTAAGTATGCACAATGATATGTTTGATCCGGTAAAAATAGGGCAGGCAGAAGCTGCTAGGGCTGTTGCTGAAACAGAACGCATCATCACCATCAGTGATTATGTCGGCCGAGTCATTGCCTCGCTATATCCCGAAGCCGCAAACAAGCTTCGTACGATTTATTCAGGAGTGAATTTGGAAACATTCGTTCCAGTAGAAGGCTCCAAAACGGCGCAAAAGATTCGTCAGGAACTTCGGGCGACGCACAATCTGGGGAACAAACAAGTGATCTTGTTTGTAGGACGATTGACGCCGAAAAAAGGGGCCGACATTCTGGTTCGCGCGATGAATGAACTCCGCTCCTACCATTCCAACATCGCTCTCGTTTTGGTTGGAGGGTCCTGGTACGGAGAAAATAAAATCAGTGACTATGCAGCATATGTACGCTCATTAGCGAATCGTTCGCCTGTTCCCGTTATTACTACGGGATTTGTTCCGGCAGATCAGATTCATCACTGGTTCTGGGCAGGTGACGTTTTTGTCTGTCCATCGCAATGGGAGGAACCACTGGCACGTGTCCATTATGAAGCGATGGCTGCCGGTTTGCCCTTTGTCACGACAAAGCGGGGTGGAAATGCTGAGGTGATCATCGGAGGCAATGGATTGTTGGTCGAGCAGCCGGAGGACCCTCAAGCGTTTGCTGTACAGCTGAAACAACTATTGTCCAGCCGCGATCTCCAACGTCAAATGGGAAGAAGCGGACGACAGCTCGCCGAACAAAGATTTACATGGGATCGAGTCGCAAGAGATGTGCTAGACGTATGGAACAACACGGGTAGGTAGAACCCAAAAGTGAATGCTATCGCCCACTTCCCTGAGAGATCAGAGAAGTGGGCGTTTATTCATACCTTCGGGACGTCGTGCAGTGCCCTGCTAGAGTGGACAGGCCTGTCTGAACAAAAGGGCTTGTCCAACATGCGATTGTACAAAATGGGAGAGGATGCGGGGAATCTACTACGCACAGACTCCCCGCATCTTCAGGTAATCCTGAAGCCTCGCAGAATATCAGCTTGTTCAATTGGGTTCTGCATTTGGAATTATCGCGACGATGTGGGTGAGAGGAATAAGAATAGAGGCTCCGTTTGTTCGCGATGAGGTTACGGTCTGTAATTCAATGATTCCTTCGTCCACTCTAAGAAGCTTGCCGACTCGGTAAGAACGACTCTCAGATCCCCAATCGGTCGTCAGTAAGACCTCCACTAGTTGATCGTTTCTCATACATTTGCTGAGTTCTTGACGAAGCCCTTCTATACAGACTTGATCCGCTGATTCTTCCGATTCGACATCTACCTTCACTAATGGTGCCGGGATGACGATTGGCTTCGGAGCTTCTACTTGTACATAAGGTGCCTCTACTTTTATAACAGGCGGTTCTACTTGTACAACGGGCGCTTCTACTTGTACAACAGGAGCTTCTACTTGTACAACAGGTGCCTCTACTTGTGGAATGGGGGTGGTCACATTCACGCGAGGTGCGCGAACGTGGATACGGACAAAACGGCGTAATTGCCTGAGCAGACTATTGGATTTGCGTTTGGTAGATCGCTTCTTGCAGCGGCAGCGGGCTTGGTTTGCTTTTAGCTTCTTCTTTCTAGATGCTTTCAAAGGCAACACCTCCTTACTATCAATGCAATATCATATTCAGCAGGGGGACGACCGTATTGGACTAACACCTGATTTGACAAAATCAGGCAGGAAAACATTAGCAAAATTAGATGATTTTTTTAAAAAAGCAGGAAAATCGTGTATACTTATCAGGTAATCTCAAAAAGAAAGATGGAGGTTTCTCATGAATCGTACGCCGATTGCCCCCATGGGTGTGGGGAAGCTGTTGGACAAGAGCTTTTCTGTGTATCGCCAGCATTTTGGAGCATTCTTTTTGTTGGCTTTAATTTGGTTCGGTCCATTGTTACTCCTGCAGCAACTGCTTTTGGTTGATCTGACCAGGGTGCCTTTGCTTGCACAAGATACAGAAGGTATGGATTTTGCAGAATCGTTAGGCGCAAGATTTGCCGGACAAGAAGAATTTATGACACAAAGCCTTCCGATGCTGCTCATATTCATATTCCTTGTCGCGCCAATCCTGTTGATCATCGCCTATCCGCAAATGATTTCCGGTTCGATTTTACTGACGAAGGCTGCTCTCGAGGGAGAGACCTTGAGCTTAAAAGATGCCTTGAAGGGGGCACTTCGCAGATTTTGGCCGCTTGCGGGCAGTACTTTCCTATATGGAGTAATCGCGTTTGCAGTGTCGACAGCATTTGTCATCGTATATGGATTAATTTTCGTTATGTTCGCCTTCGCCGGTGGAATGACATTAGAAACCCTGTTTGATCCGTCAGATGAAGGCAGCATTGTACTTATGATCGTTCTGGTTTTATTTGGCTATTTATTCTTAATTGCTGGGATGATGCTCGTACCGGGCTATTTCTTAATTCGTTGGGGTTTTTATATGCCGCTCGTTCTGTTCGAACGCGATGGTGTCGGAATCGGCCAAAGCTGGAATATGACAAAAGGAAACTTTTGGCGTTTATTCGGTCTTTTTGTTGTTCTCAGTGTGATCTACTCGATGTTCTCTAGCGGTATGCAATTAGTACTCACTGGTGTCTTAGGTACCTCTATCCTCGCGCAAATGATTCTGGTTGCACTTACCTGCCTCTTGACCCCTTGGATGGCCATTGTGTACGCTTTGGCTTACTTTGATCTGCGCGTGAGAAAAGAAGGAACAGATTTACAAGAGCTAGTAAGCCGTCAGCTTGCCACATCTGCACCAGTAGAACCAGCAACTCCTATTCCTGCACAAGAGCCGGGAGTTACACATGATTAGCACGAGTCCTTGGGTAGATGACAAGGAGCATTTACAAGAGATTCTAGCCAGAGACGAGTTCAATTTGCCACAAGGTAGTGGAGAGAACTGGATTCAAAGGGCGATAGAGTTTGTGATCGAGTTGCTCGCCGATCTTTTTGAGTGGACCCATATTCCAACTGGTGCGGCTAATACCGTATCTACTCTCGTGCTCATTATGGCTGTACTGGGACTGGTCGGCATCATTTACTGGTTATTCCGCAGAATGATTTGGGTACAGAAGAAGCATCGACCGTTGTTTATGGACGGTGAAAAAATACGTTCTCATGCAGATTATTTGCGTGATGCGAAAGAAAAAGCAGCGCGAGGAGAATGGCGGGAAGGAGAACGCTCGTTGTTTTTGGCGTTGTTGGTATATTTGCAAATGAAGTCATGGATTCGTGTGGAGAAATGGAAAACGAATTGGGAATACGCAGAAGAAATTGAGGCAAATCAACCGAGCTTACGCGATGTATTCGGCAGCTTCGCACGAGAATTCGACGCTGTTTGGTACGGGCAATCACTTATTGACGAAGCATCGTTCTGGAAGCGTGTAAACGAACTGGAAGGCATCTGGCGCGAGGAGGGACAGCATGGATAGTTTGCGCACCTATCGTGTCGGAATCGTTGTGGCTACCTTGCTGCTCGTCATCGTGGGCTGGTTGATCGTGAAGCCTACTGCTGAACCTCTCCCACCGTACTTGGCTTCGTCTGCACAGCCGAGCGGAATCAAGGCTGTGCTCGTACTACTGGAGGAAAAAGGCAAGCAGGTCAGGGAATGGCGGCAGCCTATGCGTTTTTTACCAACAGCAACTGGGCAGGCCATGCTCATAGTAGAGCCGGAAAGACTGATGCCAGAGGAACAGATAGATATTCTGGATTGGGTCAGTGAAGGCAATGACCTAATTCTCTTTCACTCGAGACCAGAGTGGGAAGACCTTCCCTTTTATACGGAGTACATCCGGGAAAAAGAAAATCAGGAGCGAAACATTCAGGGACCTCTCGTCCAGGGCAGGTACATGGGCAAAGCAGAGACCTCATTGAGATTTTTAGAAGATGACGACATGGAGCCACTTCTCTACGACGATCAGGGGATACTCGGAGGAAGAACAGAAGTGGGAGATGGCAGTGTCACGTTTTTTCTCGTACCGGAATGGCTAACCAATCAAAAAATTCATCGACTTTCGCACTTTGAAGCGATCTGGCCGTATGTACAAGGAGATTGGCCGGTTCTTTGGGTAGACGAATACCATCACGGCTTGCAGGAAAAACCAGGTTTTCTGGCGATCTACCCGGGCTGGCTCATAGCTGCCTGCATTCAACTCAGTATCCTGCTTTTGCTATATGTGTGGTGGAGAGGAAAACGTTTCGGACCGGTCTATACGCTTAGGGAATGGACGGTGCGCCGTGGTGATGAGACGTTGCTCGCCGTGTCTAGCTGGTATGAGCGAAGAGGGCTGGCACAGGATGCGTTACGCCATCGAGAAGCGTACATGCGACAACTGTTGCACGATCGGTGGGGAGTGCACCAGCGAGCCGATCGTGTGGAAATCATGCGATATGCCAAAACAAGATGGACAAATCAAGAGGTAGAGAAATTCGCTCATCTGCTGGAACGACTGGAACAGGCAAAAAACGAAGGGCGATACTCGCCGAAGAGCTTGCTTGCAGACAGTCTTTTGTTGGATGAGATTACGAAGCGTCTGGAGAAGGAGTGACAACGACCGTGGAGCAATTGTTGCAACAAATGGAAAAAGAGCTGGTTGGTCAGCGGCAAAATGTTCGGTTACTGTTAACAGCTTTGGTTGCCGGTGGACACGTTTTGCTAGAAGGTGTACCTGGTATCGGAAAGACGAAAATGGTAAGGACCTTATCGGAATTGATGGGGGGCGTGAGCAAGCGCGTCCAGTTTACGCCTGACATGATGCCATCGGACATTATTGGTCATGTGGTGTTCAATATGCAGCAGAACCAGTTTGAGACAATCAAAGGTCCTGTTTTCGCTAACTTATTGCTGGCGGACGAGATCAACCGGACTCCGCCGAAAACCCAAGCGGCTCTTTTAGAAGCCATGGAGGAAGGGCAAGTGACGATTCATGGTGTCACCTATCCTTTGCCAGATCCGTTTTTCGTCGTCGCCACGCAAAACCCGGTGGAGTACGAAGGGACGTATGTGTTGCCGGAGGCTCAGCTTGATCGCTTTTTGTTCAAGCTAACAATGTCGTATCCTTCGCATGAAAATGAAAAACAAATCCTAGCCAAACATATTCCCTACAAGCGCAGCCACGAGCGTAATCAAGAGCCGCTCTTTACATGGGAGGATATTTTGGAGAAACGACGCCAATTAGAAGAAGTGGTTGTGGATGATTCGATTTTGGAGTACATTACGACACTGATTCGCAATACACGCGAAACGAAACGCTTGCTCTTAGGTGCCAGCTCTCGTGCTGGAATCGCTGTGTTGATGGCGAGCAAAGCCTGGGCACTTTTGGACAATCGCAAGTTTGTGACGCCTGATGACGTGAAGATGGTGGCCCGCCCTGCATTGCGGCACCGACTCATACTGTCACCGCAGGTAGAATTGGAGGGGGGTACCAGTGACCACATCATCGAAGAGACGCTGGCAGCTATTCCAGTTCCTCGCTGATTTTTTGGCAGACCGTTTTGTCTTGCCATCCAAGCGACTGCTTGTGGCAGTTTTGCTAGGCACACCCATCGCGATCGTCGGATTTCTACTGGAGATTGGCTATTCGACATTCTTTTTGTACAACGGTTTACTCGTGATTGCTAGTATCTTGGATTGGGTTACCATCCCCAAACGGAAAGACTTGTCGATCCGACGAATCTTGCCTGAGCAGACAGATATCGGACAATCGTTTTCGATTGAGCTTGAGCTTGCGAACAGAAGCGGGCAAACCGTTGCATACTCCATCGTGGATGATCTTCCGCTGTCATTTGAAGAAGCAGGTCCGGTCACGGGTGTGATGGAGCAACCCTTAACCAACATACGTTTTGAAACAAGAGGAAAAGAACGCGGAGAGTACTTGTTCCGCTGGCTTTACATGCGGTGGCATGGCAAGCTCGGCTTGTGGTATCGCCAAAGCCGCTTTGCGTGTGAACAAACGATCAAGGTATACCCTGACCTTTCAGCCGTTCGTGGCTATTTGGCTTCGTTGCAGGAGAGCCTGATCGTCGACGGGAAAAAAATCATGCGCAGGGCGAAAGCAGGTACGGAATTCCATGCAATCCGCGATTACGTGCCTGACGATGATCCTCGGATGATTAACTGGTCTGCTTCAGCACGCTCCCGACGTCTGATGACGAACCAATATCGACCAGAGCATGGCAAGGTGATTACCATTCTGATCGATTGCGGCAGGCTGATGGGCGTCGAGCTGGATAACCAGACGAGACTGGATCGATCGCTGGAGTCTGCGCTCACGTTAGCGGCAGTGGCATTACGCCAAGGAGATCAGGTAGCGCTACTGGCCTATTCGCATGAGATCAAGACGTACATACCTCCAGGCAGAGGGCTGCGCCACTTGCACACCCTTTTGGAGGCAACCTACAACCTGACGAGTGATTTTGTAGAGGCTGATCCGGCGAAGGCGCTTGAATTTTTGAATCGCCAGCAGAAGAGAAGGAGCTTGGTGGTTCTTTTTTCAGATATGGAAAACTACCTCGTCGAAGATCAGTTGAGCAATTATTTGTGGCGGATGCGCCGTTCACATTTGCTCTTGCTGCTGTCTTTGGCAGATCCGCTTCTGCATGAATGGAGTCATATAGACACGAGTAACAGTAGCTTGGCGTTTACGAAGGCGGTAGCTCAAAGGTTCCAGCTCGATCGCAGGGCGTTTCAACAAAAAATGATCGGCGCGGGTATCCAGGTACTGGACGTTCCGGCCGATCAATTGACGCTGACGGTTATCAATACTTATTTGGACATCAAATCAAGAGAAGCTTTGTGAGAATCGGGTCTGTATCCGAGAAGGTACCAGGCAATCAGCAAAAGTAACGTGCCGACAGCTACGATGTACTTGGCCTCGAGAGAGAGACTCGAAGGAGTAATATAGCCCTCGATGATTCCCGCGATGAACAAGAGTGGGATCGTAGCCAATAGGAGATGCGCAGACTCTTTTGCCGCCTCCAAAAATTGATGTTTTCGTGCGTAGCGTCCGGGCACAAGCAGGCGGTACCCCATATGAAGACCTGCTCCGCCAGCAATAAAGATGGCTGTCAGCTCGATCACGCCGTGTGGCAAAATGTAGGCCCAAAACGCATAGCTGCTATCTGCCTGATAGTAGACGGCTGCCAAAGCTCCAACCAGAAGGCCATTGAACAAGAGAAGGTAGATAGGAACGATTCCGAATGTTATTCCACTGACAAAGGCCAGCATCGCAACTTTGATGTTGTTGGTCATAATCATTGTGGAGATGACCGGATTGTCGAGTGAGTCGTGCCCTTCTCCCAGCCTGGATGGATCGATCTGCTCAGCCATCCCTTGTGGCAAGACATAATACAGATTAAGTGGATCGACCATAACAGCGGCAAAGCCAGAAATACCACCGATGATGAGGAGAAGCGCTGCCACACCAATGAAGCTCATTCGCTTATGTACGAGACCCATCAGGTAGCTACCGAAGAAATGCTTAAGCTGCTGCCAACTGCCTGTTCGCTGCTTGTAAGCCAAATTATGTGCACGTAAGACGAGTTGATTTAAGTAGAGTGTGATCTCGTCTGCAGGATGGTAGGAGCGTACATAGGCCAAATGAGCAGACGTTTTCTTGTACAGCTGAGTCAGGCGATCAATATCGGTAGCACTGATGTGCCGAGGTTGTCGGGTAAAACGCTCCACTAATTGTTCCAGTTCGGCCCAAGAGGCTTTATGCTTGTGCCAAAACGAGGTAATATCCATGTATAATGCCTCCTTACAATAGCGCGTGTTTAAAACTCGAAAAAACCTCAAAGTTTCGAGGGGGGAAGAAAAAAATCATGAATGAACCGACATACGCCAGTGGGGCTAATCGAGAAGCGTCTGTCGTGACGCCCGAGCATGTGATGCTGCGATTTCAGACGGCAGGTCTAGGCAGCCGTGCCACTGCGATGCTGATTGATACAGGAATTTTGCTCCTGGTTAATCTTACTGTATTTATTTTGTTTGGTATAGTTTTATTTGGAAATGAAGATGATTTTTTCCTGGATTCTGGCAACTACGCGTTGGCCATCGTCCTCCTGGTAATCTTCGTAGTGAATTTTGGCTACTATTGGTTACAGGAAGCATTCTGGGGCGGTCAGACTGTTGGCAAAAGGCTGGTGGGAATACGGGTCATCCGTGATAACGGACAGCCTGCGACGTTTGTTTCCTCGACGATCCGGAATCTGTTTCGCATCATTGACGCAATGCCAACAGGTTATTTTCTCGGGGCGCTCGTATGCTTTTTCCACCCCCGTGATAAGCGAATTGGCGATATGGTAGCGGGCACAATTGTCGTGGTGGAGTCAGGACAGCGATCGGCTCTTTTTCAGAAAAAGAAAGACAAACAGCCAAACGGCTTTGATTTGAATCATGCGCTACTCGTACTTGACGAGCGCCAAAAACAGGCGATTACCCGAGAGGACTGGCAACTGCTTTCCTCCTTCATCAGCAGACTAACTTCTTTATCTCACGCGAAAAAATATGAACTCGGGAATCAAATTGCCAGCATCATGCGCAAAAAATTAGAGCTTGTCGACGAACAGAATACCAAGGAAGATCCGATCCTGTTTTTGCAAAGACTGCACAATCAGCTGCAACACGAATTTCAACTCCGAAAATAAAGCGAAGTACCGCCAAAAAATATTGGCGGTATTTTCTTTTCTCGACGTATTTTTCCATTATTCAGCAAAATGCTGCTTCAAAAACTTTCTATGTTATAATGAAACCTCACTCTATGCCACAGAAAGGAGGAGGGAGCCGATGGACGACAAATTCATGGGAACGTCATCGACTTCGTCACCCACACTGCCACTCCCGGCAAACGGGAAGCAGAAAGGAAGACGCAGAAGAGGCAGCCTTTTTCAGGCATTGATTCCCTCCCAGACAGAAGGTAAGCGCCCTTTACTACCAATCGTTTTGGCCGTTCTGGTCTGGGTGGGACTTGCCTATGCTGGATATGCCTTTGCTGTTTATACGTTGGACAAGCAGCAGCAATTTGTGAACCAACGAATTGATCAAATGCAAGAAGATAATCAAAAGCAGATGAAGGCATTGGGAGATCAATTGACTCTGGTGCAGGAAGAAATGCAAAATGTCCAGAAGGGTCTGGGAAATCTGGAAGAAGATTTGGCATTGACTGGTGAAACCATTGGTGGCACTAACAAGACCAAAGAAGCTCTGCAGGATCGGGTTGACCAGCTCAACAAACAGCTGGTTGATTTGAAAGCATCTCTGAAAAAATTGGAGGATGCTGCCCGTGCTTGGTAAGATAAACCGTTTCTTTCTCTTTCTGTTGGCGCCTGCTCTCGGTTTTTTGGTCGCTTTTGCGCTGGACAATCCAGTAGACAAGCTCCAGACAGAAGGCCTGAAGCTCCCTTCTGCCATAGCGAAGAGCCAGGCAGATGAGCTGGGGGAACGGCTCAACGACACCAAGGTGCAGCTTAGAAACGTAGAATTCGTCATCGAAGACATCCGGGATCGCTCGAAAAAGGAACAGAAAGAATACGAGCAACAAAACAAGAAGATCAGCAGCGCACTTGAAGCGAGCAAATCCCAGACACAAAAATCTGCGGATGTATTGGACACGATTTTGTCCAACATGCTTGGCAAGCCGATCGGTCAACACTTCGGGAAAAACTCGACAGTGAAAGTCTATTCCCTGCAAGAAGGCGGATACCGCGGTTATATGGCCAAAGTTCGCCTCAATGATCCGAAAGCGTTGAAAATGGTGCTGGCCAACAACTCTGTGAAAAGTAAGGGAGAAACGACGAGTCAAGCTGGTAAGCGTACAGGAGCCATTCTTGCGATCAATGCAGGCGGCTTTATGTCGGACAAGCAGGGCAATCTGACTCCGTTAGGCATTACGGTTGTTGACGGCAAGATTCGTACCTTTTCCAATAATGCGAAGCTGAGCTTTGTCGGTTTTAACAACAAAGGTCATCTGGTCGGAACAAACATCAAGACGCAGGCGCAAATTACGCAACAAGGGATATTGCAGGGTGCGAGCTTTTTGCCGCGTCTCTTGCAAGACGGAAAGCGATTGCCTATTCCTCGTGATTGGGCGAATGCGCGTCAACCGCGAACGCTGATCGGCCATTTCGACAACGGCGATTTGCTGCTGATTGTCATTGATGGAAGACGAGATGGCTGGAGTAATGGTGTTACGCTGGAGGAAGCGCAAAGAAAGCTGCAAGAGTGGCATGTCGTGGATGCGTATAACCTCGACGGCGGCGGCTCCAGTGCGTTTTATTACAATGGCAAGCTGTTGAACAAGCCTTCTGGCGGCAAAGAACGACGCGTGGTGAGCAATCTGGTCGTCATGCCATAAGCAAAAATCGCAACACTCTTCTGTGAAGACGACAAGTCTAGCTGCAGAAGAGTGTTTTTTTCTGTAGAGAAAAGTTTGCCTAGGCAACTGTGAATGTGGGTTGACCTTAAAAAATGCTGAAAATTATAATAATAGAAGAAGTTAATGAAATGGAATAGGAGGGATCGCATGAAAAAAGGGATGTTGGTTGCCCTCTCGATTGTTTCCGTGCTCTCGTTTCCTCATCTTGCGGTGGGAAAAGTCCCAGGTGTGCCAGCAGGTGTGCAAGGAGCTACAAAAGGAATTGTCGCGGTCTCTCATCCAGCAGCGGCGCAGGTCGGCAGAGATATCTTGGCAAAGGGTGGCAATGCGATTGACGCTGCCGCTGGGATCCAATTTGCTCTGAATGTGGCAGAACCGTATATGTCCGGTATCGGCGGCGGTGGCTTCATGATGATTTACATGAAGGATCAGAACAAAGTGACCGTGATAGATAGCCGGGAAGTGGCGCCTGCCAAAGTGACTCCCGATATGTTTTTGCGGGCAGATGGTACGCCGATCCCATTTGAGGAGAGACATACGAGCGGTCAGGCCGTAGGTATCCCAGGGACATTGCTGGGTGTAGAACAGGCGTTGGAATCGTATGGGACATGGGACCTGGGAAAAGTGATAGAACCGTCGATTGAACTGGCGGAAAAAGGAGTACGCGTCAACTGGGTGTCTGCTCAATTTATTGCCAATTCCATGGAAAAGCTGAAGAAGCACGGGACGGCCGCACAGGTGTTTGCGCCAAACGGCGTTCCACTCAAAGAAGGTGAGATGCTGATTCAGCCCCAATTGGCGAAAACGTTGAAGATCATCCGCGACAAAGGCTCGGATGCCTTGTATGAAGGGGAAATTGGCAAGGCCCTCGTCGAGGAGGTACAAAGGACGGGTGGCTCCATGACACTCGATGATTTGCAGGCGTATCAAGTAAAAGAGCGTGAACCAGTCCGTGGCATGTATCGCGGATATGAAGTGATTTCGATGGCACCACCCAGCTCTGGCGGCTTGACGCTGATTCAGATTTTGAAGCTGATGGAAGGCTACGATAACAAAAAGGACGGAATCGGGTCGGTAGCCTATTTGCATCATCTGATTGAAGCAAACCACCTCGCTTACGCAGATCGGGCGGCGTATATGGCGGACGAGGACGTTTATCCGGTACCGAAAAAGGGGCTGATTGCAGACGAATACATCAAGGAACGGCGTCAGCTCATTCGTGAAGAGACAGCGAATGCCAATGTAGTGGCAGGAGACCCTTGGAAGCACGATCCTGGCAAAAAGCCAGAGGTGTCCATAAAACTGAGAGATCAATCTCCGGTCAAGCAGACTACGCACTTCTCTGTGATGGACAAATGGGGGAATATCGTCGCGTATACGACGACCATTGAAGATATTTTTGGAAGCGGTGTGATGGTTCCGGGTTACGGCTTCATGCTCAATAATGAGCTTACAGATTTTGACGCGATTCCTGGCGGTGTCAATCAGGTCGAGCCCGGCAAGCGCCCGCGTTCGAGCATGACGCCAACTATGGTGCTAAAAGACGGGAAGCCTTTTTTAGCAATTGGCTCACCTGGTGGCTCCACGATTATCGCCTCCGTATCGCAGACGATTCTCAATGTGATCGATCATGGAATGGAAATTGAGGATGCCATCCGTGCACCACGTATTTTTTCTAGCAGCTATCCAAATGTGACGTGGGAGGCGGGCATTGACCAAGATGTCATCCTGCAATTGATGGCAAAAGGTCATGTCTTTGCCGAGGAACCGACGAACATTGGTAACGTCCAAGCGATTGTGTACGATTATGAAACGGGAAAAATGTACGGCGGAGCGGATAACACACGCGAGGGTACTGTTCTCGGTGTCGATGCCATCGCGTATACGGCTGCTCAGCCAATCCAGTCGCCAAAAGAAAAAGAAGGCCCCTTTGACTTATTAGTCAACGGCAATGTCTACCCATATACAGCAGAGCAAAAAGTGATGATAGATGGAGTCGCGTATGTTCACGCCAACAAGTTGCTGTTAGGGTTGGGACAAAAAGTAACGTCCTTCCAGTCTGATATGGTTATGGTGAAGGGAATTCCTTACCTGCCTGTCAAAAAAGTTGGTGAGAAGCTGGGCTATACAGTCATGTGGAAGGAAGGAGAGCGGTCCATCGAGTTGAATCGCAAAAAGTAGGCTAATCAAGGAAAGGGTGTAGCAAAAAATGAAAAAGGTACTTGTACTCGGAGGAACGCGATTTTTTGGAAAGCGATTGGTCCAGCTTCTTGTTGAAGCTGGGGCAGACGTAACGGTGGCAACAAGGGGGCTTACCCAAGTGGAGTTGCCTGCCTCTGTCAAAAGAATGACGCTTGATCGTGATGACGTCCATTCACTGGCAGTTGCGGGAGAAGAGCAGTGGGACGTAGTATACGATAACATCTGTTATTCCTCTCAAAATGCAATGGATGCGTGTAAGGTTTTTCGGGGGAAAGTGGGTAAGTACGTTTTGACCTCTACCTTGTCCGTCTACGATTATGCAGAGGAACCACTACAGGAAGAAGCATTTGATCCATTCACGTATGAAATCAACCGGAAAACAAGAGACGAGACGACCTATCAAGAAGGCAAACGTCAAGCAGAAGCCGTCTTTTTTGAGGAGAAGGCCTTCCCTGTTGTAGCTGTTCGTTTTCCGATTGTGCTAGCCGAAGACGATTACACCCGTCGGCTATGGTTTCATATTGAGCATGTGCAAGAGGAACGACCGATTGGTCTCACGAATCCCGCTGCCAAGATGTGCTTCATACATGCACAGGAAGCAGCTCAATTTTTGGCATGGGTGGCGACAACGTCCATAACAGGGCCAGTGAATGCGTGCTCTGATGGGACTGTTTCGCTTGCTGAGTTGATGGAGATGATTGGGCAAACCGTCGGAAAACCCGCCCGAATGGAGCCAACGACAGATGCTTCTGATGCATCTCCCTTTGGATTTGTAGCATCCTTTTACATGGATAACGGTAAGGCTAAAGCCGCGGGCTTCCCATTTTGGTCGCTGGATGAATGGTTACCGGTGCTTGTCAAAAACCTAAACGAGGAATATATCACCGAAAAAGTGTGACCTATCTACCTTTTCTTTCGTATAACTCCATGGTAAGGTAAAGCAGAACATATGTGTCTGTAAGGAACCAGGAGGATCGATCATGAACAAAAATCGCACCAGCAGCCTTGCGATCGTCGCAGCACTATCAGTAGCACTACTCAGTGGATGTGAACCTCCCTCATTAAGTGGATTGTTATCCAGCGAGTCGAATGAACAGTCCGCGGGAGAGGGAACGCAGTCAACGACAGTTGAGCCAAATAACGAGGAGACAGCACGTCCTCAACGGGCATCTCTTGCAGAGACGATAAAAGATGTGGATGGAGTGCCAACCGTTACGAATGAAACAGATCTCTCGGTTGTCGTAAATAAACAGCGGGCATTGCCTGCCGATTATATTCCGCCGGATTTGGTAGAGCCGAATGTGCCGTTTCCTTTTGATGAAAAAGTTGAGAAGCGATTGCTGAGAGCAGAAGCCGCACAAGCATTAGAAGAACTGTTTGCCAAAGCAAAGACAGAAGGTATTGAACTGTACGCCGTTTCTGGCTATCGCTCGTATAAGACCCAAAAATCGCTGTACGAAACGTATGTAAGGACGCAAGGTGCTGAACATGCCGCTGCCTACAGTGCCGTACCTGGAAAGAGCGAGCATCAGACCGGCTTGGCTATGGATGTGTCCGGATATGATGCAAATACACGCTTGGAAGAATCATTTGCTGAGACACCTGAAGGAACATGGCTGGCAGCCAACTGTGCAGACTTTGGGTTCGTCATTCGTTACTTGAAAGGCAAGGAAGATACGACTGGATATGCGTATGAGCCTTGGCATTTGCGTTATGTAGGGAAGGAGATGGCGAAAGAAATTATGGCAGGTGGTCTTACTTTGGAGGATTATTTTTCTGAAGCGGCAGTTGCTCACAAATAACGTCATCGAAACGAAAAGAGCCGCCCCGTTAAGGAGCGGCTTTTTTCTACCTGAATAAATGTTAACGTGGGAGGCGAATCTGGGACAGCGGCCAGTATACGACCTCTGCACGACCAACTACATGATCCAGTTGAACTGGGCCAATGACGCGGCTGTCCATACTGTTGTTACGATTATCTCCCATGACAAACACGCTGCCCTCAGGAATTTTCACAGGATCAAAATCTTCGGTTAACGTCACACCTGCTGTAGAAGCTTTTAGCTTGTTTTCGACCAAATACTCTTCACTGAGAGGTTGGCCATTGACATACACTTGATCATTTTTGGCTTCAACGGTGTCACCAGCTACTGCGACCACGCGCTTGATCCAGTTGTCCCCAGTTGCATCTGGATGAATGATGACGATATCGCCAGGTTGCGGTTCTTTGAGGTAATAAATCGCTTTGTTGACGATGACGCGCTCGCGGTCATGCAACGTACTTTCCATGGAACGCCCTTGGACGACGTAGGGGGCCATGACAAATACGTAGATAAAGGCAGTCAATCCGCCAATCAAGACAAACGATTTTAACCAATCGAGCAATTCCACTTTCCATTTTGGTGTAGGGTTGGTTTGTTCCATTGAAATTCTCCTATGTATGTGGTTTCTGTGGCAAATATGCCTGAGTCAAATGCCTCGTGTGTGTAAGGCTGTCTTCCCATTATACATGCTTTACGAATAGATACGAAAGATGATTCAAGGAAATAATTGGCTCTTGGGTAAAACTGAAAAAGTCGTAACATTATTTTGCAAGCTTACCTATTGTCAGTTTTTCCTGTTTGAGTTAAGATGTTCTTGAAATAAGTTTTACAATAAAAATATTAAGTGGTAAACACTTTGTCTGGCTCATACATATCTTTCGTGAAAAGAAATAATTTTGGGAGTTCTCTTGATCTTCCGGTACTTAGGCTATATAGTTTTATAGTAAAAGTACTTATATTATTAATTTTCCGAAAATAGGTGATGTCGTGAGCAATATGTCCCGTGCCAGTAAACTTGAGGAACTGGATCGAGTATTTGTCGAAATTGCTCGTTTCTTTATTAACAATTGGCTAGAAGAGGAGTCAATCAGTCCAAAGCAGTTTATCTTGCTACGAGTGCTGCATCAAAAAGGACGAAGCACAGTTTCTGAGCTGGCGACCATTTTGAAACTGTCCAATAGTGCCACCACCATTGCGCTTAATCGGTTAGTGAAGGCTGGTTTTATCGACCGTGTCCGAGACGAACAAGATCGACGTGTAGTGTGGGTCACATTATCACAACAAGCGATTCCGACTCTGGAAGGACTTTTGTGCGACAGGAGAGCACTGGTAGGAAAGCTGCTGGAGAATCTGAACGACAACGAGTTAGAGCAGTTTACGTATTTCCTCAGGAAAATGCAGCAGTCCATATAGACATGGCCATCAAGTTCGGGTCTGGGGACATTCTTGCAAGACAAAAGTGTGTACCGCGGGAATGGGAGTGTACACATATGAAAAAGAAAAGCACACTGATCATGAGTTCTTGTATCTTAGGAGCAGCTCTGTTTACACAAGCTGCATTTGCAGAAGAGGCAGTAAAAGCTACTGAAACGACTACTGCAACAGAAGCAACAACAACGACTACAGAAGAAAAACCTGCAACCGACGAAAAGCCAGCTACTGAAGCACCTGCGACTGAAGAAAAGCCTGCAACTGAAACTACACCTGCACCTACAACAGAAGCAAAACCAGTAGCTCCACAAACAGTTAACCCAATTCAAGGGCTGACTCAACAAGGTGGCTGGATGATGATGCCAGGTAAAGATGAGTTCGTAATGGTGAGTGGCCAATACGTTCCAGTAATCTCTACTGTAGCTGGATGGACAATGATGCCAGGAACAGATCAATTTGTTACCACGAATCGCATCACTCCTGTAAATGCTCCAGCTGCTGGTTGGACAATGAGTGCACCTGAATCCGATAACAATAAATAAGTTCCTTTACAAAAGACGCGTTGTCCCTCGATTGGGCAAGGCGTCTTTTTTTCGGGTAAATCTGGAGATTCCTGTACAAACTATAGCGAATAGAAACCAAAAGAAAGGAGGAACGAAAATGGCAGGTGATGATAAGGATCAGGCTCGATCCAGAGCAAGAGAGTTGGGCACGGAGGATGCAGGCGGTGCTGTTTATTATCAAGAGGCAGACGAATATACGGCTGGTCTTGCTACGACGCAGGAGTTGGTCAGTGACATCTACAAGATGGGAACCATTGAGGACAGGGAATAGACGATGTAAAAATATAGGAAAAGGCCAGCCTGGATGCAAGAAGGCTGGCCGCTTTTGATTCCGTTGATAAAAATTTTTTTATTGACTTAGTAGATTGTATCGGTAAAAATACAAGAGGAATCAGAAAATTTAAAAAGGGTGTGCCACGAATGAGAGACTCACGATTAGATCAATTAGCGTACAATCTGGTTAACTATTCTGTACGAGTACAGCCAGGGGAAAACATTTTGATCAACGCGAAAGGGGACACACCGGATTTGGTGCAAGCCCTCGTGCGTGAGATTTACAAAGCAGGCGGCAGTCCTTATGTTCAATTGATTGATCCCGCCGTAAGCCGAGAAATCGCAATGAATTGCAATGAAGAGCAGTTGAAGACCATGGCTCAACATGAAGTTGAACTCATGGAGAAAATGCAAGGTTACATCGGAATTCGTGCAGCGAACAACATCAATGAGATGGCGGATGTTCCAAGTGACAAGCTCAGCATCTACTCTCGCCTGTATGAGTTGCCAGTGATGAACGTGCGCGTACCGAAAACGAAGTGGGTTGTTCTTCGTTATCCGAATCCTTCCATGGCGCAGCTTGCGAATATGTCTACAGCAGCTTTTGAAGATTTTTACTTCCAAGTATGTAACCTGGATTATGCGAAAATGGACAAAGCAATGGATAGTCTGGTTGACTTGATGAATCGCACAGACAAGGTACGCTTGGTAGGACCTGAAACGGATCTCACCTTCTCAATCAAGGACATTCCTGCTGTGAAATGTGCTGGCCTGCGCAATATACCAGATGGTGAAGTGTATACAGCACCTGTGAAGGATTCCGTAAATGGTGTTATCACTCATAATGCACCAACACCATACCACGGCTTCACTTTCGAAAATGTTCGCTTGACCTTCAAGGATGGCAAAATTGTGGAAGCAACAGCGAACGATACCGAACGCTTGAATCAAATTTTGGATACGGACGAGGGAGCGCGATTTGTTGGGGAATTCGCTATTGGTGTGAATCCTTACATTCGCAACCCGATGAAAGATATCTTGTTTGACGAAAAAATAGACGGAAGCTTCCACTTCACGCCTGGTCAATGCTATGACGAAGCATACAATGGGAACAAATCGTCTGTGCACTGGGACATGGTTTCCATCCAGCGTCCGGATTGGGGCGGAGGGGAAATCTGGTTTGACGACGTCCTGATTCGCAAAGATGGTCGTTTTGTCATTGCAGAGCTTGAATGTCTGAATCCAGAAAACTTGAAAGGGTAAGGCAAAGCCTACCCAAATCATTTGTCGTACTGACGGAGCCTTTCGTGTGCAAGCATAATATCCATTTCTAGCTGAAATAGCATGTGTAGATTGCTTGAAGGAAGAGTAATTCTGCGTGCCGCGTGGTAGAGAAGTGGCTTGTTTTGTTTGATGACCGTCATGATTTCCACAACCGGAGGAACGACTTGCTTGATTCTTAGCAGACTTTGCAAATAGCGAAGAAAGGTTTGAATACTGGCCTGGTCGTCCTTGTTCGGTACCGTTTCAATCAAAGCGAAAAAGTCTCGGACGATGATACGTTTCGTCTCCTGAGGCTCCACTATGGTTGTACGATTCACTTGATCCACCTCACGGGAAAGAGTAACAGCTTCTTTTCTTTTCCCGCAGAATGACAAGTGATAAACCTTTTACTCCATAAAAAGTCTTTGGCATGTGCGTGTGCCAAAGGCTTTTTGTTTTTATGACTCGCTATGACCCTCGTAGATGCTTGCTTCTTCCAAGGGAATCCGTATACGCAGGAGCAGCCAGGCATTCAAGAGTGAAAACGTCAAGGCAGTTGTCACAGCGGAAAATGTCAGGGGGAGTAGGAGCAACTCAAGCGATACGACCAAGTAGTTGGGGTGACGAATGAACCGATAAGGACCACGCTTGATCGGAGCCTCGCCTGGGAGTATGAAGATGCGGGTATTCCACCGTTTGCCCAAGCTGCGAATACACCAGTACCGAAGCCCTTGCGCGATCAAAAACAGGCTGAACGGAACCGCCCACCAAGAGGGCAAAACCATGGCGCTACCTTTACCCACCACTTCGAAAATAAGCGAGAGAATAAAGAGAAGATGAAGAAGGACGATGTATTTGTAATGACTCGCCCCAACCTCGTAGCCCCCTTTCGAGCGGATATAGCGGGCATTCCTCAGGGCAACGAGAAGCTCAACCAGCCGCTGCAACACGACTACACACATAACGAATCCAAAGAAGAGCAACATGACTATCTCGCCTCCAGAAGTAACAGCTCGGAGCTAAATCCGGGTCCAAGCGCAGCGACCAAACCGCGATCTCCTGGCTCCCACGCCCTCTCCATACTTTTTTCCAAGACGAACAGAACCGTAGGGGAAGACATGTTTCCAAAATGGGTTAAGACATCTTCAGAAAAACGAGTGGCTTCTGTGCCAATACCCAGAGACCGCTGGTAAGCCGTTAATACCTTGGCTCCACCTGGATGGAAAATGAAATGACGCAGATGATCAATAGACATCCCATGCGGTGACAAAAAGCTCTCGACGTTTTCTCGCATCGAAGAACGAATGAGAGTAGGGATGTCGCGAGAGAAAATGACTTTTAACCCCGGATCGGTCAATTTCCATCCCATGACATCTACGGTATCGGGCCATGTTGTCGTTCGCGCATCACAGAATTGGACCTTGGGTGCGTCAGAGGAGGACAAGACTTGGTCTCCTTCTATTAATACGGCTGCCGCTCCATCTCCAAATAGGCACGTTGCGACCAAATTGCTTTTGGACAAATCTTGTCGGATGAAGGTCAAGCCGCACAGTTCTACGCTCACAAGCAATACTCGCCGCGAGGGATAAGCCCGGGTGTACTCACATGCCCGCGACAATCCCATCGCTCCACCGGCACAGCCCAGGCCCCACAACGGGACACGGGTTGCTTGCGGACGGAGTCCTAAACGGTGGAGCAAGCGGGAATCAAGGCTTGGGGTCGCAATTCCTGTGCTGGATACAAACATCAGACATTCGATGGATGACGGCTCGACACCAGCTTTTGTCAAACACTTTCGGGCTGCTTCCTCTGCCAAGGCTTCCGCATGCTCGATATACAATTGATTTTTCTCTGCAAATGGCCGGTCCTCCAAAAACCAATCCATTGGCATGCTAAAATGTCGCTTTTGAATGTGACTGTGTGCAAATACGTGTAACAAGCGGTCTATGTCGGGAAATGCATCTTGAAAGAATAAGCGTGCCAGCTTCATGGAATCCTCTTGTGTAATCTCGTGGGGAGGTACTGCTGTAGCTACTGCTTCAATACGGGGCATACATTCATTCACTCCCGTCTGTTTTTATTAGCCATTAGCTTGTCCCTTCCAATTGGTTCCAATTCATCTTGCAGCATGTGTATAGACCACAGGCTGGTTGTCAGGATTTTTTCCAAGATTCGTTTGAATGAATAAGTGACAGTTTCGTGGTTTTGCTTGAACTTACAAAAAAAGATAGGTAAAATATTCCTGATTATACGAAAAAAGACCTACTAAATCTTTTTTTAGATAGGTCTAATGTCCGGAATGAAAGAGGGTTTACATCGGATAGATTGGGGGTAGTGTACTTTGGGCTCACGCTGGATTAGCTTGGGTGTGTCCTGTGTGATGATCTCGGTTTGGTTAATCGGATACGGATTGCCGACGGATGAGAGTATGATTGTCTTTCTTTTACTTGTGTCTGTCATTCAGACGCTTGCTGCCTATCAAATAGGTAAATATGTAGATCAGTTGCGGCAGATGGCGTATCACGATTCACTTACAGGCGTTCTCGTCAATCGCAGATTTCTGGACAAGTTGGTTGAAGAAGTAGAGTTGGCAAAAAGCAATCATCAATCTGTTACTTTATTGTTTATTGATTTGGATAATTTCAAAATATTCAATGATTCATATGGCCATTTGGAAGGCGACCGACTCCTTTGCCAATTTGCAAGACTCCTGCAAGCAAGTGTTCGTAAACAAGATACGGTTGGAAGATGGGGTGGGGAAGAATTCGTCGTCCTGTTAACACATACAGACACATTAAGAGGGCTCGCAATCGGAGAACGAATTCAAAATCAAGTCAGAAACGCTCTTTCAGGTGTCACGGTCAGTATCGGAGTAGCCTCGTATCCTCACCATGCTTCAACAGCGGAAGAGTTAGCGAAAAAAGCAGATATGCTTATGTATGAAGCGAAAAAAAGGAAAGACTGCATGATGGTCGCTTCGAATGAAATGATAAATATTGGCAAAACTAACACTCGTCAGCTCTCTTGACACGGGTGTTTTTTTTGATTGTAAAGAGCATTTACAAAAACTTAATAATTCCTTAAAGAAAAATATACACACTTGACCTTGATTTTAAATTTACGGAAACAATAACTTTCGATATAATCTGTTAGGTGTCATTTATTCAAAGGAGTGAAGAAGTCCCGTATGTTGAAATCAAACAAGTATATCTTCTTTGATCTGTTCGAGCAGCAGATTGCCACTGTGCACAAAGGAACTCATCTTTTCTATGAAATGATAGGAAACTATCAAGATCTAGAAACAAAGGTTAAGGCAATCAAGGCTGTCGAGAAAGAAGGAGACGAAATCGTTCGTCGTATCATGAACGAGTTGAACTCTACTTTTATCACTCCGCTTGAGCGTGAAGACATTCACCAGCTCGCTCATACGATGGACTCGATGATCGACTACATTGACGGTGTCGCTGATCGTATGTATCTGTACCAAGTGACTCAACCAGATCCACGTGTATTGGCACAAGCCAATATTTTGGTGAAATGCTCGGCTAAGTTGATCGAGCTGATTCGCACACTGCGCAAGCTGGATCATAAAGTTGTTACACAAATCGCTGGGGAAATCAAAGACTTGGAGCATGAATCTGACTCCAACTACCGCAAAATGGTATCTGATTTGTTGAATTCTCCTGATACCAACCCAATGGAAGCGATCAAACTCAAAGAGATTTATGATAAACTCGAAGACTGTGCTGACTTCGCTGAGGACGTCTCCAACCTGGTAGAAGGGATCGTGTTAAAGAATGCCTGATCTTTCGCCAGAGGTGATTATTCTCGTACTCGTCGTCATCATGGCGCTAGCTTTTGACTTTATCAATGGTTTTCATGATACGGCGAACGCGATTGCGACTTCTGTTTCGACGCGTGCATTAAGTCCGAAAACCGCGATTATTATTGCATCCGTGTGTAACTTACTCGGGGCACTCTCGTATACGGGTGTAGCGAAGACAATCGGGGGAGGCATTACCGATCCGTTCAAGCTGGAAAATGGATTGGTCGTCGTTTTGGCCGCGTTGACATCTGCGATTTTGTGGAACCTAATCACCTGGTGGTTCGGAATTCCTAGCTCGTCCTCGCACGCGATTATCGGAGGCGTTGCAGGTGCTGCTTTTGGTGCCGCAGGAAGTGGTGCCATTAACTGGTCAGGCTTCATTAGCATTATCCAAGCGTTGATCGTATCCCCGCTTGTTGCGTTTGCTGTTGGTTTTGTCGTGATCAAGCTTGTTTCTTGGTTTGTTCGTAACTCAGCCTACCACAAAACCAATCGAGGTTTCCGTTCGATGCAAGTAGTGTCAGCAGCTTGGCAGGCCTTCAGCCATGGAGCCAACGATGCACAAAAAACAATGGGCGTAATCACCCTTGCTCTGATTTCTGGTGGATTCTTGATTCAAGCGCCGGGCGAATTCGTCATTCCACTGTGGGTAAAACTATCAGCTGCTATTGCAATGGCTTTAGGTACAGCTTTTGGTGGATGGCGTATCATCAAGACCTTGGGTGGTAAGATTATGAAAATCAAGCCAGTTTCCGGTTTCTCAGCAGACTTGTCTTCTGCCTTGATTATCACAATCTTTACAGCTTTGAAACTGCCGGTGAGCACAACGCACGTGATCACATCCGCCATCTTGGGGGTTGGGGCATCGCAAAAGCTGAACGCAGTAAAATGGGGCCTGGCTGGCCGAATCTTGGTCACTTGGGTCATTACCCTTCCGATTACAGGACTTTTGGCTGCTGCATGCTACGTCGTGTTTGACGTATTCCTGTAGAGCTACAGCTTTATCCAACAGATAACAGACACCTTTCCGTGTAGAGTACGCGGGAAGGTGTCTTTTTCATTAACTTGATCCAGTTAATCGCTCCCATAGACCGGGCTTGGGTTTAATTTGCACGAGGCGTACAGCAGAGAATGGGATATAATCCAGTGAGCCATCCCGCTCTTCAATTAATATGCCATTTGGGCTGTAATCATACAATTTGCCTTCTGCATATGCGGATAATCCTTGGCCGATCATACCTGGAGCAAAATGAATACGTACGTAGCGATCGAGATACTCCTCCAAAATTCCATCATCCATCTGATTCCCCTCCTTTGTCATTCTTTCTCCTAGTTATTGCCTGCATTGCGACAATTCAGACAAGGCAAAGAAAAAACCACCCAGTCGGACTGACCTGAGTGGCAATGGATATGGCATGTTGACGTTATTCGATCGAGTTTTGGGAATGTCCTGTCTGCTTGCTTTTACGTGCAAACACGAGCAACAAGATGACACCGGCAGCAATTAAGCACAGGCTGACTAATTGAGCGACACGTAGGGTATCGGCTATTAACAGACTGTCTGTACGCATTCCCTCAATGTAGAAGCGACCGATTGAATACAGAATCATGTAGCTGAACAAGACCTGTCCATCGAATTTTTTGAATCGGTACAGCATGAACATGAGAATGGCGAAAACGAGGAGGTTCCATAGCGATTCGTACAAGAACGTAGGGTGGTAGTATTGTCCGCCGATAAACATTTGCTCGCGGATGAATGCAGGGAACTTCTCCATGAATTCGGCAGAAACAACATCACCATGTGCTTCCTGGTTAATAAAGTTACCCCAACGTCCGATAGCCTGCCCCAGAATAACGCTGGGCATAAAAATGTCAGCCAAACGAAGGAACGGCAGATTATGTTTTCGAATATACCAGCTTCCTGCCAGAACACCACCGATTAATCCACCGTGAATAGCCAAACCGCCTTGCCAAACTGCAAAGATGTCCAGTGGATTGTCTTTGTACTGCTCCCATTCAAACGTTACATAATACAATCTTGCACAAACGATGGCTGCTGGAATGATCAGAACCACCATGTTCAAGACGTGATCAGGATCAATGCCAGAACGTTTGGAATTGTAGCGTGCGAGATAAGTACCCAAGAAAAACGCCAGCCCCATAATAATGCCATACCAGTGAATCTTTAAGGGGCCGATTGCAATTGCGATCGGATCAATCATGAATGTGCCTCCTTGCCTCAAAACATCTGTGCCAAGTATAGCACAAATACGTTGCTGGATTCCAACTAATGGCTTACTGGGACTGCAAAAAGCCGAGGATGGCATCAAGGGAGGCTCGTTTCGTCGGAGCAGATACGGATGAGAATAAATCTCCGAACGTTTCCAGCCGTTTGGGCACCGAATAAACGGTGAAGTCTGTGGGATGACAATGGGGAACCTCCTCCCACAGGAGTGGTGTTGATACGGTTGCCTGTTCTTTTGCACGGGTAGAATAAGGTACTGGCAATGTTTTCCCCCGCCAGTGTTGCAAATAGTCAATGTACAGCTTATCTCCCCGATTTTTCACTAAGCGCTCGATAGTTAATAGTGAGGGATGCTTGCTGACTAAATAGGCTGCGATAAAATGTCCGACCTGGCGTGTCTGTTCGAACGTATAGCGGAGTTCAATCGGAATGTATATTTGCAAGCCGCTGGAACCAGATGTTTTGACCCATGAAGGCAGCTGTAATTCATCGAGCAGTTGTTTCAGCAAGAGGGCAGATTCTATCACTACGGCAAAATCATCTGTGGAAGGGTCGAGGTCAAAAACGAGCTCTGTCGGAGTCTCATCCTTGGCGAGGTGAAAGGAGACGTGCCACTCCAATGCTGCTTGATTTGCCATCCACACGAGTGTCGCCCGGTCATTGCACAGGACGTAACGAACATTTTCCCACGTATGCGTTTGTATCCAGTCCGGCGCATAGTCAGGGGCGTTTTTTTGATAGAAGTGCTTGTCGCCAACTCCGTGAGGGTAGCGAATGACGGTTAAGAGTCGATCTTTGCTATACCGTAGGAGTGGGGCTGCGACAACCAGCAAATAGCGCAAGTAATCTAGCTTGCTTACCTTGGCCTGTGGCCATAGAGGCTTGTCAGGATTTGTAATCGACAATGTATGATTGTCAATCGTCAGCTCGTACTCTTTTGTTGCAGGACGCAATGATGTTTTCACCTTCTTTTGAAAAGGTAGTAGGTGTTCCTACTATCTCCCATCCGTGGTTCTCTATGTAAAAGGAATACCTCTTTGCATATATTCCCTGTCGATCAACCATAATACGGGTAGATTTCCAGTGGTTGGTGATGAAATGAAATTCAAGAAGAAAGATAAAATGAAAGAACTGATTGAGACAATGAATGCCTGCAGCTTGATTGAGCTGGAAGGTATACCGATTTCGCCTCGATTGGAAGAGAACATTGAACTGTTGAAAAAAATGTTCGCGGATTGCTCCGATTTTGTTATACGAGAATTCTGCCAAAAAAACAGTGTCCGAGCGATTGCTGTCTTCGTAGATGGGCTAATTGATACCAAAGAGGTCAATTCTGCACTGAAATCGTTAATGGTGCTTGAGGACGGCGATGAAGATATAAAAGTGATAGAAGAGTCACTTTTGCCCGTTTCGCAGATGGGAAGAGTAGACGATTATAAAAAGCTGCTACAAGCTGTGCTCTCAGGTGATACAGGCATTCTTGTAGAGGGGAATACAGAAGCATTGACACTCGGCATTCGTGGAGCAGAAAAACGTTCAGTTAACGAACCAGAAGGAGAAGCGGTCGTAAGGGGGCCGCGTGAGGGCTTTATCGAAAATATTCGCACGAACACGTCGATGCTGCGGCGCAAATTGCGAACACCTCGATTGAAAATGAAGTCCTTGGTAGTTGGACGTGAGACGAACACCAATCTGGTGGTTGCCTTTCTGGATGGGATTGCTGATCCAGAGATCGTACAGGAGGTCACTGGTCGAATCAGTAAGATCAATTTAGATGCTGTGCTGGAAAGCGGATATATCGAAGAGATGATTCAGGATAACACGTACTCGCCTTTCCCTCAGGTGATGTATTCCGAGCGCCCAGACACGGTTGCTGCGGCATTGCTGGAGGGGCGTGTCGCGATATTTGTGGATGGGACACCGATGGTTTTGATCGTGCCTGTTACGTTTTGGATGATGATGCAGGCCAGCGAGGATTATTACGAGCGATTTCAAATGGCTACCCTTGTTCGACTGCTGCGATATGTATTTCTCATCATTTCGCTCATTACCCCTGCTTTATATGTGGCCATTACGACTTATCATCAACAGATGCTACCGACCACGCTCCTGTTAAGTATTGCGGCTGCGCGCGAGTCCATTCCTTTTCCAGCTATCGTGGAGGCTTTTATTATGGAAATTTCTTTTGAAGCCTTGCGAGAAGCGGGGATTCGTCTTCCGAAAACGGTCGGGCAAGCTGTCAGTATTTTAGGTGCGCTGGTCGTTGGTCAGGCAGCCGTGCAGGCAGGGATTGTTTCTGCCCCCATGGTTATCGTTGTATCGCTTACAGGGATTGCCTCGTTTACGATCCCACATTTTAATGCATCGATTTCACTCCGAATGCTGCGTTTTCCGATCATGATTGCGGCTTCGATCCTCGGCATCTATGGAATGCTGGTAGCGTTATTGCTCATCCTTGGTCATATGGCCAACCTGCGCTCTTTTGGTGTCCCTTATTTATCGCCGCTAGGCCCGATGTCGATCGGCGATCTCAAAGACGTACTGATGAGGGCTCCATGGTCGATGATGGAAAAACGCCCGAGCTTTTTGGGTGTACAAAATGCTAGGCGTATGAACAATGGTTTTGCTAATTCTATTCAGCAAAGAGGAGGGCAATCAGGGGTGACAGGAAACCGTCATCCAAACGAGGAGGGACAATCGTGAAGGCTGTGACCCGCATTTTGGTGGTGTCGCTCTGTATGTTCCTGGTATCTGGCTGTTGGGATCGCCGTGAAGTAAATGATATGGCTATCGTCATTGCAATGGCGATGGATAAGGAACCAGACGGCAGGTATCGGTTATCCATTCAGGTCCCTCTGGTCAGTAGCCTAGGCGCCCAGTCCGGAGGTGGTGGGGGGACAAGTGGTGATAAGAGTTATTACGTCGATTCCGCAGTAGGCAGGACGATTCGGGAAGCGAATGGATTGATCCAAGCAAGAATGTCTCGGGAAATTTACTACTCCCATCACCGGATGATCGTCATAGGCGAAGAACTAGCAAAGGACGGAATGTCAGATGTGCTGGATATTGTGGCGCGTTTTCCGGAAAACAGACTGACAGCTTACATTGTCATGACAAAAGGCAAAGCAATTGAATTACTAACCGCACAGCCGCAATTTGAACGCTTTTCAGGAGAAGCGATGCGTGAGTTGGTCAAGATGGGGGGCATTACGGTAACGTTGAAGGATGTGGCTCAGATGCTCGGTACACCAGGGGTTGATGCCATCTTGCCCGTTCTGGCAGCAGTCGATTCCCATCCGAAAGGAAAGTCAAAAGAAATAGAGGCGACGGGGGTTGGCTTATTTCGACGTGACAAGCTCGTAACCATCGTGAAGCCCAAAGAACTGCTCGGTTTGCGATTGTTCCAACGCGATTTTACACCGTTTTCTGTTGTGCTGTCCCTTAACAAGCACGAACGGCTTACGATAACTCTTTCGAAAGGAAGGGCAAATATCAAGCCCGTGATCAAGAAAGGCCACGTCCATTTCAAAATTGATCTTTACGCTTCTGCCGTTGTGGTGGAGAATTTGTCAAACCTCGATCTCGAGGAAGAGAAAAATATTAGAATGCTGCAAGCGAAGCTCGTCGAGCAAATCAATAACGGTGTAAACCATATGATGCAAACGATACAAAAGAAACATACAGATTTCATTGGCTTAGGAATCGCATTGTCAAGGAACTATCCGCGAGAGTGGCGATACCGATATCGGAACAGGTGGAATGAGGAGCTTCCGAAAATCACATATGAAATCCGGTCCAAAGTGAACGTGGTCAATTTCGGACAGACAACGAAGAATATAACCAAAGGTGAAGATGATCATGAATAGAATATTTCTGGTCTTTTTTGTCTTCATGCTGTTACTTTCCATTGGAGAATTCATCCTGAAGCGAAAAGGTATGGATGGAAGACAGCAGCGAGTCATTGTTATTTTCTACACCTTAACCATTGTTTTTCTGATTGCATTGCAATTCCAGTATTATCAAATCCTGCCCACGAGTAATATCATGAATATGTTCTCGCCTTATGTGAAACGGTGGGTGGATCAGTTCGTATAAGGAGGCCCAAGTATGATTCACAAGCAAGTTGTCAATCATCGACAAATTGCCTGGCTCGTCGGCAGTGTCTTGATGACAGGAATGATGATCGGTTTCTTGCGGTCTGTCGTTCAGGTAGCGAGGATGGATGGGTGGTTCTCTCAAATTTTTCCCATCTTTTATGCGATTTTTATCGCCTACGTTTTGAGTGAGCTGGTGGAGGCTTACCCTGGGAAGAATATCTTTGAAATCTTGTTTATTATTGGCGGGAAGTGGATTGGTGGAGTTATCAATCTCCTCATTTTGTTTTACATTTGGATCATTCTGGCGATCGATATTAAAGGGGCTGCTGATTTTTTACATATCTCTTTATTGCCTTCCACACCATTGGAGGTCATCTTACTCGTCTTCGTCCTGCTGATGATGTACTATGGCAAAACGAGTCTTGAGGTGGCGGCGCGAGTAAATGAGTTTTATTTTCCTCTTTATTTCATCATGTGCATTTCGTTATATTTCCTGCTGATGAATGAATACAACGTAGAGCGATTAGAACCAATCTTAACCAATAGATTGGATCAGATCGTGGTTAGCAACTTTTTACCAGTGGGTGTATATGGTGATATTTTTCTCATTGGGGCGTTCTTACATGCCATTGTAGAGCCGCGACTATTTTATGCTGCGATGAAACACGGGATCATCATTGTTGGCTTTGGGACGACGATTATGTTGCTTGTCTTGCTCGGGGTGATGGGCTTCATTATCGCTAGTCGACTGAATTTCCCCATCTATATTCTCGTCCAGCAAATCCACGTCACAGATTTTCTGGACAGGGTCGAAATGATCCTCTTTAGTGTTTGGTTCCCGGCTTTCACAATTAAAGTCATAGTCGCTTACTTGGCATTTTTAGTGGGGGTGGGATCATTTGGGGGACAGCGGCATTACAATACATTCAATGCTCCGTGTGGATGGTTCATCGTTGTATCGTCCATATTTGCGTTTCCAAATGTAGCGAATATCGATCAATTTATTAGTTATAGCTTGCCGTTGTTCGTGCTCGTCTTTCAATTCCCGTTGGCGATCTTTTTGCTCATTCACGTAAGGCGAAAGAACAAAGGAAGAGAGCAAAGCCTCATTCCCGAAGGAACGAAGCTTTATCGATTTTACCGGTCGATGGTATGGACCACGACAGTCTGTTTGAGTGGTTGTGTGATCGTGATTTTGATTGGGGACTTTTTCAAGGATAAATCAGCGGTTGGAGGGGTGGCGACAGCCGTTGCGTATATTGCCCTCTTACTGATAGCGCTGTTGACGAGCTACGGGGAAATGCAGGCTCTTAATCATGGCAAGCAAAAGCTGGGGAAAGCAAAACAGTCTGGTTCGTTTCGACAATGAGGTCGAAAGTCAAGGGGTTCCTTACTCCAAAACACACTGGTGGGGAGGGACATCCACAAAGCCTTGTATGCTTGGCTGTCGCAAGGAATGCCCTTCTTTCCACTCTGCAAATTTGATTTTGACGGTAATTTCCGGCTGTATCCATAAAGTATTGGCTACGCGTGGTGGCTTGTTAACAAAAGACATCTTCTGTTGGACGAGGGGCTGTATTCGCTCCGTTAAAGCGCGCCAGTCCGTTTGCGTCAATTTTCCAGTACCTGCATGGCCGATGTACCAAAAAGAACCTTGTTGATCAAACAGGCCCAGAAGCAACGAATTGACAATCTGATTCCGAAGCGTCACGCCGCCTACGACAGCGATGAGATCCCGGTAATACTTTTTCTTTCTCCAGCGTTGATCTTTCCCATTGATCAAGTAGCTGCTCGACGCATCCTTCATCATGATTCCTTCCATGCCTTGAGCTTCTATGACACGGTAAAGAGCGTCTCCATCAGCAAAATTTTCAACGAGCTGCACATGAGAAGTAGGAGTGATGATTTTTGCGAGTATTTGTTGTCGCTCTGATAGTGGGTAGGAAGTTACCCATTCATCATTCCAGTACAGGACATCGAAAACCATGTATGTAACAGGGACAAGCTTTTGTATCTGGGAGACCTTCTCTAAACGGCGCAGCCCGTCTCTTTTCATGACCTCGTAAAAAGAAGGCTTTCCGTCCGGGCCGAGAGCGATTATTTCCCCATCCAAAATCACAGAATCGGCATGACAATACGACCGAAGATCGGTTACTTCTGGATAATGGAAAGTCCGTTCATTTAATTTTCTGTTGAACAGTTTGACCTCTTGTCCATCGTAGTAGGTAAGAATGCGAACACCATCCCATTTCACTTGGCCTATCCATTGTGGTCCTACAGGTATAGCTTCCGTGCTGATAGGCTCAAAAGGAAAAAGCGGAGTTAGTTCCATAGCTGCCACCTTTATGTTTAGTTGGGACGTGCCCGGTTTTCTAATACAGTTTCACGGATAGGCATAATCTATACGAGTGGTGCTGTCGGATGAACTCCTGTTAGAATTTTACGAAACTTTTTCATTGATTAAGTATTGAATTCGGGCTATACTACGTGTATAAAGTAACCAATGGGTCAGCGGATTGGGCTGTATCTGGTTGAGCTGCTTCCTCCTTCCGTGGTACGTCCACCACACCTCATGGGAAGGGAGCTGCTCTCTGATATGGCCCTCTTTGCGTCTCTTGCTCCAGTTGGGAATGTTTGTTGTTCACTTTCTTTAATCCTTTTTTCATTGATATACAATTAGAGACATGTTTATAATGACTGTGCGAACTCATTTACGAAAGAAGGAATTGACTTGCCGTTTCTTCGGTTTAAAGGCTTTGCGAAGCAAGACATAGAGCCCATTTCTCAGATTCTTATAGAAGAGTTTTCCAAAATTGCTGAAGTAGCTCAGGAAAAGGTGAAATTAGAGCTGCTTCAGGTAGAGCAATTGACGAACAGTCCTTTGTCTGTAGAGATCATGATGTTTCCCCGTGAACAAAAGCAGCATGACGCGATTGCTAGTGCCATACACGGCATTTTGAAGAAGCAAGGCTTTCTGCATATCCATATTTTCTTCATTCTGCTATCGCCCTCTCTCTATTATAAAGAAGGACTTCCATTGCAAGTTGGAATGACGAAATAAGCAAGAAAAAAGGTCGAGATCCACCAAAGGGATTTCGACCTTTTTCTATTAATAATAAAGGCTTTCGGTTTGCAGGCACTTCGAGCAGGTTCGCGTAAGTGGAGTTTCGATATAGACGTGGCTGCAGTCCTGTTGAATCAGCCGCAATTGTTGTTTAAATTGCTCTAGCTCAGCTTCTAATCGACTGATCTTTTCGCGTAAACGACTGGCTTCCTCCATAGGCTTCCTCCTTCATTACGGCTGGTACAAACGGCTTCCTTGTTCGCGGAACTCACGCGATTTTTCCTGCATCCCTGCAAGAATGGCGGGGTCTTGGGCACCCCCTTGTTCATTGGCAATGTGACGAATGTCGTGCGAAATTTTCATGCTGCAAAATTTTGGTCCGCACATGGAACAAAAATGGGCTGACTTGGCGGCTTCTGCTGGCAATGTTTCGTCGTGATATTCGCGGGCGCGTTCTGGGTCCAGAGACAAATTGAATTGATCGTTCCAGCGAAAATCAAAACGAGCTTTGGATAAGGCGTCGTCACGCTGTTTTGCTCGCGGATGTCCTTTTGCAAGATCAGCGGCATGCGCTGCGATTTTGTATGCGATTAAACCGTTGCGGACATCCTCTTTATTGGGTAGACCGAGGTGCTCCTTAGGTGTTACGTAGCAGAGCATCGCTGTTCCGAACCATCCGATCATGGCGGCGCCAATCGCTGAAGTGATGTGATCATAGCCGGGAGCAATATCTGTCGTGAGTGGCCCCAGTGTGTAAAAAGGAGCCTCATGGCAAATGGATAACTGTTTATCCATATTTTCGCGAATGAGATGCATGGGGACGTGACCAGGGCCTTCAATCATGACTTGTACGTCGTGTTCCCACGCAATTTTTGTGAGTTCTCCCAATGTTTCAAGCTCCGCGAACTGCGCCTCGTCATTCGCATCCGCGATAGAGCCAGGACGTAGTCCATCTCCAAGGGATACACAAATGTCGTAGGCCTTCAGAATTTCGCAAATTTCAGCGAAATGCGTATACAAAAAGTTTTCCTCATGATGGGCCAGGCACCATGCGGCCAAAATCGATCCGCCGCGAGAGACGATACCGGTAACACGGTTAGCGGTCATAGGAATGTAGCGCAAGAGAACACCAGCATGAATGGTGAAGTAATCGACGCCTTGTTCTGCTTGCTCAATCAAGGTGTCTCGGTAAACCTCCCATGTCAAATCCTCGGCTTTCCCATTTACTTTTTCAAGTGCTTGATAAATCGGGACAGTACCGACTGGAACGGGACTATTGCGGATAATCCACTCCCGCGTGGTGTGTATATGTTTTCCCGTCGAGAGGTCCATGATAGTGTCGGCACCCCAACGGACCGACCAAATCATTTTTTCGACTTCTTCTTCCATCGAAGAGCTGACAGCTGACGTTCCGATGTTGGCATTGATTTTGACATGAAAGTTGCGGCCAATGATCATCGGCTCGCTTTCTGGATGATTGACGTTAGAAGGGAGAATCGCACGTCCAGCGGCAATTTCTGCCCGTACAAATTCAGGGGAGACACCCTCGCGAATGGCAACGTATTCCATTTCCGGTGTGATGATATTTTTTCGGGCATAATGAAGCTGGGTAACATTTTTCCCTGGCTTTGCCCGTTTTGGTTTGTAGCCCTCTCGAGGGAAAGTGGGGAGGGTGGCTGCCTTTTCTTCGTTTCGGATGCCGTCGTCAACTAGTTGTGGTTCGCGACCGACATACGTTTCCGCATCATTTCGCTCATCGATCCACATGTGGCGGATGGAGGGCAGTCCTGCTTGAATGTCAGGAACGTACCCCGTTGCGGTATATTCGCCACTCGTATCGTACACGCGAAGAGGAGGATTGGGTGTGGAGCCAGACAATCCTTCGGTAGGATGAAGAGAAATCTCTCGCATCGGGACGCGAATGTCCGCACGACTACCTATTTCGTATACTTTGTGACTGCCTGGAAAAGATGACACCAATGACATAAGAAAAACCTCCTTGTTTTGGTTGCACGAAAGCGAGAACCGTTTAGGGAGGCGAAAGAAACATCCCACGAAAAAGCGCCGCATAACAACATGCGACGCCAACGCGAGAGTAGAGAAGAAACGGGTATCCTAATCCTAAAGATACACGCATCTTTTCGTGTCGTATATGACATTCCTCCGCTGGCATTACCCAGTTCAGGTTCAACGGTCGATGGCACAGTACCATCCTCTCAGCCTGGTGAATTCCAAGCTCCCGTGCTTTTTTATTTTGGATTGCAAGAATAGGATAACGGGAAGTCCAATGAATTTCAAGGGAAATTTTCCAGTGAAAATATTGCGGGTGTGCAACACATTTTCCTCCCCCCTATTCTCATGAATCGGACTAAAACTGTTTCTGTAGACCCACATGAATCCTATCTGTTACGATGAAGTTCGAAAAAAAGCAACTGCTTCCAGCGCTTTGATTTTTCTCGTTTTCGAAGCAGGATGGAGAAGTATTTTGAGGTGATGAGGTATGGATGTTTATTCGGATCTAAAACAAGGAGAACGTGGAGCGTGGGTGAGTATTTTCGCCTACATATTCTGCTCTGTATTAAAAATAGGAGTTGCGTATGTTACTGCGTCGGAAGCTTTAATGGCTGATGGTCTTAACAACTCAACGGATGTCGTCGCATCGATTGCTGTTTTAATCGGGCTGCGTATTGCAAGGAAACCACCTGATAAAGATCACCCGTATGGCCATTTTCGGGCGGAGACGATTTCAGCACTTGTCGCATCATTTATTATGCTATTTGTCGGAGTTCAAGTCGTTACGAATGCCGTACCATCCTTATTAGACCCACAGCATGCGGCACCTGACCTGTTGGCAGGGTGGACAGCACTTGCAACCGCAGTCATCATGCTTTTCGTCTATCGCTACAATAAAAAGCTCGCCATCAAAACAAATAGCCAAGCACTAGATGCAGCAGCCGCTGACAACCGTTCAGACGCATTCGTCAGTATCGGGACGTTTATCGGGGTAGCTGGCGCACAATTCCAATTACACTGGCTTGATCCTTTAGCTGCTTTTGTTGTTGGTCTCATCATCTTGAAGACTGCTTGGGACATTTTCAGGGAAGCAACCCACCGTTTGACAGATGGCTTTGACGAGAGCAAGCTTGCTGACCTGCGAACTACCATTTCCTCCATTTCGGGAGTGAAGGATATCAGTGACATCAAAGCCCGCTACCATGGAAGCAGCGTGCTGGTTGATGTTGTGATCCATGTAGATCCCGGTCTGAATGTGGTGGAGAGCCACACCATCACCGAGAAAATTGAAGAACAGATGCGCAAGATTCATCGCATTAACGCCGTTCATATCCATATTGAACCATGTAGGAAGATGGCACCAAACTAGATGTCTTGATGCGAATACAAAAAAACCTGTCCAGAGTGGGCAGGTTTTTTTGTTGCAAATTAAACAGGGGTAGCTTTCTTTTTGCGTAGTGTTTTGGTTGTAGAAGTAGTCGTAGTCTTTGCTGCGCTCGCCTTTTTCGATGCTTGCTCTTTTTCGGACGAGGAGGCAGCAGTGGTGCGTTTTCGCGCAGGCTTTGACGGAGTCGGTTCAGGCTCGATTTTGATGGGTACGGCGGCTTGACCAGCTGTAGACTCCAAGCTTTCTTTGAGAGCTTGCATGAGATCAATGACATTGGTTCTTGCCACGGTAGGTGCTGTGGCGATCTCCTGACCCTCCAGTTTTTTCTCAATCAATTTTTGCAGGTCAGTTCGATACTCATCTGTATATTTTTCAGGATCAAAAGGGATCGTCATATTGCTAATGAGCTCAGTTGCCATCTTCAGTTCGTTTTCGGCCAACGGTACAGTGGCTTCTGGCAAGGCAGGCACTTGACTGACGGGACGTACCTCATCTGGATAGAAGATCGTCTCCAGCATGATGCAGTGCTCATACAGTCGAATAACGGCCAGGCTTTGCCGATTGCGCATCGTCACCTGTGCAACGCCGATCTTGCCTGTCTGTTCCATAGCCGAGCGCAGCAGAGCGTATGCTTTTTCACCAGTGTCCTGTGGGGATAGGAAATAGCTTTTGTGAAAATAAACCGGATCGATCTCTGACAAGTCTACGAAGTCGATAATTTCAATGGCTCTGCGTGTTTCTGGCGTAATGGCTTCCAGATCTTCATCGTCAATCATGACAAAATGTCCTTTTTCATATTCGAAGCCACGGACGATTTCACTTGTATCAACCTCGCGCTGGCAGTGGGGACACATTTTTGTGTACTTGATCGGGGTATTGCACTCTTTATGCAGTTGGCGAAAGCGAATATCGCGCTCTTCCGTTGCAGTAAACATGCGAACTGGTATATTGACGAGGCCGAAGCTGATCGAGCCCTTCCACACCGTATGCATGGCGGATACCTCCTTCACAGCTATTTTTGTATAGTATCTGTAACTGCATAGAAGAAATGCCGAGGGAATTGAAGGTGGAAAAGTAAAAAGCCAGCCGATTCGAAGTGGCTGGCCTCTTGTATAGCTACTGCCCATGTTTGACGATGTCCGATTGATCTGCACGTGATTGCATGTCTCGCGCCAGCTCGACTTCTTTGCCAGTACGGTCCGCAATGGACTGGGCTTTGGACGCCTTCAGCTTTTGTGCAGACGGTCGCTTTTCTGCCATGAACGACTCACTCCTTTCAGGCAATATACATGTAGGGGGTGTTGCAGGTACATGTAGTATGCGCTGCACACAAAAAAATACCCCATCGCCAAATGACGAGGGGCAGCCGTTCAACTCCTCCCGATGAAGGGAGCGATGGCACGAAATGCTCCTATCAGACACGTCGTGCGCCAAAGTGAACAGCCTTTCAATTATGGGAGAGGAGAAACCGGAGGAAGAGCTTATGGGGAAACGTAAGTCTTCTCCGCGGTTGTCAGCGACACCGTTGCGTCGCTATTCATCATCTTTTCCAATCGAAATGGGTTGTATACCTTTCTTGCACATAAATTTTTCCAGTTGCTAATTTTACGGGTGTATGCAGTTGTGATAGTATGATATCATTCTCAGTCTTAAAAATCGCGTTTAACAATACGCGTTGAATAACCTCTTACAACATACATAGGAAAGCAGACAGGTGAAATGAGTATGCGAGTCATCGCTGGAGAGCACAGAGGAAGACGGTTGGCAGCAGTTCCGGGTAAAGGAACCAGACCGACAACCGATAAAGTCAAAGAATCAATTTTTAATATGATTGGTCCGTATTTCGATGGCGGGTGGGCATTGGACCTATACGCAGGAACAGGTGGTCTCGGGATCGAGGCATTGAGTAGGGGAGCGGACCGAGCTGTTTTCGTGGAGCGAGATCACAAAGCATTTGCCGTGGTAAAACAAAACGTCAGCACTTGCAGGCTAGACAATTATGCAGAACTTTATCGGATGGATGCGGACCGTGCCATTCGCACACTCAGTACGCGCAATCAAAAATTTGATCTCGTCTTTTTGGACCCGCCGTACGCCCAGCAAAAAATTGTCGAAGAAATAGAGATGTTGCAGGAGCTGGGGATGTTGGCGGACGGAGCGTGGATCGTGGCTGAGCATGATATCGCAGACTCCTTTCCAGATACGATTGGTCATTGTGTGAAGGAGCGAGCGGCTAAGTATGGGGATACGGCCGTTACCGTGTATTATTGCGATTTGGAGCCACAAGCCTAACTTTCAAATCAAGGTGCAAAAGAGCACCAAGGGAGGATAACTCGCTATGGCAATCGCCGTATGTTCAGGAAGCTTCGACCCTGTTACTTATGGGCATCTCGACATTATTGCGCGGGGTGCCAACGTTTTTGATAAGGTCATTGTTGCCGTCTTGATCAATTCTAAGAAAAACTCATTGTTTAGCGTAGAAGAGCGTGTCGATTTGCTTCGTCAGGCAACCGCTGACATGAAAAATGTAGAAGTGGACTCATTTGACGGCTTGTTGATTGACTATATGAACAAAAAGGGCGCGCAGGTGATCATTCGTGGTCTTCGCGCTGTTTCAGATTTTGAATATGAGATGCAAGTCGCCTCGATTAATAAAAAGCTCGATGAAAATATCGAAACGTTTTTCATGATGACAAACAATCAATATTCATACTTGAGTTCAAGTATTGTAAAGGAAGTTGCGAAATACAAGGCGAGTGTCGTCGATTTGGTGCCCCCGGTCGTCGAAGAGGCACTGAAGCGAAAAATGGCGGAGTAGATTATCGCGTCTTGCTGCGGTTCATGCGCGAAAGAGTCAGGCTGGTACATAACAGAATCGCACCGACGCCGATGGCGATTCCCCCTGATAGCAGCAAGGTCTCCCACCAATTTGTTTCCGGAATCTCAGATTTCACCTGCACAAATACGGGGACGGCTTTCTCCACGAACCAGGAGCTGACTGTGGCAAGAGGACCCCAAAAGACAAAGGTCAGAATCCCAGCTAGAAACGCGTGCAGCGCTCTGGCAATCAAGTAGGGGGCGACACGAATATCCGTTTCACTCAAGATACTCGCGACCTGCGCGTGAACACTCAAGCCGCCCCAGGACAATATCGCGCTGGCAATGGCCGCTTTCCAGACCAAGGAAACATTGTCAGGCACAATGCTCGCTGCTTGTGCGCCGAGAGTTACTTCGAACAATCCAGCCACGATTGCTTGGGAAAAAGTTGGTGGAAAACCAAAGGGACCGAGAATGATCGAGAGAAGCGTACTGATGATCTGTGTCAGATGAATCGTGGAGAATAGTTGAATTAATACCGAGAAAACAATGATGAAGCCTCCGATCATGAGCAATGTATTCAGGGCGGATTGCACAGCTTCTCCCATTAATCTTCCGAACGGACGTCCATCGCGGACACGTGCCCGATGCATCGCTTGCAAAGCGCGTAAAGGTAGTGGAAGTGAATTTTTCTCCAATGGGGCTGAAGTAATGGCAAAAGGTGCATGAAAACGATAGAGTACGCCCATGAGTACAGCTGACAAATAATGAGTTACAGCTAGCGTGATGCCCATTTGCTCACTGTGAAAAAATCCGATTGCCACTGCTCCCATGACGAATAAGGGGTCTCCCGTCGTTGTAAAAGAGACGAGACGTTCACCCTCAGCCTTCGTCACATTGCCTTGCAGACGCAGGCGTGTTGTCAGCTTTGCGGCTACCGGATAGCCGGATGAAAAGCCCATAGCCAATACGAACCCGCCAGTGCCTGGAACGTTAAACAGTGGGCGCATTAATGGCTCCAGTAACACGCCGACGAAATGTACGACGCCCAGACCCATCAACACCTCAGACAGCACAATAAAGGGAAGGGTAGAGGGGAAAACTACCTCCCACCATATTTTCAGACCGCGTACGGCAGCTTCAAAAGAAATCTGCGAGTAAGCAATCAACGAAATAACAATAAAAACTGTCGAGATGGCGAGCAACAAAGTAAGTACGGGTGAATGGCGTGACATGGATTCCTCCTGAATCGAAGAAAAGTAGTAGTACATGTCTACGTGGCAGGCGGGAGAACTATGCGTAAGCTTGGTCGACGAATATCTCCCAAGTGTGAAAGGTACAGCGATTTACCACATAGGCTAGTTACGGGGGAGGGGTTTTTCCATGGAGACAAAGCGTAAACCAATCGTGGGTGTAGCTCTGGGTTCTGGGGGCGCTCGCGGTTTTGCGCATATTGGTGTATTGAGTGCGCTAGAAGCACATGGCATCCAGATTGATATGCTGGCTGGCTCCAGTATGGGTAGTCTGATTGGAGCCGTCTATGCCAACGGAATTGAACCGCACATGATGGGAAAGCTTGCCCTTAATTTAAAACGCAAGCATTGGCTCGATTTGACTGTACCCAGTATGGGGTTTGTTACAGGGGAGAAGATCAAGCAATTAATTCGTCTATTAACGCACGGAAAGCGCTTGGAAGAGCTGAACAAGCCACTTGCTATTGTGGCAACAGATATTGAATCTGGAGAGCGAGTCGTTTTTCGTGAAGGCCCGATTGATCAAGCGGTGAGGGCGAGTATATCCATTCCAGGCATCTTCGTACCTGAAAAAGTAGGGGGGCGGCTTTTAGTCGACGGAGGAGTCATTGATCGTGTGCCTGTGACGGTGCTGCGTGAAATGGGTGCCGATATCGTGATTGCGGTAGATGTCGCCCAATTCGATACACGGATGGAGGTCAAAAGTATTTTTGATGTCATCGCCCAGACGATTGATGTGATGGAAAGGGAAATTCTGCGACATCGAATCATTGCAGCAGACATCGTAATCAGGCCGGATGTTGGACACTATAGCAGTATCGCGTACACGGGTGTCGAAGAAATTATCGAGCTAGGCGAACGTGCGGGAACTGAACATATCGAACGCATTCGGGAACTAATTGCAAATTGGGAGGCGCAAGAATGAGTGAGGAACAGCTTTATGCCAACAGACGCAGATCTACAGGAACCAGAGGCTTTAGCTGGATACTTGCCTTGGTTTTTGTCTTGTTGGGTATTTCTTTTTTTGTACCAACGAATTATTACGTGAGTCGTCCAGGTTCAGCGATTGAGTTGGGGCCGATGATTCAAGTGGAAGGCGGCAAAAAAGACGAGACCGGCGCCTTCATGCTCACGACGGTTCGAATGGGCGAAGCGAATTTGCCATGGTATTGGTATGCAAAAATGGCGCAGGATGTTGAGTTGATGCCCAAGGAACTCGTTGTCAGCAAGGGCGAGAACAGCGAAGATTTTATCCGCCGAGAACAAGCAGTTATGGACAATTCACAAAAAATTGCGGAGGCAGTCGCATTCCGTCTTGCCGGTTTTGAAGTGAAAGTTGAGAAGCAGGGCGTGTGGGTGATGGGTACCTTGGAGGGGTTCCCTGCCCATAAAAAATTGCAAATCGGTGATGTCATTACGTTTGTAGACGGAGTTCGCACGTCTGAGGCAAAAGATTTGCTGACAGCCCTCTCTGCAAAAAAAGCAGGCGATCAGGTCGAAATTACGTACACAAGAGATGGACAAGAGGCCAAAACGATGTTAACCTTGGAACCACTACCTGAATCCAAGTCAGTTGGAATTGGTGTACGCCCTGACAACAAACAGGAAATCATTATTCCGAAAGAAGTAACCATTGCCTCGCAAGGGATTGGTGGACCTTCTGCTGGATTGATGATGACGCTGGAGATTTATGACCAGTTAAATACGGAGACGGATTTGACTAAAGGCTATAAAATTGCAGGAACAGGCACGATTTCGTTAGACGGAAAAGTAGGCAGGATCGGTGGCATTAATCAAAAGGTAATCGCAGCGGACAAAGCGGGCGCAGAGATCTTCTTTGCTCCGCAGGATACGCCAGATACGAACTCCAATTATGAGGAGGCGTTAGCGACTGCCAAGCGGATTGGAACTTCAATGAAAGTGGTTCCGGTCAAGACGGTAGAAGAAGCGATTACGTACTTGAATGGACAAAAACCGAAATCTACATGAGCAAACTAGCTGTCAAGCAAAAATGGTTGACAAAGCTTTGGGCAGGGTCTATAATCATCTTTGTTGTGCATGAGGTGAAATGCTATGAACATTAAGTTAGCAGAGTTAGAGCACCGAAAAGGAGAGCCGTTGCCATTCCAGGTAACCTTGGATGCAGATGAGCTGAAGAAGCGCCACCATGAGATTCGCGGAATGACTCCTGTGACTGCGAGTGGTGAAGCTGTACAGCTAGGCAATCTCTATTACGTAAAAGGAAGCATGAAGGCAGATGTGAATTTTGTCTGCGCAAGATGCTTGAATCCTTTTGTCGATCAGGCAACAGTAGATTTCTCTGAGACATTTGCGCTTGCGGATGATCCAATCCTGCAAGATGACGAGGACAGCGATATTCTTCCTCTGGAAGGCGATGAAATCCAGCTGGACTCGCTGCTGCAAGAGGATTTCTTACTGGCAATGCCGACCTTCCCGCTTTGCGAGGAGGATTGCAAAGGTCTGTGCCCGACTTGCGGTGTGAACCGTAATGAAGTGGCATGCAGCTGCAAGAATGAGCGTGTTGACCCGCGATTGGCTGGGTTGGCTGACTTTTTCAAAGACAGCAAATAAGTATTCCTACTGTATTCAAGATGATTCGCCGACCATTCGTGGCAGCGTCTCATTTTTGAAGGATGGCATAAGCATTTTGCCTATACTGTCCACCCAATAGAGCTTCTTAGCATTTGTCAGTTGAAGGAGGTGTAAGGAAGATGGCAGTACCTCAACGGAGAACTTCCAAAACCCGTAAAAGAATGCGTCGTACGCACTTCAAATTAGAGATTCCAGGCATGATCAAATGCGATAATTGCAGCGAATACAAGCTTGCGCATCGTGTTTGCCCAAGCTGCGGTCACTACAAAGGCGTGAAAGTAGCGAAGTAATATTCGCTGCTAAGAAAGCAAGGTGAGAAATCGCCTTGCTTTTTTTGTTCTATTATACTGCTTATGATTACTTACAAACGCTTATTATCGCTTGCGTAAATTGCTTAAATGACTTATAATGAAGTCAAGAGAAGGATGGGGTTGAGGCTTCGTGTTTCAAGAGGAGAGGCTCGCTGCGATTCTTGCGTATTTGCAGGAGTACCAGCGAATCAGCGTGCAAGAGGTAGTTGAGCAGTTTGGCGTTTCCCGTGACACAGCGAGGCGTGATATGGTCAAGCTGGAGGAGCAGGGTCAAATCCTGCGAACCAGAGGAGGAGCAGTATTGCCCAGCCTCAACAAAAAGAACTACTCCCATCAGGAACGTATGCAGCTTGATTTGACAGGAAAGCGCAGTATTGCAGCAGCGGCGGCCCGTCTGATCAAAGATGGCGATTACTTACTGCTCGATGCGTCCACAACTGTTCAGCTCACGGTGGAAACCTTGCAGACCCGCGACCATGTCATTATCACGAATTCATTAGCGACTGCCGCCAGTATGTCCCGAAAAGAAGGCGTTCTTGTCAAGCTTTTGGGCGGAGACGTACATGCAGAGGATCAATGTGTGCTCGGTACACGCGTGATTCAAAACCTCGCTGATTTTCATGTGGATAAGGTACTGGTTGGTGCATGCGGTCTTACAAAGGAAGGACTCATGTCTACGCAGGAAGATCACGGCTTTCTGATCAAAGAAATGATCAAACGCGCCGATCAAGTGATCATACTCACCGACCATACCAAGTTTGGAAAAAGCATGCTGTATCGCGTTGCCGGTTTTGATCAGATCGATATTATTGTGACCGATAAGCTGCCTGAAAAGGAAATAGCTGAGGCTCTGCACGCCAACGATGTAGAGGTGATTGTAGCTTCCACATGAAGCTATTGATCCATAAAAAAGAGGATAAGTTCCATTTGGCTGGCGTGAATGGGTGACCAGCGTGACAGCAAATGGATTTATCAGGGAGAGTCCTTCGAATGGGAAGGGCTCTTTCTTTTTTTCTTGCATTTGTGTACGGCCCCTGCTATTCTAGTAATCCTGACTTTTCCAAGAGGAGGGTTCTATGGTCTATTGGCGGATTATTCGCAAGAGCTATCGTCGAAATCTTCAGTATCGTTTATCGCATGTCATCAACAATGTCGCAAGCTCGATTTTTGGGCTTGTTTTTATTGCCATTTGGACGGGTGTCCTTTCTGGAAAACAAGTATACGGCCCCTATGATGTCAAAACGATGGGGTATTACATCGCGATTTGCCAAAGTGTTCTCTGGATGACGACATTTATCTCGCCGGGTCTGAATGTGCAAATAGCGGTAAGAAGCGGGGCTGTCAGTCTGGATATGATCAAGCCTGTTCATTATCTTTGGTACATGCTCAGTCAGGAGTTTGGGCGACTTTTGTACAACGCTTGTTACAGAAGTGTTCCGATCGGCTTGCTGCTAGGATTAGTGGTAGGCTTCTTTTTTCCCTCCGATCCGTTCACTTATTTCTTGTTTATCCTCTCGCTTCTGCTAGGAACTTACGTAGGCATGCTGCTCTTTTATCTCACGGGCATTTCCTCCTTCTGGACGACAGAAATTCGCTGGGTACACCTCATCCTTTTGTCATTGATCTTCGGGTTAGGTGGACAAATGATTCCGATAGACTTGATGCCCGGGATGATTGGAAAGGTAGCTCCTTATTTGCCCTTTTCCGCGATGATTTATTATCCGGTCATGACCTTGCTAGAGCTTGCTCCTCCTTATGCCATGCTTGTCCAAGCTGGCTGGGCACTCGTTTTGACAGCGGTTGCTTTATTGGTGACGAACATGGCTAGAAGAAAGCTAGAAATTCAAGGAGGATAACCACATGTTTGCCCTCTATCGCAAACTGATTGCGGCCAGCATTCGTTCGCAAATGCAGTACAAGATAAATTTTGTCACGAGCGCTGCCACGACCGGAATGATTATGGTGCTTGATTTTATTATTCTTTCTGCGATTTTGTACCGATTTCACGATGTGGTTGGATGGAATATATACGAGGTTGGGATGCTTTACGGGATTTCCTCGGCATCTGTTTCCTTGTATCGACTATTTGCCCCGGAAATCAACGACTTTGAGAAGTACATTGTACAAGGGGAGCTCGATCAATTGCTCATCCGTCCTGTTTCACCTTTGCTTCTGCTATTGACACGCAATCTTGATTTGTCGAGAGTGGGAGGGTTGGTGCAAGGAGTGTCTGTTTTGGTCATCTCATTGTCGGGTCTTGCGGTGGAAGGGAAATCGATCATGGGGTTGGTGCTATTTTCACCGGTTGCCATTTTGTCTGGCGGAGTGATTTATTTCTCCATTGGCCTTGCTACGGCTGGGGTCGCCTTTTGGACGCATCAGATGAAAGACATGCTGACCTTTACCATTTATGCGCCAGCCAATGCTTCCAATTATCCGATCGGGCTATATCCAAACTGGCTCAAATGGCTGTTTTTCTCAGCGATACCGATCGCGTACATGAATTATTTGCCAATGTTGACGCTGTTGGGTAAAGGGGGCGAATGGTTTTATCCGTTACTCACCCCGATAGCCGCAGCGGTTGCTTTTTATTTCGCTCGTATGCTGTGGAATGTCGGGATTCGACATTACCATAGTACTGGGAGCTAAGGAGGAGTAACATGATTGAAGCAAAGCACATCGAAAAATCATTTTTCCTGAATCAAGCGAAAGAGGGGCGCTTTGCTTCTCTACGAACACTCTTTTCTCGTGAACGAAGGGAAGTCAAAGCGGTCCACGATATCTCCTTTTCCATTGACAGAGGCGAGTTCGTGGGATATATCGGGCCGAATGGCGCAGGAAAATCGACGACAATCAAGATGCTCGCAGGAATTCTTCATCCCAGTCAGGGGGAAATACGAATAGGCGGCTATAGTCCACAGCGGGAAAGAATGCAAGTAGCTTCACAAATTGGTGTGGTGTTCGGGCAGCGAACACAGCTATGGTGGGATCTGCCAGTCAAAGACTCCTTCGAAATTTTGCAAGCGATGTACAAGATTGAAGAAAAGGCATATCGGCGATCGATGGAGGCGTATCAGGAACTGCTGGATCTGCATGAATTCCTGGATACGCCAGTGCGTAAGCTGTCATTGGGTCAGAGAATGAGAGCTGATTTAGCAGCAGCACTGCTGCATGATCCGCCGGTCCTATTTTTAGATGAGCCTACGATTGGTTTGGATGTGGTCGCGAAGACGCGCATCAGAGCGTTTTTGAAAGAAGTGAATCAATCCCAGAAGAAGACCATTTTATTGACGACTCATGATATGGACGATATCGAGCAACTCTGCAACCGAATCATCGTGATCAACCATGGCAAAAAGATGATGGATACGAGCTTGGCCGATTTGCGACGCCAGATAGGGCTGCCAAGCCTCATTCGAATTGAATTTCGACAACTGCCCGAAAAGCTTTACGACCTAGAGGGGATCGAGCGGATGGAGCTATCAGAGAATGTACTTTCGATATACTTCGACAAAGGAAAAATTTCTTCTCCGCGAATTCTTGCCGAAGTGGCGGGGTGGGGTGAGCCTTTGGACATTCAGATGAAAGAACCCGGGATTGAGGAGATCATTCGGCTCATTTATCGTTAGGGACGGTTACCTAAATTCGTGAACGATACTTGTAATTCCACATCTTCTCCCTTATACTGTGTTTTGGTACCAGGTATTAAAAACAGCTCGCAATCATACATAGTACAATTGAATCCTGCTTAAGGGGGTGTTCGGCATCGCCCGCTTGCCAAAAAAAGATCGCCAGTCCCGCTTAGTGCAGTATCTGGCGGATAATCCATTTGCGACGGACGAAGATCTGGCTGAGTTATTTCATGTCAGTATTCAAACCATACGTTTAGACCGATTGGAATTAGGGATACCGGAGTTGCGTGAACGCATTAAGACAGTTGCAGAGAAAAGTCTTGATCCTGTAAAATCATTGGGCATCGATGAAGTCATCGGTGAAATGGTTGATCTACAGCTCGATTCACAGGCTATTTCCGTATTGGAAATAAAAGAAGAACACGTTTTTTCGAAAACACAAATTGCCAGAGGGCATTATATATTTGCTCAGGCCAACTCATTGGCGGTAGCAGTAATTAACGCAGACGTAGCGTTGACAGCTACGGCGAGAATCCGCTTTGTCCGTCCTGTACGAGCAGGGGAGAAGCTGGTTGCTAAAGCAGTGGTGAGAAGCCGTAACGGCGACGAATGCAAGGTACGTGTAGAGACGAAGGTCCAAGGTGAATTGGTCTTTACCGCAACCTTCCGTGTAGTTGAGATGTCGAGCTACCATAACAGCATGGATGAGGAGTAAGGAGGAGTCACGGTTGCGAATTGCAGTGGATGCGATGGGCGGCGATCACGCACCGAAGAGTACCGTTTTAGGGGCGCTTGCTGCCATCAAGGAAAACCCGGCCATTACAGTTGTATTGGTGGGAGATGAACAGGCTATTCGGAACCACTTGCCGCAGGATATTCCGGCAAACATTGAAATCGTTCCTGCAGCGGAAGTGATTTTGCCAGATGATGAACCGGTTCGAGCTGTTCGGCGTAAGAAAAATTCTTCGCTGGTTGTAGCAGTTGAGATGGCGCGCGAGAAAAAAGTTGACGCGATGATCTCGGCTGGGAATACGGGTGCATTAATGACAGCAGGCTTGTTGTACGCAGGTCGCATGGATGGAATCGAGCGTCCTGCGCTTTGTGCCTATATCCCGAATACAAAAGGCCGAGTAACGCTGACACTGGACGTCGGAGCCAATATGGATGCCAAGCCGCATCAGCTTGTACAATACGCAGTGATGGGGAGCTTGTATGCTGAAAAAGTGTTGGGCTTCGAGCGGCCGACAGTAGGCTTGCTGAATGTCGGGACGGAAGAAGGAAAAGGGAACGAATTGACGAAAGCAGTTTTTCCTCTCCTTCAAGAAGCTGACTTGAACTTTGTAGGAAACGTGGAAGCACGCGATGTTATGCAAGGAGCCTGTGATGTGCTCGTATGCGACGGCTTTGTAGGGAACGTTTTGTTAAAGGCCGTAGAGGGTGCTGCTTCCACTATCTTTTCGCAGTTGAAGCAGGAATTTACTTCCAGCCTGATTAATAAGCTAGGTGCGGCCATTCTGAAACCGGGATTGGTTCGCTTTAAAAAGAAAATGGATTATGCGGAATACGGCGGTGCTCCCTTGCTGGGATTGAAATCCCCAGTGATCAAGGCCCACGGTTCCTCAAATGAGCGTGCAATGAAAAACGCGATCGTCAGTGCTACGCGGTTTATTCAGCAGGACGTGAACGAGGTTATCCAGCAATCATTACAGAAAAATACTTTGGGAGAAAGCGAGTGAAGCAGATGAGTGCAAAGCGTTCAGTAGGGATTTTGTCTACAGGCTCTTATACCCCGGAGCGGGTGTTGACGAACTTTGATCTGGAGAAAATGGTGGAAACCTCTGATGAGTGGATTGTTTCCCGTACCGGAATCAGAGAACGCCGCATTAGCTCACCGGAGCAAGCTTCCTCCGACTTGGCTTACGAGGCTGCCAAAGAAGCGCTCGAAAAAGCAAACATCAGCGCGGAACAGCTGGATATGATCATTGTCGCTACCGTAACGCCTGACATGTCTTTCCCGTCTACTGCTTGCTTGCTGCAAGAAAAGCTGGGTGCTACACGCGCCGCTGCGATGGATCTTTCCGCGGCTTGCACAGGCTTTTTGTACGGAATTACAACAGCGACTCAGTTCATCCAAAACGGTTTGTATAAAAAAGTATTGGTCGTAGGCGTTGAGACCTTGTCCAAAATTACGAATTACAAAGATCGAAATACATGTGTGTTGTTCGGAGATGGTGCGGGTGCGGCTGTTATCGGGGAAGTTACCGAGGGCTATGGCTTCCAGTCCTTTGAGCTCGGGGCAGATGGGTCAGGCGGGTCCCTCTTGTGCTTGCCAGCAGGTGGTTCCAGAACGCCTGCATCTGTTGAGTCTGTGGAACAAGGACTGCATTATCTCTACATGACAGGCGGAGAAGTTTTCAAATTCGCTGTTCGCGTCATGAATTCAGCAACAGAGGCTGTCTTGTCCAAAGCAGGCGTATCGAAGGATGAGATCGACCTGTTGGTACCGCATCAGGCAAACAAACGCATCATCGACTCCGCTGTACAGCGTTTCGGTCTGTCTGAGGATAAAGTTGCGATCAACCTGGATCGCTATGGAAACATGTCTTCTGCTTCCATTCCAGTAGCGTTGGATGAAGCAGTAAAGGCTGGTCGCGTAAAAGAAGGCGATAACCTGATTCTGGTTGGGTTTGGTGGCGGCTTGACTTGGGGAGCGACGCTCTTGAAGTGGTGCACGACTCCGGTAGAAGGGAGCAAGTAAGAATGGGGAAAATAGCCTTTGTTTTTCCGGGGCAAGGTTCACAATTTGTAGGAATGGGACAAGCTCTCTCCGAACAATCGGAAGCGGCCCGTCACATATTTGAGCAGGCTGATGAAGCGCTCGGCTTTTCCTTGTCGGGACTTTGTTTTGAAGGACCAGAAGAGGAATTGAAGCTGACCGCAAACACACAGCCAGCTATTTTGACAGCAAGCATCGCTGTTATGGCAGCTTTGAACGAAAAGTTGCCTGACTATAAGCCTGCGTTCGTAGCGGGCCACAGTTTGGGTGAGTATTCTGCTTTGGTTGCAGCCGGGGCCTTGTCCTTTGCAGATGCAGTCAAAACAGTGCGAGCTCGTGGTCAGTTCATGGAAGAGGCAGTTCCAGCTGGACAAGGTGCAATGGCCGCTGTCTTGAACTTGGATCGCGCGGCACTGCATGCGGTTTGTGAAGAAGTAACAGCATCTGGACATCCTGTTCAATTAGCGAACATAAACTGCCCGGGGCAAATTGTCATCTCTGGTTCTGCTGAAGGTGTGAAGCTGGCCGGTGAAAAAGCGAAGGAAGCGGGCGCAAAGCGTGTCCTTCCATTGAATGTAAGCGGTCCGTTCCACTCGAGCTTGATGCAGCCAGCAGCAGATAAACTGCAAGCAGTTTTAGCTGGCGTTACAGTACAAGAAGCGACCGTGCCTGTTGTGGCAAACGTAACGGCTAGACCGGTGTCTGAGGCTACAATCATTGTAGATCAATTGGTTCAACAAGTTTCCGCTCCAGTTTTGTGGGAGGATTCTGTGCAATGGATGGTCGAAGCAGGCGTGACCACTTTTGTTGAAATCGGGCCAGGAAAAGTTTTGGCTGGATTGATCAAGAAAATCGCACCAGCGGATACGACAATTATCTCTGTACAGGATATGGATTCGCTTACTGAGCTTTTGAACGGAGGGATACTATGTTAACAGGAAAGACAGCACTGGTCACAGGGGCTTCCCGTGGTATTGGGCGTGCGATTGCATTGAAGCTGGCAGAAGCTGGCGCGAATGTAGTTGTCAATTATGCAGGTAGTGAAGCGGCAGCGAGCGAGACTGTTGCGCTTATTAAGGAAATGGGCCGCGATGCCATCATGATTCGCGCAAACGTTTCTTCTACGGAAGATGTCAACGACATGTTCAAAGCTGCCCTGGATCATTTTGGTGCGATTGATATTCTCGTGAACAATGCGGGAATTACTCGCGACAACCTGATCATGCGCATGAAAGAAGACGAGTGGGACGATGTTATTGCGACGAATCTGAAGGGTGTATTCAACTGCGTCAAGGCAGCGACACGCCCAATGATGAAGCAGCGTTCAGGCAAAATCATCAACATCACTTCTGTGGTAGGTGTTTTGGGGAACGCTGGACAAGCAAACTACGTGGCGGCAAAAGCTGGAGTTATTGGCTTGACGAAGACGGCTGCTCGCGAGCTGGCTAGCCGTAATATCACGGTGAATGCTGTTGCGCCAGGATTTATCGATACAGAAATGACTGCTGTATTGCCGGAGGATGTCAAAGCAGGGCTCACAAGCCAAATTCCGCTTGCCCGCTTGGGACAAACAGATGATATCGCATCTGTCGTGCTATTCCTGGCATCCGACGCAGCCAACTACATGACAGGGCAGACGCTGCACGTAGATGGCGGAATGTACATGTAGGAAGAAAACTACCGAGCATTTTCTGAAAACTGGTTTTTTGAAAGCTCATCCACTATAATACGGGAGAGGGGGTGAAGCAAGATGGCAGATACTTTGGAGCGTGTGAAGAAAATCATCGTCGATCGTCTGGGTGTAGATGAGTCCAAAATTACTTTGGAAGCTTCTTTCAAAGAAGACCTGGGCGCTGACTCCCTGGATGTGGTTGAACTCGTAATGGAACTCGAAGATGAGTTTGATTTAGAGATTTCCGACGAAGATGCTGAAAAGATCACTTCTGTTGGTGAGGTTGTTAAATACATAGAATCTCACAAGTAGGTTGATCTGTTGGAAGTCCCGTACCATACGGGACTTCTCCTTCAATAGTCACCTGTACATAATCCAAACAAATACACGTTTTGCAAGCAGTGAATATAAGAAGCTGACTGCTGACTTTCATATAGAGGTGATTGTAATGAAACGCAGAGTGGTGATTACTGGCGTTGGTGTCGTTTCTCCAGTAGGGAATGACGCACAGACTTTCTGGAACAGCTTGCTGGAAGGAAAATCAGGCATTGACCGTGTGGCTGCCTTTGACGCTTCTGATTATCCAACACAAATTGCAGGCGAAGTGAAAAACTTCGATCCTGAGCAGTATATGGACAAGAAAGATATCCGACGTACAGACCGATTCGTTCAGTTTGGATTAGCTGCTGCCAAAATGGCTGTAGAAGATGCAAAACTGGAGATCACGCCAGAAAATGCGGAACGAGTGGGTGTATACATCGGGTCCGGAATCGGTGGTCTGACTACATGGGAAGAACAGCATTCCGTATTGTTGGAAAAAGGACCGCGTCGCGTGAGTCCATTCTTCATTCCGATGCTGATTGCGAACATGGCGTCTGGTGCAGTATCCATTCAATACGGAGCAAAAGGACCAACTTCCAGTGCGATTACCGCTTGTGCGACAGGTACAAATGCAATCGGTGATGCACTGCGTCTGATCCAGTTCGATCACGCAGATGTCATGATCGCAGGTGGAGCAGAAGCAACCGTGCGTCCAATGGCATTTGCAGGCTTTTGCTCAGCGAAAGCGATGTCCACCAGAAACGATGACCCGCAAAAAGCGAGTCGTCCGTTTGACAAAGATCGAGATGGCTTCGTAATGGGCGAAGGTGCTGGTGTGCTGATCTTGGAAGAGCTCGAGCATGCGAAAAAACGTGGAGCAACGATTATCGCGGAAGTCATTGGCTACGGGATGAGCGCAGATGCACACCATATTACTTCTCCATCTCCTGGTGGCGAAGGGGCAGCGCGTTGCATGGCAAGTGCACTGAAAGACGCTGGCGTTGACCCAACGGAAGTCCAATATATTAATGCACATGGTACTTCTACTGGCCAAGGAGATATCGCAGAAACACAAGCGATCAAGAGTGTGTTTGGCGAGCACGCATACAAATTGGCTGTCAGCTCGACCAAATCGATGACAGGCCATTTGTTGGGTGCTACTGGTGGAGTCGAGGCAATCGCGACGGCATATGCACTGCGTGATCAAGTATTGCCTCCGACAATTAACTTGGAAAACCCGGATCCAGAATGTGATCTGGACTATGTTCCGAACCATGCGCGCAAGGCGACCGTCAATGTGGCTGTTTCCAATACATTTGGATTCGGCGGTCACAACGCAACGGTAATCCTGAAGCGATACGAAGCATAAATGAGCCCTACTGATAGAAAAAGTAGGCAGTCTCCTGGAATGGTGGTGAGGGTGATGAATTTTGCACAGCTGCAAGAAACGATAGGCTTTCGCTTTCGCGATGAAAGCGTTTTGCGGCAGGCATTCACCCATTCTTCCTACGTGAACGAGCAACGCGGCAAACGTATATCAGACAATGAGCGGCTAGAGTTTTTGGGGGATGCTGTGTTGGAGTTGACTGTCTCCCAGTTTTTGTATAAAACTTTTCCGAAGATGAGCGAAGGGGAAATGACGAAGCTGCGTGCAGCTATTGTCTGTGAACCTTCTCTCGTCAAGTTTGCTGAACTGTTGAATTTTGGCGATCTCGTATTGCTGGGAAAAGGGGAAGAGCTGACAGGTGGACGTCAGCGACCAGCCTTGCTAGCGGACGTTTTTGAGGCGTTTGTAGGTGCGCTTTACTTGGATCAGGGGTTGGACGCAGTCTTTTCCTTTATGGAAAAATACGTGTACCCGCGCATCGACAAGGGAGAGTTTGCCCAGGTAACAGACTTCAAGAGCCAGTTGCAGGAATTTGTTCAACAAGACAATCTGGGAGACATCCATTACCGAATTGTAGAAGAAAAAGGACCAGCTCATAATCGAGAATTCGTATCTGAGGTGCTTTTGAACAATCGTTCGCTTGGCATCGGCTCTGGCCGCTCCAAAAAGGAAGCGGAACAGCAAGCTGCTGCACGAGCGTTGGTCAAGCTGGGGGATAAATAATCACTCGTCAGCGAGAAGGGCTGCATCATCTGCTACAAGATGGTGCAGCTTTTTTCTTTCGGGTGGGAAACATAGGGAAAATACTGCGAGATGACCGCTATCTATGATACACTTACCTACAGATGACCATGTAGGCTCGTAGTAGGTAGCTCCTGTTCGATGCAGGGGCTTCTTTTCGGGTGCCATCCGATCCTTGCATGTTTGTAAGTCTGTCAGTTTGGCAGGCAGTCTGGATGGTTTCTTAAGGAGGACCGTACGTATGTATTTGAAACGCCTGGAGCTGGCTGGATTCAAATCCTTTGCCGATCGCACGGAATTGGAATTTGTACCAGGGGTAACAGCGGTAGTGGGACCGAATGGAAGTGGGAAAAGTAACGTCTCTGATTCGATCCGCTGGGTGCTGGGGGAACAGAGCGCAAAGTCGTTGCGTGGAGCGAAAATGGAAGACATTATTTTCGCGGGTAGTGACAAGCGCAAGCCAGTGAATTTCGCAGAAGTGACACTCACCTTGGACAATACAGATCGTTCGCTCGATGTGGAATATTCGGAGGTATCCGTTACCCGCAGGGTGTATCGTTCTGGTGACAGTGAGTACTACATAAACAACAGATCCTGCCGTCTAAAAGACATCATGGAGCTGTTCATGGATACCGGGCTGGGTAAAGAAGCGTATTCCATTATCGGTCAAGGTAAAATTGAGGAAATTCTCAGTACCAAGTCCGAAGATCGCCGTGGAATATTTGAAGAAGCTGCCGGAATCGTCAAATACAAAACACGCAAGCGCGAGGCGGAGAAAAAGCTCGATGACACCGAGCAAAATCTGGTGCGTATTCACGATATCGTCAGTGAAATTACGGAGCAGATCGGACCTTTGCAGGAGCAGGCAGAAACAGCCAAGACGTACAAGGAGCTCCATCGTCGGCTGGTTGAGCATGAAGTAGCTCTTTACGTGCAGCAAATTGAAGCAGCTCATACGAAGTGGGAAGCAGCCACAGGACGCGTAGAGGAACTCAAGCATCTGTTAATCGGACAGACGACTGAAGCATCCAAGCAAGAGGCTGATTTGGAGCAGGAGCGTTTTCATGTCACCCAAATCGACCAATCTATCGAAGAACTGCAACAAGTGCTTTTGACAGTCAGTGAAGAGACCGAGAAAGTCGAAGGACAACGTGAGGTATTGCGGGAGCGTATGCGCAATCTCAATGCGAATCGTCAGCAGACGATGGAGCAGATGCATCGGATTACTGAGAAGCAGCACGGTCTTGAGGCCGAACTGGCTGAAGAACAAGAGAGGGCCAAGGAAGCGGATCGCCGCATGACAGAAGCCCACGCTTCGCTGCAAGAAGCAGAAGGTCAATTTTTTTCCATGGTGCAATCACTGACAGATGATGTCGAGCGTTTGAAGAGTGATTACTTCGAAAAGCTCAACGAAATGGCGAATCTGCGCAACGAAAATCGCCATCAAGAGCAGCTTCTCAAGACAAGCGAGGCCAGAGTCGAACGTCAAATGTCTGGAAAAAAACAGCTCGATGAAGAAGAAGAGCAGCGTCTAGCTCAGTTGAGCCAACTCCAAGATCAATTAGAGAAGATCGTTTCTACCATTCAAGAAACTGGCGTCAGATACAAGGAATTGGTCGAGGGCATGCGCGAAGGACAAGCCCGCCTTGAAACAGCCCGTCGAGAGCTGCGCCACTGGGAACAAAAGCGGGAAGCAGCGAAGTCGCGTTTTGACCTGTTAAAAGAAATGCAGTCGGAGTTCGCAGGGTTTCAGCAAGGTGTAAAAGAAATTTTGAAAGCACGCGAGCGGGGCTTCAAAGGAATTCATGGAGCGGTCGCTGAGCTCGTTGTCGTGCCACAGCAATTCGAGACAGCGATGGAAGTCGCACTGGGTGGCGCACTGCAAAACGTCGTCGTGGACAACGAAGCATCCGGTCGTGCAGCCATTGCTCACTTGAAGCAGCACAATGCGGGTAGGGCAACATTTCTACCGCTCGATGTCATCCGTCCTCGCACCTTGCAGGCAAGCGATAAGCGCCAGTTGGAGGCGGAGAGTGGAGTCGTCGGAATTGCGAGTGAGCTCGTGACCTTTGAGGAAACGTACCGACCCATCCTCGAAAGTCTATTGGGCAATGTCATTATTACGGAAAAGCTGGAGCAGGCAAACCGTGTGGCCCGTACGCTTGGCTACCGCTATCGAGTCGTGACCCTGGAAGGCGATATCGTGAATGCGGGTGGCTCCATGACAGGGGGGGCCTTGAAAAAGAACAGCACGAACCTGCTTGGACGCAACCGTCAATCAGAAGAGCTGGAAGCGCAGCTGGTAGAAATCGACCAGGCAATTTCTGGGCATACTACCCTTATGGAGCAATTAACGAAGGACCTGGCGCAAATGCAGCAGGAGCAAGAATCTCTACGTACTGAAGGCGAAAGTCTGCGATTGAAAGAACAGGAAGTAAAAGGGCTCTTGCAGCAAAAAGAATCGGAAGGCAGATCCTTGGGCGAGCGAGCAAAGCTTGTTGAACAAGATATTGAAGGCTATCGCCGTGAGATGGAAGAAGCCAAACGCAAGCAAGAGCAGCTGCAAGCCTCTTTGGCTGCCATGGAGCAAGAGGAAAAAGAGCTCGGTGCGCAGATCGCAGAAGCAGAGGCGAAACGCCAAGAGCAGCTCGAATCCAAAGAAGAAATGAATCAAAAAATAACAAGTCTCAAAGTACTGAATGCGCAGGTCAAGCAAGAGTATCAATCACGCTTGGAGCAAACAGAGCGTTTGCTGGAGCAAAAAAGCCAATTACAGCGCGAATGGGAAGAACAAAACGCGAACTTGGCATCTCTTGATGAGCTGGAGCGTACGAACGAATCGTCCGGGCTTGAGCTGGATCAGCGCATTAGCGAATTGCGTCAGGATAAAGACCGTGTGGCTGGCTTGATTCAAGAACGGCGAAGTGAGCGGGCGACGCTCTTTTATAAACAGGAGCAAGTGGAACAGCAGGTGAAGGAAATCCGCCGCGAGGTCAAATCGCTCGAGGAAAAGCTTCATCAGGAAGAAGTGAAGGTCAACCGTAACGAGGTAGAGCTCGATCATCTGTTGAATAAACTCTCCGAAGAATACGAAATGAGCTACGACCTGGCGAAGCAAAAATATCCGGCACGTGGCGAGATTCAGGAAGAGACACAAGTGGTCAATCGTCTCAAAAAGCAGATTGGGGCACTTGGCACTGTGAATCTTGGCGCGATTGAGGAATATGAGCGCTTGTCCGAGCGTCAGCAGTTTTTAAGCTCGCAGGAAGCTGATTTGAATGAAGCAAAGGACATGCTCTATCAAGTGATCCAAGAAATGGACGCAGAGATGTCGCGCCGCTTTAAAGAAACATTTGATGCAATCTCGGAGCAGTTCCGCGACGTGTTTGTCCAACTGTTTGGCGGAGGACGCGCAGATCTAGTGCTCTCGAACCCAGATAACCTGCTTGAGACGGGCATCGATATCGTGGCCCAGCCACCTGGCAAGAAGCTGCAAAATCTTGCGCTCTTATCCGGGGGCGAACGTGCTTTGACAGCCATGGCCTTGCTATTTGCCATCCTGCGTGTGAAGCCAGTGCCATTCTGTGTATTGGACGAGGTAGAAGCGGCTTTGGATGAGGCAAACGTTAACCGTTTCGCCGAGTACATGCACCATTTCAGCAACCAGACGCAGTTTATTTGCGTCACGCACAGAAAAGGCACCATGGAGAGCGCAGACGTGCTATACGGTATCACGATGCAAGAGGGCGGCGTGTCCAAACTCGTCTCTGTGAAGCTGGAGGACAGTGACAAGTTTATCGAATCAGCCTCTTAAACGGATTTGCCATTCAATTGATACTACCCGCAAAGGAAGATGAACATGAGTTTTTTCAAGCGCCTTCGTGATGCTATTGTCCAAAAGTCCGAAGAGGTCACCCAGAAGTTTACGGATGGTTTGGCTAAAACGAGAGACCTGCTAGTAGAAAAAGTAGAGGATCTGGTACGTCGCTACAAAAAGATCGACGATGACTTTTTCGATGAACTAGAGGAAATTTTGATTACGTCCGATGTGGGAGTCAATACCGTAATGGAGCTCATTGACGACCTGCGGACAGAAGTGCGCAAGCAAAAAATCGAGAATGCGATCGACTTGCAGCCGATTCTCTCAGAAAAACTGGTTGCCCTTTTGAAAAATGATGCTGCTGCGGATACGACTCTGAACGTAGAGGACGGTCGTCTGAACGTCATTTTGTTCGTAGGGGTAAACGGAGTGGGGAAAACGACCACGATCGGTAAAATGGCGCATATGTTCAAGCAGCAAAATAAAAAAGTGCTGTTGGCAGCAGGCGACACTTTCCGTGCAGCAGCGATTGAACAGTTGGAAGTCTGGGGAGAGCGTGTAGGAGTTGACGTAATCAAGCAGCAGCAAGGCTCTGATCCGGCTGCAGTGATCTACGATGCGATTCAGGCAGCGAAATCCCGACAGGTCGATGTGCTCTTGTGCGATACGGCAGGACGCTTGCAAAACAAAGTCAATCTCATGGAAGAGCTGGCGAAGGTTCACCGCGTATTGCAACGCGAATTGCCAGGAGCTCCGCACGAGGTCTTGCTAGTTTTGGATGCTACGACTGGGCAAAATGCGCTTTCGCAGGCGAAAACGTTTGGACAGTCTGCTGGTGTAACAGGTTTAGTCCTGACCAAGCTGGATGGGACAGCAAAGGGCGGTATCGTCATCGCGATCCGCAACGAGCTGAACATTCCGGTGAAATACGTCGGTTTGGGTGAAAAAATGGATGACCTGCAACAGTTTGATCCCGAGCAATTTGTTCATGCATTATTTGCTGGATTGATCCAAAAAGATGAAACGGAAGAGCAAGAAAACGCGTAAAAATATAGTGTTTCCGATATAAAAAAATGATGTCAATAAAAAACCTTGACACTAGGTGTGGAATTAGGTACTATAATCTACGTGCTGTAAAGAAAAAGTCTTTACAGTTTGAAACGAGTACCTCATAGCAAAGGATTGGTTTCATGTTAGAAAAGACCAATCAAGTCAATCTCTTGTTTGACTTTTACGCGCCGCTACTCAAGGGCAAGCAGCGAGAATATCTTGAGCTGTATTATCTGGACGATTTATCGCTCGGAGAAATTGCCGAGATGCATGAGGTCAGCCGCCAAGCTGTTTATGATCATATCAAGCGGGCAGAGAAGCAACTGTTTGAATACGATCAGAAGCTTCGCCTCGCTGAGCGTCATGAAAAGCGCATGGACGTGTTGAATCGCATGAACGAACTTGTAAGTGAGCTTTCGGAGAGCGAGACAAGAGACGAGCTGAACACTTTGCTCCACCAACTGTCAGAGATGGATTAGGAGGGCTCGCATGGCGTTTGAGAGCTTAGCCAATCGGCTGCAAAACGCGTTTGACAAACTGCGCGGCAGAGGGAAAATAGACGAGACCATCGTGAATGAAGCGATGCGTGAAGTTCGTCTGGCCCTGCTGGAAGCAGACGTTAACTTTAAAGTAGTAAAAGACTTCGTTGCTCGTGTCAAGGAGCGCGCAGTCGGTCAGGAAGTCATGAAAAGCTTGACGCCTGGTCAAATGGTGATCAAGATCGTGAATGAAGAGCTGGTCGCTCTGATGGGTGGCAACGTCGCTCAGCTCACGATGGCGCACCGTCCGCCGACCGTCATCATGATGGCAGGTCTGCAAGGGGCAGGTAAAACAACCACAACCGGTAAGCTGGCCAAGTACTTGCAAAAGCAAAACCGCAAGCCGCTTCTGGTAGCGGGAGACATTTACCGTCCTGCTGCGATCAAGCAGCTTCAGGTTTTAGGGGAGCAACTCAATGTTCCCGTCTTTACTCTCGGTGATCAAGTCAGTCCTGTCGATATCGCTCGCCAAGCGATTGAACACGCGAAGACGAATCATCTCGACGTAGTCCTCATCGATACCGCAGGTCGCCTGCATATTGACGAAGCGCTGATGGACGAGTTGAAGCAGATTCGCGAGGTAACCAAGCCCGATGAGATTTTGCTCGTCGTGGATGCGATGACAGGTCAAGATGCCGTCAATGTAGCAGAGAGCTTTAACAGCCAGCTCGAACTGACTGGTGTGGTTCTCACGAAGCTCGACGGTGATACCCGAGGCGGTGCGGCACTGTCCGTCAAAGCTGTCACTGGCAAGCCGATCAAATTCGCGGCGATGGGTGAAAAGCTGGATGCGCTCGAGCCGTTCCATCCGGATCGTATGGCCTCCCGTATTTTAGGTATGGGGGACGTACTTAGCCTGATCGAAAAAGCACAGGCATCCGTGGATGAAGACAAAGCACGCGATATGGAACGCCAAATGCGTCAAGGTGAGTTTACCTTCGACATGTTCCTGGACTCCATGCAGCAGCTTCGCAACCTGGGTCCTTTTGAAGACATTCTCGGCATGCTGCCAGGAATGAACAAGATGAAGGGCAAAATGAACGTGGATGAAAAGCAGATTGCCCGCGTTGAAGCGATCGCCAAATCCATGACCAAACAAGAGCGCGCGAATCCAGATTTATTGAATGCCAGCCGTCGCAAGCGCATCGCAAGCGGAAGCGGAACGAGTATTCAAGAAGTCAATCGTTTCCTCAAGCAGTTCGAGGAAATGAAAAAGATGATGAAGCAATTCTCAGGCGCTGCCGACAAGATGGTCAAGAAGTCGAAGAAAAAAGGCTTCGGATTACCTTTCATGGGAAAAGGCGGAGGCAACAATCAGGGCGGGATGAATTTCCCCTTTAATTTCAAGCCACCGTTCAAGTAAGTAGGCATGATCTCTTCGCGACACTGACTTGTCAGTTGGCCGCGATGGTTCAGATATAGTAGCACCAACGCAGATGCTCTTCTAGCGTTGATTAATACAGGAGGTGACACAACATGGCAGTAAAAATCCGTCTGAAGCGTATGGGTTCCAAGAAAGCTCCTTTCTACCGTGTAGTAGTAGCTGACTCCCGTTCCCCACGCGATGGCCGTTTCATTGAAGAAATCGGTTACTACAATCCGGTTGCTCAACCGGCAGTGGTGAAAATTGATACCGACAAAGCGGTACAATGGATCCTGAATGGTGCAGCTCCAACTGACACCGTTCGTAACCTTCTCTCCAAAGAAGGCGTACTCGCAAAAGTACACGAAACCAAATACGGCAAATAAGTCGGTCATCTGGAGGTTTGATGATGAAAGCGCTGGTCGAAACGATCGCTAAAGCTCTCGTCGATCATCCGAATGAGGTTCGTGTTAACGCAGTGGACAAAGAGCGAACTCTCGTCTTTGAATTGTCGGTGCACCCTGATGATATGGGGAAGATCATCGGCAAGCAAGGTCGAATCGCGAAAGCCCTGCGCACGGTCGTGATCGCCGCATCCGTGGAAACGGACAAGCGTGTCACGGTTGAAATTGTATGAGAAAAGGCTGGGAGCTTTCCCAGTCTTTTTTCTAGTATCCAAGATGCTCATAAACCATGATGGTTTTTCCGAAAGGAGTGGCGAAGGTGCTTACTATATTTCGGACGGTACAGGTTAAACTGATTATTACGGAAGCATCACGGGCTGCTCTCATTGATCAGTATAGCCAACGGCTTCGTTTGCAGCGTAAAGAGTGGGAGCAGTGGCAGTTTCAATCGAAAAAGCTATTAACCGAGGCGAAGAAAAAGTCTGCGGATACATATGCGTTGGCGCAGGAAAAAATCGCGCAGGAAGAGCGTCGACGCAAGGAAAAGATAGATCACCTGACATATACCCTCCAGCAGGTAGAAAATCTCCCAGAGGGAAGCGAGATCGATTACCAGACTGTTCAAAGCCCTGTCACGATTCAAGAGGGCGATGTATGGGATGAAATGATGTCCGGAACGGAAATCATGATAAAAGATGGCCTGGTACATGAGATTCGGCTACAAAAGAATAATGGGAACAAAGAAAAGGAGGAATGAACACGTTGAGCCAAAATAGTTTTTACGGAGTAGGCAAACTGGTTAATACGCATGGTCTGCGTGGTGAAGTACGTGTAACACCAACGACTGACTTTCCAGATCAGCGTTTTCGCAAAGGAAATGAGCTGTACCTGTTCCATCCGACACTCAGTGAGCCGCTCAAATTGAAAATCGCTTCTCGTCGCTCGCATAAAAATTTTGAGATTGTGAGCTTTCAAGGCTATGAGCATATTAACGATATCGAAAAGTACAAGGGCGGAGAGTTGAAAATTCCAGAAGAAGCGCTGATGGAATTAGAAGAGGACGAGTTCTACATTCATCAGCTCGTCGGCTGCGTTGTCGTAACGGACGAGGGCGAAGAACTGGGGAAAATCGTGGATGTCATGCAGCCAGGAGCAAACGATGTGTGGGTAGTGAAGGGAAAACGCGGAGAAATCTTGCTGCCTTATATCGATGAGTGCATCAAGGAAGTGGACATCGCGAACAAACGTGTGGTCTGCCATCTGATGGAAGGCTTGCTGTAGGGAGGAACTTTCAGATGCGGATCGATATTTTTACGCTCTTTCCCGAAATGTTTACAGGTGTTTTATCCAGCAGTATTTTGGGGAAGGCAAGCGAAAAAGAACTGGTTGATTTTCACGTCACCAATTTTCGCGATTTCTCTGAGAGCAAACACGGTACGGTAGACGACACCCCTTATGGCGGTGGCGGAGGAATGGTGTTGAAGCCAGAGCCTTTGTTCCGGGCCGTAGAAGCCTTGACGGGAGAGAAAAAACCCCGAGTGATTCTGATGTGTCCTCAGGGTGTGCCTTATCATCAGAAGCTTGCAGAAGAGTTAGCACAAGAAGAGCACCTCGTCTTCATTTGCGGTCATTATGAAGGGTACGACGAGCGAATTCGGGAGCATCTTGTCACAGATGAGGTCTCGATTGGCGACTATGTCCTGACTGGGGGAGAGCTTGCGGCGATGGTGGTCATTGACAGTGTCGTTCGTTTGCAACCAGGGGCGTTGGGAAACCAGACGTCAGCTGTTGAGGATTCCTTTTCAACAGGACTGCTCGAATACCCTCATTACACAAGACCGGCTGAGTTTCGCGGCTGGAAAGTGCCAGATGTACTGTTGTCAGGGCACCACGCCAATATTGAAAGCTGGCGGTTAAAAGAATCGCTCCGTCGAACGAAAGCAAGACGTCCAGATTTATTGGAAAAGCTTGCCCTGACAGATGAAATGAAAAAGCTATTGGCTGAATTGGAGCAGGAAAAAAAGTAGGGAACAAATAGGAGAAGAGTCTTGTAGTTTTGTGCCCGCTGTGTTAATATACTTCTTGTGGCAATTTTGCCCGCTGACTAAGGCGGTCCGCTACTCGTAACGCAGCCAAGCGGCTGGACCTATGGGTTAGACGAGTAAGAACGTCTATCGGAAGGAGGAAATTCAAATGAACCAAATTATCCGTGAACTGGAAAAAGCGCAATTGAAACAGGACATTCCTGCGTTCCGACCTGGTGACACTGTTCGTGTACACGTTAAGGTTATCGAGGGTCAGCGTGAGCGTATCCAGCTGTTCGAAGGCGTATGCATTCGCCGTCGCGGTACAGGTATCAGCGAAACATTTACAGCTCGTAAGATTTCTTACGGCGTAGGTGTTGAGCGTACATTCCCAGTACACACGCCTAAGATCGACAAGATCGAAATCGTGCGTCATGGTAAAGTACGTCGTGCGAAACTGTACTATCTGCGCGATCGCGTAGGTAAAGCAGCTCGTATTAAAGAAATTCGTCGATAAGCGTAATGCTTAGAAAGAGGACTGGCCTGCTTGCCAGGCCTCTTTTTTCCATTTAACGATCTTGAAATAAAATAGTTCATCTTGACATATGTTACAGCTAAGGTTGGACGAGCTTTCATGGGAGGATCGTAAGTCATGAGCGAAGAAATTACCTCCAGTCATAAGAAGAAAAATGAACTATGGGAATGGATAAAGGCACTTGGGATTGCTTTAGTCTTGGCGTTTCTCATTCGTACCTTTTTGTTCGCCCCGTTTATTGTAGAAGGCGAATCCATGGAAAGTACCTTACATAACAGCGAAAAATTAGTGGTAAACAAGGCGATTTACTTTTTGCAAGATCCGAAGCCTGGTGAAATCATCGTGTTCCATGCTGAAAAGGAACGGGATTACATCAAGAGAGTCATTGCTGTTGAGGGTGATACAGTAGAGGTCAAAAGCGATCAACTGCTGGTCAATGACAAAGTAGTAGAGGAACCGTATCTTGCACAATTAAGAGAACAAGCGAAGCAGCAGGGAGAGCCGTTCTTTACCCACGATTTTCCCCCGGTCCAAATACCAGCAGACCATATCTTTGTGATGGGCGACAATAGGTTGAACAGTCATGACAGCAGAGCCATCGGTCCTGTTGCCGTCAGTACGGTTGTTGGTAGAGCTGAATTTACTTTTTGGCCGGTTGCGGGAATTCGCTTGACAAGATAACGTAAAGCTTCAAGGTAGGTGAGACATCATGACGATCCAATGGTTTCCTGGCCATATGGCTAAAGCACGTCGTCAAGTAACGGAAAAGCTGAAGTTAATCGATGTAGTCATTGAACTTCTCGATGCACGTCTGCCGCTTTCCAGCCGTAATCCGATGATTGACGAGATTGTCAGTGATAAACCACGTTTGATATTACTTAACAAAGCAGATTTGGCGGATGATCGGGCAACAGATGAGTGGATTGCTTATTTTCGCAAACAAGGCATTCGCACATTGACGATTGATGCCCTGAGTGGAAAAGGTGTAAACAAGCTGCCAGAAATGTGTAAGGAGCTAGCTGCTGACATGCTGGCAAAGCGCAGTGAGCGGGGGATGCAAGGTCGTGCCATCCGCATCATGATCTTGGGAATCCCCAATGTCGGCAAGTCTTCCCTCATTAACCGCTTGTCCAAGCGCTCGGTAGCGGCAACAGGTGATCGCCCGGCGGTAACCAAGGCGCAACAATGGGTGAAAATGGGCGATACACTGGAGCTTCTCGATACGCCTGGTATTCTTTGGCCGAAATTTGAAGATCAAATGGTAGGTCTGCGATTGGCAGCAAGTGGGGCAATTAAAGACGAGCTCATCGATTTTACGGAGGTAGCATTATTTGTCATTAGCTACATGATGCACTACTATCCGGAACGCCTGATCGAACGTTTCAAGCTAAAAGAACTGCCTGAGGATCGAGTAGAAATGCTCGAAGAAATCGGGAAGAAGCGCGGATGTCTCATTTCTGGCGGAAATATCGACTACGACAAGGCGGCGGAAATTTTCTTGCGTGAGCTGCGTTCCGGCAAGCTGGGAACGATCTCTGTCGAGCGCCCGATTGACTGGGAAATGGACGAACCGATTGGTAAGCCAGTATCTTTTCCAGAATAAGCTTTCCAGTCATCAAAAACCTGTCTATCGACATATACGGTAGGCAGGTTTTTTACTATGAGGATCGGTAAGGAGAAATGAGTCAATGAATCTAGCGGATATGTCGATAAAAGAAATACGAGTGACGATGGAAAAGTTGGACGAGGTACCCAAAGATTTTTTACAATTGCTGAAAGAAGATAAAAGAGCAGGTGTACAGACTCTGGCGAAGCAGGCGGAAGCAGCGATTGCACGTCAAGAAAAGCTCGCACAGATGTGGGCTGACATGACCGTCTATGAGAAAGCTATGTATGAGAAGGGGCATCAGTACATATTCGGGGTAGATGAGGTCGGAAGAGGTCCTTTGGCTGGCCCAGTTGTTGCGTGTGCCGTGTGTCTGCCCAAGGATTTTTACTTGCCAGGCCTGAATGACTCGAAGAAAATACCCGTATCCACTCGGGAAGCTTTTTGCGAAATCATTCAAAGAGATGCACTTGCTGTGGGAATCGGAATTGTCGATGCAGCAAGAATCGATGCGATCAATATATTAGCTGCTACAAAAGAAGCAATGAAGCTGGCGATCCAACAGGCGGGTCAATCTCCAGATGCTTTATTGATTGACGCCGTGCAGCTAACCGGAATGGATTGCGAGCAGGTTCCGATTATCGGTGGAGATGCCAAGAGCGTTTCGATTGCAGCCGCATCGATTGTAGCGAAGGTTACCCGTGATCGATTGATGGCCCAGTATGCCGAACAATATCCAGCCTATGGTTTTGACAAACACGCAGGCTACGGCACCCCTGAGCATCTGGCAGCAATCGCTCGATTTGGACCAACGCCGATTCATCGCAAGACATTCACTGGCGTAAAAGAACACGCCTAAAAAGTGCTAGTAACATACGAGCTACAGGAGGAGGATCTGCATGTTTTCCCCGTCGCAACTTATTCAATCATTCGTGCAAAAAGCACCCATATCCGCTCCGAAGCCGGTTGAGCTTACTCCCGGACAAGTGTTTAAAGGCACGGTAATCAAGCATTACCCGGACAATATGGCGCTCGTACAAGTCGGGGGAATGCAGGTTCAGGCTAAAATGGAAGCAAGTTTGGAACCGGGCCAAAAAGCTTGGTTGCAAGTCCAACCATCAACAGGTGTCGTCACTTTGAAGGTTTTGGAAAGCGTCGGGGAAGGAGCTGGCAAAGAAGCATCTCTAGAAGGGCTAATGCGTTCACTAGGGATTGCCGATACAAAAGAGAACAAAGCGATCGTGCAAGCTCTGCTTGGTGCCAATCTTCCTGTGAATAAAGAAACCATACAAGCTTTTTCAGCCGTTGCTGGGCGATTAGGCGTAGACAATGCCACTATTGAGGCATTCATGACTGCCATGAAACGAAGTTTGCCACTGACTCCCGATACAATCGGAGGGCTAAAAGCCTTTTTATCAGACAAGCCAATGGGTCAGCTCATACAAAACCTGCTTCAGCAAGCCTCGCTTTTTTTAGAGGGAGAGGGCCAGCCTTCACACACGACAGGTCAAATGTCGCAAAGCCAATCACAGCAAGTCCCCGGACAAGCTAATGCAACAACAGGAGATGTCAAACAGCTTGTTAGTCAGTTAAAAGATAAGTTGACGGGACTCTCCTTACTTATCGCGGGGAACGATGCTACAGATGAGGGACTGGCAGTCAAACAAATGCCACAAGGCAATCAGCACAATCAAGGTGCTTCGCAGAACGCGACTGGAGGAAGCCAGACACAGCCGCTGTCTTCGCAGAGCGGTCAGCCTACATCGCAAGTGCAGACATCGCCCCAACCATTAACGCAGGCTTCCAGTAACATTCCATCGCCATCACAAGCGGTTTCGTCAACAGTTTCCACTGAGACAGTACTTGTACCAAACACTACCGGTAAGCAGGTGGAATCGCAGCAAAACGCCATGATCGGAAAGAGTAATCAGTTGCTACCTAACCTAACCAGTGATCCAACCGTCGAGTCAAAAGTTGCTCGAAACGAGCCATTACCTATTCCTCAGTCAACACAGACGAATCAGGAGCCGATCCAAAACAAGCAGGTGGCAGAGCAAAGGGCCGTAGTGACAGAGGCGGGGCAAAAAGTTATTCCACAAATGATGTCTCAAGCATCTGGTGCAGCGAATGGAGCTACAACTGCTAACCCGATTGCTGAATTGTTTCGTCATTTAGGCGTAACTCACGAGAGAGAATTGATGGGACAGGCATTTTCACAGGGGGCAATCGATTCGCACTCATTAAAGCAGATGGATACAGTCAAATCCCTCTTGTTGCAAATCAGTCAAGCGTCAGCTCAGACACTTCCAACCGCCTTGCGTGAAGCGGCAGATCAACTGCTGCAACAAGTGACCGGACAACAGTTGATGATGGTACAGCCCTCTAACCAAGCTTTGTCTCAAATCGTTATGCAAATTCCCATTCACCAAGCAGATGGGGATGAGACGGCTTTTGTCCAAATTGAGTCGAAAAAGAAAGGCTCTGGACAGCTTGATCCGGAGAACTGTCGTCTTTTCTTTCATTTGGAACTCCAAAGTATGGGGACAACTATGATTGATGTCAGTATCGTTAATCGAATTGTTAACTTGCAAATTTTTAACGATACACCATGGGTGGAGGCACTCATTCAAGGCTCCAAGGATCGTTTTGCTGACCAATTACAGGATGTTGGTTACCATCTATCCGCTATGCGGGTCCAGCAAGTCCCGGCCGATCGCGGGAAGTCGACAAGTCCGATCCAAACCAGAAGCCCCATCCTGGCTGACTATAAAGGGGTTGACCTTCGCGTATGAAGCCGCCATCCTCTTCAGAGCAAAAACGCAAACAGGCAGTTGCGCTAAAATACCAGGCGGGTATCATGGAAGCGCCAAAGGTTGTGGCAAAAGGCAAGGGGTACGTAGCTGACAATATACTGAAGACCGCAAAGGAGCATGATATACCGGTACAAGAGGACCCGTCGCTTGTAGAGGTGTTGGGCAAGCTGGATTTGGATCAACAAATTCCTCCGGAGCTGTATCAAGTTGTGGCAGAGATCCTTGCTTTTGTCTATCGTATCGATAAAGGCGGAGGAACCAAATAATGAGTGATCGCCGCCGTCTTCTTGGTCAAAGAGGAGAACAGCTTGCTGAAAGCTATTTAGTGATCAAGGGTTTCCGCATTGTCGATCGAAATGTTCGAACAAAACGTGGGGAAATGGATTTAATTGCTCTAGACGGAAATTGCTTGGTTTTCATTGAGGTTCGAACGAGGAGCAGCCAATTTTTTGGAACAGCGGGCGAGTCCATTACTTGGAAGAAGAAACAGAAGCTGCGCGAGCTTGCCGTCGAATACTTGCAAAAAAGCTCACGGGCAATCCCTGCCTTTCGTTTTGATGTCATCGCGATTTACACAGGGACATCAACGCAAGGTGGAGACATCATGAAGCCAGTCATTGAGCATTATGAGAGTGCTTTTTAGGAAAAACGGGCTCTCGACTACGGATATATTGGGGATACGTCTACAGCATCAGTCGCAGAGCCAGCGTACTATGTACTGTACTCGACGCGATGAAACTCCTCCAAGCATCAATATCCGCTTTCCGGCTCAAAAGCTGGGAAGCATTTTTTTGGATGAGGCGCAGACAAGCCCATGACTAGTATCATTTTTGCTTTTGAAATTGGCTTGCAAACATTTGTTAGAAAAAAAGACAAATGTTTTTCAAAAAAACAGCATATTTGGTGTGACATTTTTCCATCTCATACGTCAATAAAAGTATAGGAAATAATTTGGAGGTAAAAACATGAAAAAGATCAAAAGCAACTTAATGAAAAACGTCTCCTTAGCAGTTGCAACTATTTGTACTGTTCAGTTTTCAGTTACAGGGATCGCTTCTGCACAAGTTACGACACCACAACCTTTACAAGCCTATAGCGTTGTAGCAAGCACTTCTGGCCTGAAAGCCGACTCTGGTGCAATGAATGTCTCCGTAGGTTCAAAAGAAACCATTCGCCTTACGTATAATGGCAGCTCCATTGATAATGGACTGGTTGACTGGGAAGTAGGCACTTCTAGTATCGCAACTGTTAACAATGGAGTCGTGACAGGAAAGAAGGCAGGATCGACTATTGTTACAGCAAGATATAATGGAGATAAAGTAACAATCAGAGTCACCGTTTCAAAAGCTGAGATTTTAGAAGCAAATCGTTCTGAAATCAATATTAAAAAAGGTAAGAAATCGACAATTAGTTTGAAATATGCTGATAAGACTTTAGCTGGATCTAAGGCAGATTGGAGTACGGAGGATAAATCTATTGCTACCGTGGATGATGGTGAAGTAAAGGGTGTATCTTCTGGAAGCACAATTATTACTGCGGAATATAGAGGCCAAAAAGTAGAAATTCAAGTAAATGTAGGTCAAAGCAACTCAGATGGGAAGTTAGAAGCAGACGCCTCAAAACTTAAGATGGAAAAAGGCGATAAAGAAACAATCAAATTGACTTATGACGATGATAAACTGTCTGGTTCCAAAGCAACTTGGAAATCGTCGGATACTTCCGTAGCAAGAGTCAGTGATGATGGGGTTGTTACTGCTAGAGCCAAAGGTACAGCTACGATTACAGCCAAATACAAAGGCGACGAGGTAGAAATTGAGGTCTATGTCGATACAGATGACTCAGGTAGACTGGAAGCGGATGATACCAGTATTTCCTTGAAAGACGGACAAAGAGAAACTGTTCAGTTAAGATATGACGATGAAAGATTGTCGGGTTCCAAAGCAACTTGGAAAACATCCAATTCGTCTGTCGCAACTGTAAGTGACGGGGTTGTAACAGCTAGAGGTAAAGGAACTGCTTACATTACAGCTGAATACAAAGGTCACAAGGTAGAGATTCAAGTAAAAGTTGATGCAAATACTTCAGGTAAGCTGGTAGCGGACGACACGAAACTCTCCATGAAGAGAGGAAATCGTGAAATCATTATTTTGACTTACGATGGTGCTGTGATCAGTAATTCCCAAGCAACCTGGAAAACTTCTAAATCTTCAGTAGCAACTGTCAGCAGCAGCGGTACTATTACAGCGACAGGTAAAGGTAAGGCAACGATTACAGCTAGTTATAGAGGCGAAACAGTAGATATTGATGTTACTGTTGATGGTTCCTCCTCATTACTGGAAGCTGATGATACCAGCATTACGTTGGATAAAGGTGACAGAGAAATCGTTGTATTGAAGTATGATGGCGACATCATCAGTGGCTCTAAAGCATCATGGAAATCCTCTAAAACTTCTGTAGCGACTGTCAGCAGCAGTGGTACGATTACTGCCAAAGGAAAAGGTACGGCAACGATTACCGCTACGTATAAAGGCGAAAAAGTGGAGATTGAAGTAAAAGTTGACGGATCAGGTTCAGGCAAGCTGGAGGCAGATGACGATACCATTACGGTCAAAAAAGGTGACTCCGAAAAGATCAAGCTCACATATGATGGCGATGATATCAGTGGTTCCAAAGCTACATGGAAGTCCTCGAAGACTTCCGTAGCCACCGTATCAGACAATGGTACTGTAAAAGGGAAAAAGAAAGGTAAGGCCACTATTACAGCAAAATACAAAGGCTATACAGTGGAAATTGAAGTTACCGTAAAATAAGATAGAACAAAAAGCTCGCTGAATCTTAATTGGTTCAGCGAGTTTTTTTCAAAGTGTAAGTAAATCCTGTACTTTGTTGTGAAGGAGGAATGAACCTTGCGTAAGATCATCTTGGAAAAGTTAAAAGAAATCGAGCAAGAGCATGACTTGAAAATATTGTTCGCTGTTGAATCAGGAAGCCGGGCATGGGGATTTCCGTCAAAAGATAGCGATTATGATGTACGTTTTGTTTATGTGAAGAAACCCGAATGGTATTTGTCCATTGATGACAAACGGGATGTGGTGGAAGTACCGATCAATGATCTCTTAGATATAAACGGCTGGGATATCCGAAAAGCTCTCAAGCTATATCGAAAATCGAATCCCCCTCTACAAGAATGGCTTGTGTCAGAGATGGTTTATCTTGATGCGCTAGGCTTTCGAGATGAGCTGGTAAGGCTGCAAGAGGAGGTATTTTCCCCAAAAGCTTCCTTGCATCATTATCTCAGTATGGCAAAAGGAAATTTTCGCGACTATCTGCAAGGCGAGCATGTCAAAATCAAAAAGTACTTTTATGTATTACGCCCGATCCTCGCATGCATCTGGATCGAAACGTATCAAACGAATCCTCCCATTGGATTTGATCGGTTAGTTACAGAACTGGTAACTGATTCTACGTTAAAAGGGAAAATTTCTGAGCTACTTCAAAGAAAAATAGCTGGGGATGAGTTGAACTTGGAGCCAAGAATCGAAGAGCTTCACCATTTTATTGAGGAACAAATTGAGCGTCTGACTGTACTGACTAGCCAATATGCAAGTGATCTGGAAGACCCAACCGACAAGCTGGATGAGATATTTCGGAAGTATTTGCAGAAGGCGTGGATTGTCAGTTAGTCATGATGGAAACGTTACGCTAGATTGGGAGGTATAAGTATTCATGCAGGATCATATCCGAAAACATATACAGCACCCCCTCGAAATTCACTTTGATCAACCAACTAAACCTTACGGCTGTTTCTCCAATTTCTCCAGTCATCCAATAGAATTGGAGGGGGAACGATGGACAACCGCGGAACACTATTTGCAGGCCAAGAAAGTTTCAGGAACTGTCCATGAAGAAGAGATCATACGCAAGGCATTGCAAGCAAAAGTAGAACAGTGCCCTATCATTCGTGAAATTCTGCTCTCTACTGGAGATGCAGTCTTAATCGATCGTACGAGTAACGGTCAAAATTTACTTGGGAAATCGTGGATGGAAATACGTGAAAGCTTAGAAGAGTATCAACCACATTTCTATTTGCCGCCATGGATTGTCTTTCCGGAAGAACATCCTTACAGTTTGTTTTGGCGGATGGGTTTTGGAGAGGACTATGTCATGCATTATTGGCCATGGCTAGAGGAAATGAGCGAGGATGCCAGGAAAGAGTATGACGCTTATTTCCCGGTACCAAAGGAATGGCAGTTTGAAGATTTGGATGAGGAGGAAGAATGAAGCTACTGTTCATTTGCAGCAGAAATAAATGGAGAAGCTTGACGGCAGAAAAAATTTTTCATGGGATCAATGACTATGAAGTAAGTTCAGCAGGTACTGAAACCGGAGCGCGTATCAAAGTAACAAGTGGTCTTATCCGCTGGGCTGATCTCATTTTTTGTATGGAGAAAAAACATATAAGGCGGTTACAGGAAAAGTTTAGCTCAGAACTGATGGATAAAAGGATCATTTGCTTGGGTATCCCTGATGAATACATGTATATGGATGAGGAGCTGATCGAGATATTAAAATCAAGTGTTTCCGCATATATAGAGATTTTGGATTAAGCTGTTAGTACCCGTTGTCGATGTATACCGGATTATTATGTATAATGGGGATGATATGGCTCGATCGCACTATCTATTCTTATCGTAAAGCGAGGATTTTCACCATGAAGAAAAAACTTGTACTGGTTCTAGATGTTGAAGTAGCAGACAAAGCTGATATGCAGCAACTGGCCGATTCTATGTCCACAGCAATTCAATCCGTGGAAGGGATTGCTTTGCAAGACCTGGTTATGTTTGATAACGATGAAAACAATGCTGACAAGCTAATTGCTAACATAAAAAAAGAAATGTCCTAAAGAGGAGAGCAGTCCTGTGTTTTTCGTTTATGTTCTAGTTTACCTGGTCGTTGCCCTCCTCTATGGATTTTGGACGATGAAAAGCCAACAGCTCTGGGTTCGACTAACAGGGAATTTCATCGTTCACCTATTTATTGCTGCAATCGTGAGTCTCGGTTACTTTTTGGCGTAAGGAAGTGGCTTTGATCTGTACTGGGAGATTAGTGTATGGCTTATCAAAAATTGAGTAAAGAATTGTCCTATGCGCTTCGTCATGCACCCCATGAATACGAGCTTGAATTAGACGAACAAGGATGGGTACCTATCAAGCAATTGCTTTTGTCACTTCATGAACAGCGCAAGTGGCGAGCGGTTACCGAAGAAGATTTACATACGATGATTGCATCATCAGAAAAAAAGCGCCATGAGATCAATCAAGGAAAAATTCGCGCCCTCTATGGACATTCAGTGCCGCAAAAGATCCAGAAGGAAGAAAAAGAACCGCCTGCGTACCTTTTTCATGGCACACCGCAAAGATTCCTCGATTCTATTTTGGCTAGCGGGCTTGTTCCAAAAGGAAGACAGTATGTGCATCTGTCTGAAGACGTCCAAACAGCACAGCAGGTTGGGAAAAGACGAGACGAACATCCCGTACTTTTGCGAATTGATGCGAGGCAAGCTTGGCAAGATGGTGTGAAGTTTTACCATGGAAATGAGCTCGTTTGGTTAGCAGATCAGGTGAAAAAAGAATACATCTCTGTCTATCAGAAGTAGCTCGATCTGCTCAAGAAGAATCAATACAGCACGAGAAAAGACTCGCATTCGATCGCGGGTCTTTTTTATATCAACGTTCATCATAAGGAGGTAAAAGCGACATGGAATGGTTGTTTGCTTTTCTACTATTGACAGGACTTTTTGCAATCTACGACGCGATTCGGAAGCTGAACCAGAACATCGTAACGAAGGTGGATCAAAACCAACGAATCATTGAACTGTTGCATGAATTGAAGAGAAAGCAGTGAGGTGAAGGGTGAAAGAGCACGAGTGCGCAGTTGTCACAACAGCAATAATACCCGTTTTAAATCGTCAGATAAAGTGATGAAGTCCAGTTCACCTTCGTTCTTACGCTTTTTCATAAAGATAAAGAATGCCATCGTCGATCGACCAATTACGTAAAAAATGTCTCCAATCGCTTGTTTGCGAGGGTAAGAATTTTTCGAGATCATTTACGATTTTTTCCCAATCTTGATCACTATCACTAATCTCAATAAACTCACTGTATACCAAGTCAAAAACGAGGTACCCCATTTCGTACTCAATGCAATCGATCTTATAGTAAGAAACACTGTATATTTCGTCCCAGTCGATCTGAACAGGTTCAGCATGTTCGTAGTGAATAGAAATTTGATGGCGATCAACAGTAAAAATCAAATAGAACCAACTCCTTACCTGTTTATTTGCAGTATACCTGTTGGAGTGAAAGTTTTCCATAAATGTGTGGAGGAGTGGTAGTTGTTTGGGGAGAGTGAAATTCTTACTTGCCCACCCCCTCTATCTTTTCCTCCCCTATAACCAGAGGGGGAGAGGACATGTACGCATGCAGCTATTCAGGCACTGTACTCGGCATAGATGGAATGGTAGTCACTGTAGAAACAGACATAGCAAATGGCTTGCCTCAATTCGATTTGGTTGGACTTGGCGGTTCAGCAGTAAAAGAGGCGAGAGATCGTGTCCGTGCTGCCTTGAGAAATGCAGGCTACGATTACCCAATGCAGCGGATCACCGTCAACCTGCCACCAGCAGACCAGCGCAAGGAAGGTTCTGGTTTCGACCTTGCTAATGCGTTTGGAATTTTACTCGCCTCTAAACAAATGCTACCCAGGCAGGAACGGATTCTCGTTCTAGGAGAGTTGGCATTAGACGGTTCCCTTCGCCCTGTAACGGGTGTACTCCCCATCTTACTAGAAGCCAAAAATGCAGGATTTACCCACGTGATTCTCCCCGAACAAAATGCAGCGGAAGCACGGCTCGTCGACATTACCGTATTGCCAGCGAGCAATCTGGAAGAGGCCGTGAACTATTGGAAAGAAGGACTTGTCCGTATTTCTTTTATGCGTTGCTCGAGGAGCTCTTTCTCTAGATTGATTTTTTGGATCTGTTTCTCTAAATCGGTAAAAGTGATGATGCTTTTACGGAAGAGGTCCAGGATACTTTGACGTTCTACATCTTTATCATCGTCGCTCTTTTGAATAAGTGCCATTTCGGACTCCAAATCGACCTTCTCAGTCTGCTTTACTTCCCTAGCTGAAGCAATCCCCTGAAGGGCTTCCCCTGGCTGATTAATAAAGGCCAAGCAATCTCTCCACACAAGGTTCTCGATCTAATCTTGCGGCTGATTCTTTGATGTACATTTCCCTTGCATTGGACCCTTATATGCTTGTTTACCGGTACAGACATAGAATCCTTTCAAAGCTCGTTTACTCCCAGGATAATGAACCCCCACGTACTTAATCCGCAGCACTGACATTTTAGTAAGCTACGTAGTAAATATTGATTCTTTGTATTACGCATTGCTTCTATTTGGTTGCTTCGAAGGATTTTCTGCATTTTTCCCACGTTTCTACATCAACGATGGCTGGAACTTCACGTTCGATGATATCGCGCTTTCGTGTGCTCCGTTTTCCATAGAAATGTACTCCCTTGTAAGAGGTATTCGTAATGATCCCACGTATTCTTGAGGGGCGCCAGATGCCCGCAGTATTCTCTTTTCGTTTCCCTCGAGTAACTTTCCGATCATCTTTTGCGTAAGCCGTAGAGACACCAAATGCATTTAGGTAGTCAGATACTTTAATGCAAGAATGGCCTTGGTTAGCAAGCATGTGAAAGATTAGCCTAACAACTCCTGCCTCTGTCATGTCTGAATAGGGGAGTAGCTCTTCACAAATCTCTAGATAGCCTTCACTGTCCACTCGATAACCGTAGGGGACAATACCTCCTAGCCATTTCCCGGATCGCGCAGCGCGGTTTGCACCGACCATAGACGTTCCAGAATGTCCCACGTTCCAAGTCAGCACTCCTGCTAGAATAGTTAGGAGGAAGCGTCCAGAGGGATCTCCTGTGTCGAAAGGCTCCGTCATAGAACAGATTCTTCACACCGTCACTTTCTAGCTCGTGAACGGGGATGTTTCTAGCGGATCGTCCAAGTCGGTCTAACCGGTAAATAAGAAGGAGATCGATAATTCCGTTCTTAGTATCTTGTAACAGTTCACGGCCTGCTGGAAGAGCATCTAGTGGATTGGTTCCAGTAACTCGGGTCATCCTTGTACCACTTAACGATTTCTAACTGATGGAGATCTGCATACTTACGAGCAAATTCTAGCTGATTTTCAATAGTACCTCGTTCAGCTTGATCGTCAGAACTTACACGTGTATATAGCGAGTCTCATCTTTGATATCCCACCTTAGAATAAAATAAAGTTCAAATACAAGAGTGTATGTTCTGGTTCTTAAATAAAGAAAGTCTGTTATGGACGAATGTAATTACGAATTCTTTTCTTCTTTTTCGAGAAATTAAAAAACTTATTTGCAACCAAACCAAGTATTAGTAAGTCAATAGCTTTAGCAAACAGTACATGTACTATTTGGATTATACTTAGAACAGAGCTTTTGTTAACAAGTTCCTGAAGCTTAGTAAAAATGGAGTCACCTGTAAAAGGAATGGCATAATGAATTGAAAAGGTAAAATAAAAGATGTTATAAAATGCTTCAATCGTCTTAGTATTAAAAGTTTTTTTGATCTCGGTGAAATTTGGCTTATTAGTTAAATAACCGAAAACGTCACCTAACAATATGACAGATGAATATATTATTGAAAATACAATGTCAGTTAAAAGAACAACCAGAACTATAAAGATGATCGTAATAGTAAAAGTCTTTTTAAAATCTGTTACTTTTATTTTATTTAGACTATCAATGATTTCGTACATAGACTCAATTAAGGCATTAAGAGCGAATACAAGTGGGAGCACTAGACTTATAACCATAAAAGATAGTTTTAGTGTAGTGTTTTCACCGAAAAAAAACATGCTAAGAAGTGAATAAAGTAATAGTAAAGCTCCCCAATAGAAGACTAGCGCACAAACTTGGATGCTAACTCTTAAAGAAAGAGAAAGTGTAGACAAAGTAGCACATTTATAAAAGATCAAAGTTGATAAAATACAGAAGTATAAAATAAAGGCATATATGAAAACTTCCAAAGTGATCATTAGTGGTAAGAAAGAATAAAATAGTAAAAATGAAAAGATAAAATATCTACTATAGAACAGTTTAAATAGTTGTATTTTTAAAATATAGAGGTCCTTTTTGATTTCACTCAATAGCATTTCAGTCCAATCATGATTTGAATTTCTAATTAGTATAAATGAAAGGCAAGAAACAGGAAAGATTTCCTAGTAAAAATTAGTTGCATAGGTATTTTTGTATACAATTTATTCCTTATCTTTTCTATTCTTTCATTACACAGATCTGAAGAGACGTTAAATTTCTCGGAGAGTACTTCGACGATCTCTGGCAGTTTAAACTCATAACTCTGAAGCATGTGTAGCGGTAAAGCTGCATACCTCGTAAAATTCCTGGCTTCCCATTCCTGTAGCTCACGGAATGCAGCTGGCATCATAATTTGACGACCAGCATGCCTAAGGATATGGCATAGCTAATGATAAAAATGCTCCCTCTGTATAAGTGAAGAGAGTCTTTTGTCTATCGTCTATCGTAATACTTTTGAAGCGGCCAAATTCATATGCCATTGATGGGAGCTCTTTGTAAAAGAGATAGATACCTAGTGATCTTGCAATACGTTGCTCATCTAATTCTTCAGGTACGTATATTCCTAGCTGTTTGTAAAATTGACTTATCCAGGTTTCAAGTGGGGGAGTAGTGTAAGATAAGTCCATCTAATAACCTCAAATAGGAACATTAGTTCTTTTTTCGTGATCCTACCATGTGTTCAGTCTTCTTACTAGTACAATAAATTATATAATTTCTGGATGGATAACCAATTGGAGGAGAAATATATGATGATTGGGAAATGGTCAATCGATGTGATGTATGGACCGGGTGCTCAGGAAGACATAGAGATTGTTTTCTTACCAGATGGAACGGGATGGATTGCATTCTTTCACTATGAGTTATGTGAGTTAGAGACTTTTCGTTGGAGAAACAATGAAGACGGCAGTATTAGAATCAGTGGAGAAATATATCAAGCGATAGGTGAATCACAGGAGAAATCAAATTTAGAAATAAATGAGCTGTTCTATACGGTTAAACTAGAAAATACTCCCTCAAGTGAGGAAATGAAGGTGATCACATTTTCTAAACCGATATGGTGTAATGAACAAAAATTTGGATTGTTAACAGATAACATTGAAAATGAGAAACTACCATCATATAAAAATGAAGCAGAGAGTATAAAACAGCTTATTCAATTCCTGCACTTGGATACTCCCGAAATACTTCAAAATGATGCAATCGAAAAACTAAAACATGCTTCAGAAGAATATTTGGACATGTTAATACAACCTTTCGATAAATCATATTGGGATAATGCCGCAGTAGTATTATCTAGCATAGAGCATCAACGTTTAAAAGGGCATATACCAAGTCTTCTAATGTGGTTACAAGATATGAACTGGCCGGGTGCTGAAGTAATCGCAAAAATACTGGTTGAAATGAGGGAGATGGTCATTCCTCATTTAAGACCGGTTTTATTCGGCAATGATGAATTGTGGATTTATTGGATATTGATAAGACTGGTGAAACATTGGCCTACAGAATTGATTCTTGAGTTAAAAGATGAGCTTATAATCCTTTCAAACAGGCAATCAGAAGAGGAAATTGATGTGATTGCTAGTGAGATCCTAATACAGCATCGTCTGCTGTAATAAATTGAGCTGGAAAGGTGGGCTCAGCAAATGAATCTTATCGATATTCAGATAAAATTTAGCGAGGTTTTAAAAAAGAAACTAAGCATAAAGGACTTCGAGCAATGGGTCTATGTGACTCCAGAGATTGAAGAGCATTATGGGCATGTCTTCTATCTGGAGCTTATCAGCTTAGATTTCAAGGGGAAATATATTGATCTAGACTTAGTGCATTTGTTAACGCCGGAAATACCTTTTGGAGATCTTGAGTACCGAAGAATCAAAGAAGAACTAGAAATAGTAGCTAGTGATACCAATGATTTAGATAAAGTATTAGATAACATTTACGAGGAATATTGCGATGGATATAGTTTCTTGAGATTCTTAGGTTTGTCTTTTGCATTATTAAATGGTTCTAATGGAACGCTGATTATCAATGAAGGAGTACGTGAATTACTAAGGGAAGAAGCCAAGAGGTTATTGAGGTTTATAGAAGTAGATAAGATCAGAATTACTGGAATGTTCGAGTACGACGACTTCAGAGACAGTGAAGATCGGATAGAACTAACAAATGTGGAACTAATGCTTCGGAAATTAGAAGAAAAGATTCAGGAAAGATAGGTTGAAGATCAGCTGCCACTGCAATTATTTGGCCTTGCAGGAATTAAGAAATGGATTAAGACTTAAACTAGGGAAGATGTAAAATGGACAATTGGATTCCATTGGCGTATGAGCAATATGGTCTGGTTTGGGATAAATTTTATAAGGATTTCAATTTTAAACCTAGTGTCCATAGCAGTGATTGGCCTTCCTATCGTTTACCGGTACCTTTTGTTACTTTTGATATTACTGAATATACGGATGACGATATCGATGATCTTGAAGAGAAGTGTATTACCAACCTTAGGGCAGTAACAGGGTCTGACGAATATATCTACGCACTGGATTGGCAACACAAATCTTACCTCTACAATCCGCATCTAGAGAATGGCCATGCAAGAATAGGGTTTTACCCAGATGGTGATTATTACTTCTTTTTGAATAAAGAATATAAGTGGGGATATTTAGGGCATCCCTGGGAACAATCAATTAGTATTTTTGGAGAAGAACTTATTCATCAGTTTGAAACCAATAGACCAACTATATTTGGGAAGATAGTGCGCAGTGATAGATAAAGTATTACTCTAATTAGTACGAATATCAAAAACAACATCAAAGCTAGCGGGATGGTTAGATTCCATTTTTAACAACGTTCTTTTTACAAGATTACTAATATGCCTCTTGATCACTGATCAGGAGGTTTTGTCGTTTTATGTCGGATATACGCGATGAAATTTTGTAGGTAATTGGGACTATTTGCCGAATTGTATACATTCAGCCTTATTTAGCAAGGAGATTCCATTGTAAGGTACATAGTCAAATGATTTGTATAGGGTACACAGAAATAAAGATGATAAAGGGCAAGATCGGAAAGTAATTGTGTTTGAGTTATTGCCAATTGAGGTAGTTAATAATAGTGAGGCAGCTAGTGCAAGTGAATTAGGTGATTTGTCATTAGAGGAACTTATAAGCAAGGCATTAGTGAGCACAAATAATGGACAGGGAGCTACGCAAAAGTATAGTTCAATATCGAGAGAGAAGTCGGGCTGTAAAGCTGTATTTACTGAAAAGAGCAAACGGAGTATGCGAAGCGTATGGTAGTAAAGCTCCTTTTATAGACACAAAAGGGGATCCATTCTTGGAAGTACACCATACGCGAAGATTATCCGATGGAGGCCCAGATCATCCGGAGTGGGTCGCTGCCATTTGTCCGAATTGTCATAGAAGGGCACACTATGGCTTAGATTCTTATACGGTTAATAGTTCTATTGCTGATTATGTAAGCAGCAAGGAAAATTCTTTAAGGAGAGTGTAATGATCGAAAATAAGAAACAACTCACATTTGGAGATAGGAATAGTAGACTCCTTCTTGTAATTAGTTCAATCGGTGTAACCTTTTATTTATTCAAACTCTTATTGGACTATTTGAGTAAGTCATATCAATCTCTTTACATAAATGATACAAGAGGATTTATTTTAGGAGGAGAACATATTCTTTTTCCTTTAATACTGTCTTCAATTTCTTTCTTATTATGGCACGCTTTTTCTTATTGTGTATCAGAATTCACTAACTTTGGTAATTTTGAAAAAGTAGGGATTCGGCTTGAGTATGAAGAAAAAGCTGACAAAAACTTTAGAAGCATTGTGGGAATGCTCGTCACTCACTTCCTTCTTACTTTAACAGCGACGGTATTAATACTAATTTATCAAGACAGTGTAATATTATGTATGGTGTTAATAGGCGCACTGATACTTACATCTTACCTAACCCATAAGTATTGGTTAAGTATTTACCAAACATTCTTTAATCGCTTTTTACCAAATCAGAATCTATTCATAAACATAATCTTCCCTTGGATTGGTCTGGCATTAAGTTTTATCATAATTGGATTGGGGACATACGATATTTCTGTAAAAGGGAAATCAGTAATTAAATTCTCAGCTACTGAAGTTAGTATGTATTTTGAAAATAAAATGCCCAATACAATCAATGTTTTTGTAATAGACAAAAATAACAAAGTTGTTATCGAGAAATCAATAAGCAAAGATGATTTCGTAACTACATTCCTAGAGATTAGTGAGGGAAAAGAGAATGAAACGAACTTAGTAAATATAGAAGAGAGTAAAAGAAAGTTTTTATATGCTAAAAGCAAATATGAATATAACAATAAATTAGATATAACAGAGTATTTGAGTGAAGGAACTAATCATATTGTGATTACATTTGAAATCAAATCTGCTTTAAGATCCTCTAAACACTATAAGATTGTTAATCAACTGAATAAGCATAACAATAATAAAGTATTAATAAACAAGGAAAATATAACAATTGAACTCTAAATTTTAGAATCCATTTTAAAAGTTAGGAGAAGTGCATGAGGAATTTCGCTGAAGAAATGGCTTATTGGTACTTTAGATTGAATGGTTTTTTTCTGTTGGACAATTTTGTATTGCACAATGATGGACTTGATTCCACTCATAGTGCCGATATTGATATCTTGGCTATACGACAAAAATATACGTTTGAGATCGTCGGGGGGAGAGAAGTAGACAAGCATGAGCTCCTCTTCAGAAATTTTGATGACAAGAAAAATATAGGCATAATATGCGAAGTAAAAGCAGGTAGAACAACACCCAGTGACATTCGCTTAACAAGAAGAGACAGGTTAAGGTATGGGTTAGAGAGAATAGGTTTCTTCTCACATTCTAAGGTTAATAAACTAGTAGTGAAACTATCTTCAGATCCGATAGTGTCCGGTGAATATCATCAGGTTGGAAAAGTGCTAATTACCGATGATGGACGAGACATACCTAGCTTTATTTGCATTAGTCTAGACGAGATTCACAAATTCTTAAAAAAACATCTAAGAAAATACATAGATCCCAAAAGTAGAAGTAAGCATTTCTTTCCTTCACCAGTAATTCAACAAATCATTTGGGAGATTGAACAAGACGCGAAAAATAAGCGAACTATAAGAGCTGAACAAAGGGTTTATCAAAACGAATAAACGTGGATGAGGTAGAAAGTTTGCTGAGAATGTTAGACGGCGGATCAGCCTGTTGCAGCTATTTGTTCTAACTGTTATAGAAGAGTTCACTATTCAGAGGACGCTAGAGAGTACAATGAAAAATCTTATACAACGAATAAAAATAACAGCAGGTTTAGTGAAAGTGTTTAATTAATATTCGGAAAATGGATTTTTCTTGTTATATTTTTTTATGGAGGATTTTATGGAAAACAAAATCAAGCACTTGGAACTAATTCAAGGTGTAATAAATAGAATGTCGAATAATTCATTTTTAATTAAGGGATGGTCAATAACTTTAGTTTCAGCATTATTTGCACTTGCTGCAAAAGAATCAAATTCTAAATTTATTATTATATCACTTTTCCAAGTTATTGTTTTTTGGATCTTAGATTCCTATTTTTTGTGGCAAGAACGTTTATATAGGAAACATTTTAATGAAATAAGAATGAAAGATATAAATAATATAGATTTCTCAATGGATGCTAGTCAGTATAAATCATTTGAGACGTGGGGTGTGTGTTTTACATCAATTACATTACTTGGATTTTATGGGGGGATAATTTTTTCGATTTTCGTGATTGCATGGCTAATATTTTAGGAGGATTACATCATGAAAAATCTGGGAAGTATAGCACCTAGCATGGGCAGGATTGCAAAAATGGGATATTCAAAAGATGGTGAGCATTTCTTCGTTGCGAAAGCTGATAAATATATGGTATATAACAATTTTACCCTCGAAAAAGTCGATGAACACTTCTTAAGTGGTTTGAATCAGTATTCAATTTCCATGTTATCCAATGCTAGGGTAGTAGGTCTAGTAGTGTCATCCAACAAAATGAGTATTTTTGATACTTGGGAAATACTAAGTGATACTATAATACCTATAGTATCGGAAAAATGGACTATGCCCTCATTCTCCTCAGATGGACAGTATTTAGCTATGTTCACAGGGGATAATTTTTTTTATCTTATGGATTTAGAATCTCAAATAGTAATCTATCAAAGGAGAATAGAGGATTTAAGTTTAGCGATTGCGTTCTCTCCAAACGATGAATGTGTAGCATTCTCTAATGGAAATAAAATAATTGTTTATTTTTTTGAGAATAATGAAGAGGTAGTATTAAAATACCCTGACACTCATTGTCTTTGCTTGACTTGGAATAGAAGCAGTAATCTCCTAGTAGCGGGAAATGATGATGGCAGTATTTTTGTCTGGGATGTTCAAAAAAGAAGACCTAAAACAATTATCGAAGGCCATACAGAAACAATCAAAAGCATTAGTTTTTCATATGATGATAGCTTACTTGCTTCACAAGGTAGAGACGATAAGATAATTATCTGGGATTGCAAAAACTGGGAAATATTACACGAGGTGTTCGAGCCTACAACTTCACACTTATTTAGCATGTTAGTATTTCATCCATATAGACATGAGTTAATGACATTATCTGATCAAGATGAAGTGGTGAGTATATGGGCGTTTGATTCATTTCAAAATAAAGCACCATATGATTCAAAATCACTTCATTACTCAACTGCGAAAATAGCTTTAGTTGGCGACACTGGTGTTGGAAAGACTGGTCTAGGTTGGTGTCTTGCACATGGTGAATTTAAAGAACATTCATCAACTCACGGAGAACAATTTTGGGTTCTAGACACGCTAAATGAAATTGATAGTCGGGGGCATGAACATGAAGTGATATTATGGGATTTTGCCGGTCAACATGACTATAGGTTATTACATACTTTGTTCCTAGATGATGCTGATCTAATATTAATATTATTTGATCCTACAGTTAGGCAAGATCCTCTAAAGGGTGTAGAGTATTGGGTAAAAACTATTAATAACAAAAATACTGAGTCAAGTAAAATACTAGTTGGAGCTAGGACAGATAGAGGCGATATAACTCTAAGTAAAGAAGAAATTCAAAAGTTTTGTGAATACCATAATATTGAAGGCGGTTATATTTCTACAAGTGCGGCTACTGACTATAACTTAGACAAATTAAGGGATAAAATAAAAAGCTCAATTCAATGGGATGAAAAAATTCCGACTTCAACAACACAATTGTTTAAAGAAATTAAAGATCATGTGTTGAAATTGAAAGAATCCCCATTATTAACTAAGAGGTTAATATTAATTTCTGAGTTAAAGGAGGAACTGGAGGAAATTTGTGATTTCACCGATTCAGAAATATTAGGAGCAATTAGGAGTTTAAAGAAACACGGTTTTGTCAATCTTATAACAACATCGAAAAGTGAGAAGATGGTCTTGCTTTCCCCGGATTTATTAGTGAACTTAGCTTCTTCTTTTGTTATTGAAGCAAGACGAAATGAAAAGGGATTAGGTGCACTAGAAGAAGATAAAATTATTCATAATAGTTACAATTTCAATGAGCTGAAAACATTTGATATTACAGAACAGGAAATAATGTTTGATGCAACAATATTATTATTCATACAGAACCATATTTGCTTTAGGGAAAGGCTTGGAAATAATACTTACTTAATATTTCCAGGATTGATAAATCAAAAGAAACCACAGTTTGAAGATGAAAAGTATATTGAGGATGTATCTTATACTGTAATGGGTTCTGTTGAAAATGTTTACTCTGCATTGGTTGTACTTCTTGGTTATACGAATACTTTTACAAGAACTAACCAATGGCAAAATCAAGCTCAATACGAAGTTGACGAAAATGAAATATGTGGATTTAGACAAATTTCAGAAAAAGAAGGGGAAGTAACATTTATACTGTATTACAGTGAGCAAGTACCACAATATATTCGTAATTTATTCCAAGGATTATTTGAAAAGTTCTTACTTGTTCGTGATGTAAAGGTAAAGCGATTCACACCAGTAATTTGCACTAATTGTGATTATCAGCAAGAAAGAAGTGAAATAGTAAGACGACTTCAACGCGGTAAAGATCATTTGTTTTGTACAGATTGTGGAAAAAAGTTAGAAATTGATAATGTTGAAGAAAGTCTTAACTTGACTGTAGAAGAAAAAAGGCAATTATACGTTGAGCAGAAAGTAGCAGAAGGAAGATCAATTTTTGAAACTGCTTTATCGAGGATTACGCGCTTGATAAACGAGAGTGAAATAAAAGAACCAAGTTGTTTTATTAGTTACGCACACGGTAATGTTGAACAGGAAACGTGGATTGAAAGACATTTAGCAACTGATTTAAGAAATGTAGGAATAGATGTAATATTAGATAGATGGCATAATAAGAGGATTGGGGAAGATGTGGCTAGGTTTATATCCAAAATAAAAAATGCTAACTACATAATTGTAGTAGGTACAAAATTATATTTGACCAAGTATGAGAATCAATTTTCTCAAAATGGCAGTATTGTTGCAGCAGAAATGGACTTAATTAATCAACGCATGATTGGGACAGAGGAAGAAAAGAAAACAGTTCTTCCATTAATTATTGAATCTGAAAGCGATGAAGTTTTGCCTCCATTACTAGCCAAAAAAGTAAGAAGTAATTTTAGCAATGCTGAAGACTACTTTTTAAATCTTTTTAACCTAGTGTTAACGATATATAACATTCCATATGAACTTCCTGTGATATCTGAATGCATAAAAGATCTTACACCCAGGGACGCAATGATAAATGCCAAATAAGGATGATCTATTAAAAAGGGAGATTTGACATTGTGATACGAGACTCGCAAATAGTTTGCGAGTCTTTTTGTAATATCTGTTGCTCCACAAGATACCTCAAGTACCTCTTATATTCCAAATACTACTTATAAATCTTCCCCATGTATAGGATGGCTGCAAGTGATTTCCACTCGGGCTTATCTGGCAGATATCCCATATCTACTGTATCTTCCATCCAGGATTCCATTGCTTCTAAAAGGCAGCGAGCGAGAGGTTTTCCCATTCACTTGGGTTCACTTGAAGATCGTGTCTTAATGAATTTATGAATTGAATAAGCTCAACTATGAATCAACATTCTCGCATTTCTTAAAAAGGTCCATATTAAGATATTCTCCCTAAAATAAAATTCTTTATTATATAGATAGGCTAAATTCTGCTTTCATTTTCTGATTGTATAGTATTAGGGTTCCAAGCATAAAGTATGTTGCCAATATGCTCTTTAAGTAGAGGAACCCAAGCTACATCAGGTAATCCACCATTTTTTAGAAAAGAGACGCCTGGTGAATTGTATTCGGCATATAGTAAGAAATTATTGTTCGACGTAAATAGACTTTTGTTTCTTATTCTTATATTACCAAGGTAAACATTTAAATATATCGAGTCTGCAGGAATATCTCCATGTTTCACTTTAATTTGTGGAGTTGGAGGATTAAACATGCTTTTTAATTTTCGTATTGAATCATTAACAATCCGTATGTATTCCTTCTTTGACATTTTCTTTTCAATAAATAAATCTGCTTTTAACCTTTTAAACTCTTTAGTACTGCAATCAGATATGTTAGCTAACCGCCACCCATTTCCCTTGGTGATGGGGAATCGATGATATTTAATATAATCCAAATCAAGTAATTCATTGTTAGGCTCCCAGAAAAGGACATCTCCACGACTTTCGCTCTTCGTGTACAAGTCGATGATATCAATCTCACTATTGGCTACTGCATCGAGATCTATTGCAGAATACCTTGCCCACCCTGGTAACATTCGTTCATTAGAAATTGAAACAAAGTAAGAATCATAAGATGGATAAATAGCCCTAGCTATTGAAGCTACTTCAATAGAAAATTTCACAAGTTCTCCACGTTCATTAAATCTTGTATTAAACATCATATTTAGTTGAGTTCCATCTGGTGATTCAGAAATTACTCCGCATGTTGCACCCGGCAAAGAGAGTAATATTTTGATAAGACCGTTTTTAATAAATGTATCACTTTGCATGATCGTCTCTATAGAAGACATGATATCAGGATAGATCGAGAAGAATCTAATATAGGCGACTATCATTCCACTTACATCGTCAAAAAGATTCTCAATTGTTCGGTCAAAATCAGAATAGGTCATTTCTTTTACTTCTTGTTTACCTTTTTTATAAAAGTAAAATTGAGCCTTTATGTCAGTTAAAAAAATGCCTCCATGATTAATTGCATTACGTAGATCAACATCAACATTTTCGCATAATTCTGGGTATCCATTACTTACAAGCATTTCATAAAGACCATTAAGTCTTGTTTGTGATTTCAAGTCTTTTTCAACGATCAAATCTAGCAAATCACGGAACGACTTATATAAATTTGTTAGACATCCTTCAATTAATCCATTATAAGTGGGGATTCGATACATTCTTGTTTTTATTTCTGGGCTATCGTTCACGAATGAAAGATCTTCTATTATCTTAATTAGTTCCTTATAACATGCATACGAGATTAAAAAATGTGTCAGAACAGATTTTAAAGCCTGTTCTATATCAACACTATTATTATAAATGTTTTGGAGTCCTTCAAAAGTTCGTGCAGCAACTTTTTCATTCCACAAAGAGTAGGGTTCAGTACAGAGGAAATCATAATATGATGATAAGAACAAGAGTGGAATGTCTTCTAATGAAGGATCGATTTTCATTTTTGCTAAATCTACTAGATCTTTTAATTCTATTTTTTCTTCTAATCTGTGAATATAACGTGATCGCATGTACATGTAATATTCTTGCATCTATGATTCACCTTTCTTTTAGTATTTAAAATAAAATAAAGACATGCTTACTCTAATGCGTGTCTCGTTGTCATTTCTTGTTATTCTGCTCCGCTAGATAACCCGAGTACCTTACATGCTCCAAAGCCGTCTTTTATCTTCCTTTTGCATAGCTTGTCCTGTTCGAAAGAGAAGAAGTTTTCGAATTCTGATAGGTGCTTGTCTTATTTGGTTGAAGATGTAAGGGGGGATTACCCAATTAATAAATTGTCTGATCCAATATTACAAGACTTGAGCTCCAAATTTACTTGCCCACCCCCTCTATCTTTTCCTACCCTATAACCAGAGGGGGAGAGAACATGTACGCATGCAGCTATTCAGGCACAGTACTCGGCATAGATGGAATGGTAGTCACTGTAGAAACAGACATAGCAAATGGCTTACCTCAATTCGATTTGGTCGGACTTGGCGGTTCAGCAGTAAAAGAAGCGAGAGATCGTGTTCGTGCTGCCTTGCGCAATGCAGGATACGATTACCCAATGCAGCGGATCACCGTCAACCTGGCACCAGCAGACCAGCGTAAGGAAGGCTCAGGCTTTGACCTTGCTATTGCGTTTGGAATTTTACTCGCCTCTAAACAAATGCTACCCAGGCAGGAACGGATTCTCGTTCTAGGAGAGTTGGCATTAGACGGTTCCCTTCGCCCTGTAACGGGTGTACTCCCCATCTTACTAGAAGCCAAAAATGCAGGATTTACCCACGTGATTCTCCCCGAACAAAATGCAGCGGAAGCACGGCTCGTCGACATTACCGTTTTGCCTGCGAGCAATCTGGAAGAGGCCGTGAACTACTGGAAAGAAGGACTTCATTGTAAGGACTCTGACTTGATTTATCACGAAACACAAACAGGCAAGACAAATACCAACCAGCTGCCTCCCGATTTTGCCAATGTTTACGGACAGCAATTTGTAAAACGTGGCCTGGAGATCGCAGCAGCCGGATTTCATAATGTGATATTGGTGGGGCCCCCAGGTTCAGGGAAAACTCTTTTAGCTACTTGCCTGCCTGGTATCATGCCAAACATGACCATTCATGAATCTTACGAAGTGACGAAAATATACAGTATTGCTGGTCAATTAAAGCGGGAGAGTGGGCTTGTCGAGGAGAGACCTTTTCGTGCACCGCATCACACGATTACGGCTACTGCACTGATTGGCGGTGGCGCACAAATCCCGCGTCCCGGAGAATGTAGCTTGTCTCACAGTGGGATCCTCTTCCTAGATGAAATGCCCGAGTTTTCTCGGCATGTATTAGAGGTACTGCGCCAGCCGCTGGAATCAGGGGTTGTCACGATTGGACGATCCAAGCAGGTTTTTACCTTTCCTGCTCGGTTTCTGTTAATTGGTTCGTGTAATCCTTGTCCTTGCGGATTCTTCGGTACTCGAGAGAAGCAAACCTGCTCATGCTCTCCCCAACAAATCTACAAATACCGCTCAAAGCTCTCAGGTCCCCTTCTAGACCGCATCGACCTGCACATCGAGGTGCCGAGAGTGCCAGTTCAACTTCTTCACAACAGAAAAGCAGAGGAGTCCTCAAAAGACATTCAACAACGAGTAGAACAAGCGAGGGCTGTTCAATGCGAAAGATACCACTACCGTCCCGGATGTCCTTTTAACAGTGTGATGAATGGCGAAGAACTGCGACATTTTGCTCAGCTGGATAAGGAAGGACAAGAGATGCTACAGCTTGCCTTCGAGACATTAGGTTTGAGTGCAAGAGCCTACGATAGAATTGTGAAAGTGGCGAGAACGATTGCAGATTTAGATGGCGCTTCCCGAGTAGATGCTGCACATGTAGCAGAAGCGATTCGCTACAGAGCCTTGGATCGAGGGCTACTTTTTTAAGTGTGCTAGATATACCAACAACAGATAAATGTAAACTCAGTGCCACTACTTCAAAGGTATAAACATTTAACATCCTTGCTAGTGTGGAAAGACAGAACATAGATACCATGAGGAAGAAACGATTATTTTCATTTTTTATGCGCAATAGATGTGAATGTTAACCTAATTCAGACTCATTAGTTTCATCAAACAAACTCTTATCCTCAGCAGTGAATTCTAATCGTAAATGAATACGGTACAAGATTTCAATTACTTCAGCAAATCCAAGCAAGAATATAGAAGGAATGATAGCGTAAAACACACTTGTTAGAAAATGAAGAAAATTATCGTTAAGATCGTCGAACCAAATATATAACCCGACGATAAAACCAACTATAGTAATAACAAGTGCCAGAATCCGAATCCATCGAGCGTATTTATTTGTATAACGTTTGAACAATATTTTCAGCTCCAAAGTGTCCGAATTTGTGGAAAGGAGAAATCCTCAACAATTGCTTAAGAAAACAGAGTAGTGCAGTAATTATCTCTCGCATCATTACATTAATCTCAAGACAGTGGCATCCACTTTTTATCTTTTTCGTCATCGTATGTAGGCTTTCTAACAAAAGATTTACCAAGATCCGCAGGCTCCCAAACGAATAAAGTTTCTTTGGGCCTCTTGTAGTAATAAGTTGTTTGCGCCTCCATCTGAATCTGGGTCCATAAATGGAAAGAACCATCCTCCCAGAAGTAAATGGGGCAGATATCGAATTCTCCCAACAAACTAACTTGCCATAATGAGCAATCCATAAGAAAAAAAGATCCACACGATCAAAAACGATCCAAAGACTGCATTCCGCCTATAATCCTTATTGTTGACAATTTTCTTCATAATAAATGTAAAGTTAACAAAGAACAAAATAGCCAGAATCGGGTTAAGGTATAACGCAGTAAAAATTATGAAACCCATATTTCTCACCTCATCCAAATTATACCATATATAACTGGATGATTATCAATATGTTGCAGTTTGAATCAGTATGCAGATCATGCAGACTAAGCGCTTCACCAGCGTGTAAGTAACAGTAGGTACTTTTCAACTCAGAACCCTATACAATCGCAACAACATAAAACACAAACTCTCCGCAATCCCCACTATCCCAAGGCCGACAATACTTCACAGAAATCGACGTCATTCCTCGCCGCAAAGCCTGAAAGGACATCACCTGATGCCCCTCTTGCCCAATGCGACCTGGCGATGGTGGTGGAACAAAATGATTCGCATGCAACGCTAAAAAGCGAACATCCACAGGATTAGACAAGTCCCACTGATAGCCGGTAGAGGGATTTGCCGCTAGCGTAATCGTGAACAAGTGGCCTTCCTGAACATGTAGTGTATACGTTGAGGTCTTGACCACGGCCATCCTTCCTCTCTTTGGATGAAGTCGATACCGATTTTCCATACCATATGAAAAAAGCTTGATAGCTGCTAACGACGAAACAAGCAATAAAAAATTTATTATCATTTATTTCATGTGATTCAGTTCGTTTACAAGTTGTGGAATTACTTGATACATCTATCATTTAGCGAAAATATAACGATAGAAAATAGCCATTATACGTACAATGTTCCTAATTAATTTGAAACAATTAGTATGATCTGGAAAGGAATATGCAAGATGTTGGCGAATAAGTAGGGACAAAGACATATATTGTCGAAATGTCTGCGGATATTTGTAATCTTTATTACCTAGTTGGAGTTAAGGCTAGAAATATCCAGAGAGAGTAAATTTCTTTTGCTCGTGCATGTAGGTACATTTCCCAGCACTTCCATGGCGCAGAATATCTCGCGCATAGAAGAAGCTTTTTCTTTGTGTTCATACTTGCTAGGAAAGGGAAAGGAAAATTGATGGAGAGCATTGCAGAATTATTTAAGAAAAAAGAGTACTACCACGCATTTCAGCCAATATGTCAACTTCCTGAGAAAAGTAGGATAGGGTATGAGGTATTACTTCGCAGTAAAGCGGGGATCCATCCAGAGACTTTGTTTTCTTTGGCGAAGGAAAACAAAATGCTGCCAGAGCTTGACACCCATTCCCTGCATTATGCGCTCTTGACTTTTTTTCATTCGTCGATTGAACACAAAAACGAGCTTATATTTGTGAATATTTTTCCTTCTACCATAATAGAAGACACATTCCCTGGCTTCATTCAAAAGATCGCTCGTTCCTTCCGTCCCTTTTTAAACCAAATCGTATTGGAGATCAACGAATCGATTATGGAAGGAGAATGCTGGAGCGAACCCATTTTTACACGGCGCATAGCTGAATTGAAAAAGTTGGGGTTCCTAATTGCGTTGGATGATGTCGGAGATGGCGCAAACATATTCAGTAAAATTGAAGATATTTCGCCTGATTACATCAAGATTGATCGCTTTTTTTCGCAAGAGCTCTCGAGTTCATTAGAAAAGCAAAAGACTATAAAGTTGTTTGTTGATTTTTGCAAAGATGCACCTCAACTCATTCTCGAAGGAGTTGAAGAAGAAGAGGATTTTGCTTGTGCTTCTTTATTGGGCGTTGCAATCGGCCAGGGATACTTGTTTGGTAAACCAGGCAGTTTGCCGGACGAATAAGAGGGCAATGCAGAATTGGAGGAATTTTTATGGCTAGTGATAACAACGTATATTCACGGAAGGCAACGCTTTCCTTAAAAATATCCGAGTTTGAAGTCCCTCCGATGCAGGATCTGTTGATCATCGGACGGAAAGCACCAATTGGTCCAGAGGCTGTAAGGAGAATGGCGGATGCTCTTTCACCAGAACAGTTTACTTTGCTGAAAATGGATCATCCGAAGATTGAGGCGGTTTTGTTAAGAAATACCCTTTTGCAAATGATTGATGAAAAATTGTTGATGAAAATCATTCTGGAAGAGGCAGAGCGTATGATTAGCGACTCCATGGTTCTGCGATCTGAGTTGAAAATAGCATTGTCTGTTCAACGAGAGGTGGATCTCTTATGAACATCTCCGACATCATGACGACGACGATTTGTACCATCACCTCTGACAAAAGTGTCTCTTATGCGGCGGAGCGAATGAACGAATCTCAAGTTGATTCGTTAGTTGTCATGGATCACGGAGAGGTACTGGGAATGGTAACGACGAGAGATGTTTTGTCAGCTCATCCAAACCGAATCGTTGCCGACGCCATGAGTAGTCAGCCGTTCTATCTGTCAGCCAATCACAATGTTTGGGAGGCCTATCACGCGCTTCATCAAGAACAAAATGGGCTTGCTTTGGTCAAACAAGAGGATCAACTAATCGGATTCATCACAAAAGAAATCGTAGAGATGAAAATAGCAGAATATCGAGACCCATTATCGGGTTTGTATCGCGCTCCATACATCCAATTTATTGGGGAAAATTTTTTAAAGGAGCGAAAACCTTTCCATTTGCTTTTTATCGATTTGAACGACTTTGGCCGAATTAATAAGCTGCATGGACATCCATTCGGGGATGATGTCATTCGCACCTATTCTTCGGTCCTCTCTTCTTTGGCTGAAGAACAGGGGGATTATTTATGTCGTTATGCAGGGGACGAGTTTGTTTTGATCTCTACGATTTCCGATGAACAGATTCAGGAGTACATTGCGCTCATTACACGTCCAACAAACGTTCTGGATATCTTCGTATCTGCAGCTGTTGGTCATGTGAACGGGTATCAAACACCAGACTTCTTCGCTAGATCTTGGCGGGAATTAATCGCTGAAGCAAGTTTAGGCTCCTCTGCTGCCAAATTATCCAAAAACCTTACTTCCACGGTGGGATAGGAAAAGTATAGTTTGCCAGCAATGCGCATACACTTTTGGACAGGCTCAGATCTTTCTTTGCAACCGATTATTTTATGGTACGTAATACATATTGTGAATAGATCAATATGGGAGGCAATGACATGATTGTAACTACTACCAGCATGATCCAAGGAAAAGAAGTGGAGGAGTATCTGGATATCGTCAGTGGAGAGGTAATCATGGGTGCAAACGTAGTCCGTGACTTTCTCGCAGGGATTACAGACATCATCGGAGGCAGAAGTGGCTCGTATGAGAGCAAGCTCTCAGAGGGTCGTGAACTGGCCTTGCGTGAAATGAAAGAAAAAGCACGGGTATTAGGTGCAAATGCAGTAATTGGGGTTGATCTCGACTTCGAAACATTGCGAGAAGGTATGATGATGGTTATTGCCACAGGCACAGCTGTCCGTGTGAAGTAAGCCGGTAAACACCCGGCTTTCTTTTTTTACCGAAAGCGGTTCTGATACATAGAATGCAAGGAGAAGTGAGCATGCAAGTACAAAAAACCCTTCAGGATTTATCAGATAGAATAAACGCCCAACCACAAGGGATCGCTGGATTACATGCGGTTTATCATTTTGTCCTAAGTGGAGAAGAAGGGGGCACCTACGAGGTTGTTTTTGCCGATAATCAAGCGGACTACAAGCTGGGTGTGACAAGGGAAGCAGGCTGCAAGCTGGAGTTGTCTGACAAAGATTTTATTAAGCTCGTAGAGGGACGCTTGAATCCCACCGTTGCTTTTGTAACGGGGAAGCTGAAAATTAGCGGAGAAATGGGACTTTCGTTTAAATTGCAAACAATCTTACATCACTATCAATCACAAAAATAACGAAAAAACTAGTCAATTCTTAAAAGGTTGCGTTAAAATATGACCAAACAATGACACCTACTCTAACATAAAACGAGGGGAAACATGCGCCATATTTGTTCATTGATTGCGATGGTAAGCCAACTGGAAGAACAATCTGTGCGTTTTGATTTTTATCAAGAAATCAGACGACCCAAGCCAGAACGTCAGTTATTAAAGCATCATGCACAATTACCGCGTCATTATTTCGATTATTTAATTCATTCAGGAGTATTGGAAGTGGAAACAGATGCCCCTTATCAGCCGGGGAAGATCATGCCTGCTTCCATCGGTATGAACATACGCTCGCTCGGTGGAAATGTATTGTTTGACATGTGCTTTGCTCCTCAAACATATAAATTGTGGCAAAACACAGATGCAAGCATAGAAGACCTTTCTCTGCCTGCTGATATATTTGAAGAATACGTCTATCGCTTAGGAGCCATCAGTCGCTTTCGCTATTTAGGCCGAATCGATGATCCCGTAACAGCAACAAAACTTGGTGAGAACGACATGATTGAATTCAAACGCGACTTTCTGTATTCGAAGACGGGAATTATTAAGTCTATTGTGGCGTTTGCGAATTCAAACAACGGGAATTTATTTTTAGGTATTACAGATGAGGGGACAGTGTGCGGGATTGACCATGAGATCGAACAGTACGGAGACCCGGACAAGTACATTCTTGCCATCACGCAATATATCCAAGATAAGACGACACCGTTTGTGACCCCATTCCCAAAAATTTCGTTGAAAAAAATAGATGGGAAAACAGTGGTATCTATCTTTGTAGAAGCCTCATCTGATTTGATTTGTGGTTTGGACAAAAACAGTGAAAAGTATGTGGTGATTCGTACGAACAATCGCTCCGTTGTCGTGAAAGATCCTCACCAAATTGGTGAAATTTACGTGAAACGAAAGCTTGGCAGTGAGATCAGCCGTCGATTGGGACTTCTGTAGCGTTATCTTACAGGAATACACGAGGAGGGTTACTGCGTGATATCGTCTTTACGTACGTGTCTACTGGTTATGATGGTGAGTAGTTTGTTCGTCACTGGCTGTGCACAGTCAGGCAAGGTTTCTGATGACATGAAAGATCATATAGAGACAGAGCTTGGTGCGGTTGAAAAAGTAACGGTGATGTCAACGGATGGACAGGAAGTATTATTGGACTTGCGCTCGTTTTTGCAAGAACTGTCCGGTCAGGGACAAGATTTACAAATATCATCCGAGCCTTTAAAGCAAGAAGATGTACGTTTTACACTTGTCCTCTACCGAACACAGCAGGCCCCACTTGTCGTAACAGTGGGGGAGTCGGCAAGTGAGTTTGGAGGACATACGTATCGTGGAGCGGGTGCCAGCTATTTTTATCAGTGGATAAACAAGTTAACTGGCAAAGGAGTGCTCTCACAAAAAATTCAGAGCGTGCGTTTAGCGGCAGAGGACCTTGGTCAGGCGCGCGTATTGAACGAAGCAGAAGCAGAATACATCAGGAAAGTAATGGGATCGGCAATACCAGAGGTGGACAGTCGCAGCAAGCAGTATCCACTCTACCCAAACTATCGGATGAGAATAAATTCTGCTGACAAACCGGTCGAAGTGGCCATTTTGACACCGACACTGATTGCTGTTCCTTTTGGAAGAGAAACGTTTTTCTTTCACGTAGAGGGTAGCCTCTTTTCGCGCTTAACAGAATGGATGCCGCCAAGCAATCGTAAGGAAGACAGGATCGACCAGTTATTTAAATCTACACGAATTCGCATCATAGCAAATGGCGAAATGAACATCCAAGACTCAGAGTTGGATGTCACCCAAACGACGATCGAGCAAGGAATTGCCCATCAATCCGTCCGATTGCTAAAAAATGGAGATCCATTAAATGTTCCACCGAAAGATCCGGGGTCAAAACAATACGAACTACATTTTTTGGTGAATGATACAGAACAGAGAATTGAACTATATCAACGTTACTTTAAGTATGATCAAACTTGGTATATTCACGATGAACTCGCGGAAAATGAGTGGAAATTGTTTCAATCTCTAAGAAAATGAGGAATTTCCTCATGAAGTTTCGCATTTCTGGTCACGATAAAAAGAACATATTACTACCACTTTTGCAGTTTTTGTCGTAGAATAGTTACGTTGCACTGATAGTGGAGGCTATGACCGGAAAAAGACAGACGTCTTTGAACCGGTCTAAAAGCCTGCCGATCTTTATCTGCCATAGGAGGATGGAGAATGAACATTCATGAGTATCAAGGTAAAGAGATACTTAAGCAGTACGGTGTAAAAGTTCCTGAAGGACGCGTAGCTTTCACAGTGGAAGAAGCTGTTGAAGCAGCGAAAGAACTGGGCACCCAAGTAAACGTAGTAAAAGCGCAAATTCACGCTGGTGGCCGTGGTAAGGCTGGCGGTGTAAAGGTTGCAAAAAATCTTGATGAAGTTCGTACATATGCCAGCGAAATTCTTGGCAAAGTACTCGTTACTCATCAAACAGGACCAGAAGGTAAAGAAGTTAAGCGCCTTCTGATCGAGCAAGGCTGCGACATCAAGAAAGAATACTACGTTGGTGTAGTAGTTGACCGTGCTACTGGAAGCGTTGTAATGATGGCTTCCGAAGAGGGCGGTATGGACATCGAGGAAGTAGCAGCAAACACTCCAGAAAAAATCTTCAAAGAAGTAGTTGATCCAGTAACAGGTCTGAATGGCTTCCAAGCTCGTCGCCTGGCTTACGCAATCAACATTCCAAAAGAATTGATTAACAAGGCTGCCAAGTTCATGATGAGCTTGTACCAAGCTTTTGTTGATAAAGATGCTTCTATCGCTGAGATCAACCCACTGGTTGTAACTGGCGACGGTGAAGTAATGGCACTGGATGCGAAACTGAACTTCGACAGTAACGCTCTCTATCGTCACCCTGACATCGTAGCTCTGCGCGATCTGGATGAAGAAGATGAGAAAGAAATCGAAGCTTCCAAGTTCGATCTGTCCTACATCGCACTTGATGGTAACATCGGTTGCATGGTAAACGGTGCAGGTCTGGCGATGGCAACAATGGACATCGTGAAATTCTACGGTGGAGACCCAGCTAACTTCCTTGACGTTGGTGGCGGAGCTACTGAAGAGAAAGTAACGGAAGCGTTTAAAATTATTCTCCGTGACGAAAAAGTAAAAGGTATTTTCGTTAACATCTTCGGCGGCATCATGAAATGCGACGTTATCGCAAACGGCGTAGTGAATGCAGCAAAACAAATCAAATTGGACAAACCTCTCGTT
>NZ_JABSUZ010000071.1:0-1230 GCF_013284345.1 Brevibacillus sp. MS2.2
ACTGCTTGGACGGCCATCCAGTAGGCCGCTCACCCTATCCTCCTGCGTCACGCCATTGCTCAAGCGGAACAGAGGTGGTACAGGAATATCAACCTGTTGTCCATCGCCTACGCCTTTCGGCCTCAGCTTAGGTCCCGACTAACCCTGGGAGGACGAGCCTTCCCCAGGAAACCTTAGGCTTTCGGTGGACAAGATTCTCACTTGTCTTTTCGCTACTTACACCGGCATTCTCACTTCCAAGCGCTCCACCGCTCTTTCCAGTACGGCTTCACTGCTGCTTGGAACGCTCCCCTACCCAGTCCGTAAGGACTGCCATAGCTTCGGTGATACGTTTAGCCCCGTTACATTTTCCGCGCAGAGTCACTCGACCAGTGAGCTATTACGCACTCTTTAAATGGTGGCTGCTTCTAAGCCAACATCCTGGTTGTCTGGGCAACTCCACATCGTTTCCCACTTAACGTATACTTGGGGACCTTAGCTGATGGTCTGGGCTGTTTCCCTTTTGACGATGGATCTTAGCACTCACCGTCTGACTCCCGGACATAAGTCATTGGCATTCGGAGTTTGACTGAGTTCGGTAACCCGATGAGGGCCCCTAGCCCAATCAGTGCTCTACCTCCAAGACTCTAAATTCCGAGGCTAGCCCTAAAGCTATTTCGGGGAGAACCAGCTATCTCCGAGTTCGATTGGAATTTCACCGCTAGCCACACCTCATCCCCGCACTTTTCAACGTGCGTGGGTTCGGGCCTCCAGTAGGTGTTACCCTACCTTCACCCTGGACATGGCTAGATCACACGGTTTCGGGTCTACGGCAGCGTACTATCGCCCTATTCAGACTCGCTTTCGCTGCGGCTCCGTCTCTTCAACTTAACCTCGCACGCTACCGTAACTCGCCGGTTCATTCTACAAAAGGCACGCCGTCACCCTTTTAACGGGCTCCGACTATTTGTAAGCACACGGTTTCAGGTACTATTTCACTCCCCTCCCGGGGTGCTTTTCACCTTTCCCTCACGGTACTGGTTCACTATCGGTCGCTAGGTAGTATTTAGCCTTAGCAGATGGTCCTGCCAGATTCACACGGGATTTCACGTGTCCCGCGCTACTCGGGGTTGGTCTCGGAGAGACGCGCGTTTAGGTTACGCGACTATCACGCTCTATGGTCAGCTTTCCCAAGCTGTTCACCTACGCGCGTCTTTTGTAACTCCATGTGAGACGCCCCACAACCCCGCC
>NZ_JABSUZ010000072.1:0-400 GCF_013284345.1 Brevibacillus sp. MS2.2
GACGTCCTACTCTCCCGGCTCCCTGCGGAGCAAGTACCATCGGCGCTGGAGGGCTTAACGGCCGTGTTCGGCATGGGAACGGGTGTGTCCCCTCCGCCATCATCACCAGACAATTTCACTATTTCTCAAAAGTGACGAAGAATAATGTATCACATCTTCTTATTCACTTTCAAGTGCTTTTTTTAAACTTTTTTGGTGGAGCTGAACGGGATCGAACCGATGACCTCCTGCTTGCAAGGCAGGCGCTCTCCCAACTGAGCTACAGCCCCATATTAGGGAAATATATGGTGGGCCTAGGCTGACTCGAACAGCCGACCTCACGCTTATCAGGCGTGCGCTCTAACCAACTGAGCTATAGGCCCGCAAAGGAGTTATACTCCTTCAAAACTGAACAGCGAAT
>NZ_JABSUZ010000008.1:0-212081 GCF_013284345.1 Brevibacillus sp. MS2.2
TATCCGGTACTTTGACAATAGTCGCTGGCACGTCCAGATCTTGTTCGGATAACACGGCAACGGCACCATCCTTCACCGCCTGGGCCGCGAACGTATGTCCATCCACGGTATATCCAGTCAGACAGACAAACAAGTAGCCGGGCTTTACCTGGCGCGAGTCTGCTGTCAAACCCGTAATCTCCATGCTGTCATCCCCCGAAACCGTTACTGGCAACAAAGGCATGAGCAGATCCCGTAGAAACATGAAACAGGCACCCCATTCTCCAACTAGTATAGACAGAAATTTGAACATTTGTACTTGGCTACGCCGATCATTTAGGCGCAGTCTTGACGAACAAAGGCAGAGCGAACGTAGACAAGCCTACTCCCCTCCGCCTTCGAAATCTCATTTTATAGCTAATTGGTCAATTTGTCACCAAGGTATATGCGAATTTTTCCGCCCTCATCAATTTTTACTCCGGGTGCAGGGGACTGCTGGATGACGTACTGACCTTTACCCGAAACGACTAGCGGCAGAGTATCATACGTCGTCACTACGTCTCTCATGGATTGTCCGACCATGTTTGGTACTTCGATTGGCGCCCTTTCTCCAAGTGCTTTGTTAATTTCCTTGGGGATGCCATCTTTTCGCTTCGGTACATTCAAATGTTGAAGGGAGGATTCCATGATACTTTTTACACTCGGAGCGGCAATCAATCCACCAAACGCCAGTGCTTTCGGATTGTCTACGGCGAAATATACGACGAGCTGTGGATCATCAGCTGGCGCAAAGCCGATAAACGACACGATGTATTCCCCGTCGACGTAACGGCCATTTTTTACTTTTTGCGCGGTTCCCGTCTTTCCTCCTACCCGATATCCTTCAATATATGCCTTATTACCCGTTCCTTGAGCGACTACACTTTCCAGGGCATGCCGAACTTTGGCGGAGGTCTCCTCCGTAATCACCTGTCGAACTTCCGTTGGCAAGGTCCTCGCTACGACATCGTGTGTCACACTATCCCGCCATTCTTTGGCGACAAACGGCTTCATAAGTTTGCCCCCATTGATAGCAGCCGAGACCGCAGCCATTTGTTGAATCGGCGTTACCGATACGCCTTGACCGAAAGAAGTCGTACCCAGCTCTACCGGTCCCACTTTATTCAAGTTGAATAACAGCCCGTTTTCTTCGCCGATCAAATCGATCCCTGTCTTTTGTCCGAAGCCAAATTTTTTGATGTAGTCAAAAAGTCGTTCTTTTTGCAGTCGCTGGCCCATCGTAACGAAGCCAGGGTTACAAGAATTCTCTACCACTTCCAGCATCGTTTCCTGTCCATGCCCCTGCCGCTTCCAGCAGCGCAATCGCTTCCCGGCCACGTTTATGAATCCCGGATCGTAAAAGCCCTCGTTCAAATTGATGACACCTTCGTTTAAAGCAGCTGCCAATGTCACAATCTTGAATGTGGAACCAGGCTCGTATGTTTTCCAGATAGGGAGATTTCTATTGTACACCTCGGAAGGATAGTCTCTGTACGCATCCGGTTGAAAAGTCGGGCGACTTCCCATCCCCAATATTTCTCCTGTCTTTGGATTCATGGCGATCGCCAGAACATCATCTGGCTGATACGCGACGACCGCCTGATCCAGCTCGCGTTCGATAAACGATTGGATGGTACTGTCGAGTGTTAAATACATGTCCATGCCATTCACGGGTGCTACGTAGTCTTCGGTTCCACCTGGCAGTACGCGCCCTTTCGCATCTGACGGAAATGAGATATGCCCCTCAGTCCCCATCAAGAAGGGATCATAAATTTTTTCAAGCCCTGTCAGCCCTTGATTGTCAATGCCTGTGAAACCAAGAATATGGGCTGCCATATTACCGTTCGGGTAAAAACGCTTCGTATCCCCTGCCAAGTATATACCTGGCAAATTGAGTTCTTGTATTTTTCTCGCCTTTTCAACAGACAGTTTTCTTCCACCAGGAATCTGGTTGTTACTCATTTCTTTTTTCGTAATGGCGCGAAATACATCTTCTTCTTTTTGCTCCAAAATGACGGCGAGCTGTCTCGCTGTTTCTTTAGGGTCTTTGATTTGAGCCCCTACCGATACCAATGTGGGGACGGTCATATTCGTCACGAGCTCATTGCCGCTTCTGTCTAGAATGCGACCGCGATTGGGTTGGAATTTAATTTCCCGCTTGAGCAGTTCATCTGACATTTGCGAGAGTTTTGGTCCTTCTATCAATTGAACATAACCCAAACGGGTGACAAGTGCCGAATACAAAACGACTCCTACAATCAAGATGATAAAAATGCGACGGCGTACAGTAGCATTGGATACCCGCAAAGCGAGTCCCCCCTCAAATAGGTTGTCTCTTCTTAACCTTATTCGCAGGGGGGACTAGTTAGAACTATGGAGTTGTCGGTGTTTGCGTTGCCTGGTCTCCTGGTTTGTCTGGAGGAGGTGCCTGTCCAGATGCTGGCGGCTGTGCTGCTCCACCTTGCCCAGTTTGTTGACCAGAACCAGTTTGCTGACCGGAAGATGGTGGAGCCGGATTATTTCCACCTGTTGGATTTGTAGTAGCATTCTGCCCTGGATTGTTTGGTGTTGTTGTAGCAGGCACTGTGCTGCCCTCCTGACCTGAAGGAGGCGTGGTCGGCACAGGTGGTTCCGACACGGATTGCAGCGTCACCTGAAGCAGCTCTGTGCCCTGGAGGATCGTTCCCGGAGGAATACTTTGTTGGGTGACGAAGCCAGTTCCAGTCGATTTCATTTCGAGATTGATCAAAGAGCTGAACTCCATGACGTCCCGTAATGATTTTCCTTTGAAATCAGGCATCTTCGTTCCTTTTACCCTGTCAGTTACGAGGATGATCTGTTCACCTGGAACGACCTGATCATAGGCTTCCGGATACTGTTTGACGATTTTCGTACCTGTCCCGGCTACTGTTACCGTCAAATTGTCCTGCTTCGCTCGCAATTGCGCAGCTGTCGTGGACATCCCTTCAAACTTAGGCAATGTCTTCGGTGTAGCAGGCGAGGATGCCAGTGCTGCCTGCGCTTCTTTTTTCGGCTTCGCCTTATCAATCTGTTTATTCTTGACTAAGGACAAATCAGGCTGCTGCTGCAAATATTGAAGACTGCGTTCCATAATGGATGTAAACATGGGAGCGAGCATCATCTGCCCCCACAGCGCGTACCATGCATCTGTTTGCGGATCGTCAATGACGACATAAACTAACAGCTTCGGGTTGTCTTTTGGCGCAAAACCGATGAAAGAACCAACGTAACGACCATCCATAATTTTCCCTGTGTTGGGATCATATTTTTGTGCCGTTCCCGTCTTTCCTGCTACTTGGTACCCTTCGATCTGATAGAGTGTACCAGTCCCGGGCTTCTCTGAGACAACCTTACCCAAAATGTCGCGTGTCTGTTTCGCAGTCGCTTCACTTACTACTCGCTCCACAACCTCACGTTGCGTGCGATTGACGACTGCTCCCGTATGAGGGTCGCGCATTTCTTTTACAATATGAGGCTTTAGAAGCTCTCCTCCATTCGCGATCGCCCCTACAGCGGCAACCTGCTGGATCGCCGTGACCGTCGCTGCTTGTCCATACGTTGTTGCGGCCCAGTCACGTGGTGACCGAGGTTTTTCCAGGTTGATCAAACTTCCTTCTTTCTCGTAGGGAAGCTCAATTCCGGTCTTTTCACCCATCCCGAATTTTTTGAAGTATTTCTTCAGACCTTCCAGCTTCAACCGTTCATAGCCCAACTTAGCGAACAATACGTTACTGGATCGCTGAACCCCTTCCAAAAAGGTGATGGTTCCCCAACCGGCACCATTGTTGTGGTCACGGATCGGAATCTGCCCCTTGATGGTATAAGCACCTGATTGATAGGTTTCATTCTGATTAAACATTTTTTCTTCAATCGCTGCGGCAAGCGTAATAATCTTAAACGTAGATCCCGGCTCAAACATCGTGGTGACAGCATGGTTATTGTAATTAGCAATCCCGTTGTAGTACGTATTCGGATTAAACTGCGAGCGGTTGCCCATCGCCAAAACCTCACCCGTTTGCGGGTCGGCTACAATAACCGTCATGCCCTGTGGCTTGTACTGCTGCTCCACCTTGTCAAGCGCTTGTTCAACATAATCCTGTATTTGGCGATCAATGGTGAGATAAACATCTAAGCCATCTTTTGCAGGAATGTACTCCCCTTCTCCGTCTGGGAGCTGGTAGCCTGCACGATCCCTCTGGTAGGAAATATGTCCCTTTTCGCCAGCTAATTGTGGGTTCAATTGCAGCTCGATCCCCATTTTCGGTTCATCATACAAATCAAGATAACCGATCACATGGGAAGCGAAGGCGTTATTCGGATAAATCCGGCGAGTCGTTTCAGTCAAATAGATGCCTGGGAGCTGGTTCTTTTTGACTTGCTCTCCACTAGGAAGCTTCGGATATTGCAATTCCAGAATGCGGTTCTTTTGCTCTTCACTGATCTTTTGACCGTAGCGCCCCAATTCCACTACTTTGTTCTGCTTGGTCAAATTCTTCACCAATTCCTGAACAGGCGCATTCAAAATCGGAGCCAGCATATTCGCTGTGTAGTAAGGGTCTTTCACCACATCTTCGTCTCTCGCATCAAGTGGCTTCAGCCTTGCATTTACCGTATATGCCTTACCCTCATACGCCAAAATCTCTCCGTTTCGATCATAGATCGCTCCACGCTTTGGCTTCAAAACATGTTCTCTGTCCCACTGCTTTTGTGCAGTTTCCATAATTCTGGCAGCCTCTGCCGTTTGGATCCAATAAATTCGAAAGCTCAACGTCGAGAAGGTCAAGATCAGGCATAAGGCTACCACGAGAATTCGCCAATTTACTTTTCGTTTCCATTCCATCTCCATTCAACTCCGTCGCATCAAAAATCGCCCGGCTCTCAAGAAAGGCTTAGAGGAGCCGAACGCAACCTAGCCGAGTCAGGAGTAGACTCGGGTTCATCTAAGAAAAAATGTTACCGCACGTCAGAGCAGTAACATTTAAGGTTTTTGGGGTTGTGTTTGAGGCAGAGAACTCGCTTGTACTCCTGGTTTCCCAATCGTATGTACAGCTGCTGGATTGTATACCATCCCCTGCTTCTCTGCTTCTTTTTGCAGGCGATCCCGGTTGGTCATTTGTTCAATTTGCAATTTCAATGTTGAATTTTTTTCTGCCGTCACACGATTTTCATGTTTGGTGCTTTGGATTTCGTAATTCAACTGAGAAATTTGCGAGTAGCGGACACCCACTAGACCCAAGCCGACAACGGTTAACGAGATAAATAAGAGATACAGCAATTTTTCTCCGGTCGGAATCGTTGGCTTGATTCGAACCGTGCGCTTTGTTGTTTTCGTTACAGAGCGGGATTTTTGTTCCAACTCCATAGCTAGATTTCCTCGGTAGTAATAACTCATCGCTTCTCCCTCCCCTTCTCGTCGATCCCGGTCTACAGCTTCTCCGCTACCCGTAGTTTAGCTGATCGTGCACGCTTGTTTGCTTCTAATTCTTCTTCTGATGGCAAAATCGGCTTCTTTGTAATGACTTTGACTACCGCTTTATTTCCGCATGTGCAAATCGGAAAAGCTGGCGGGCACGTGCACCCTTTTGAAAAGTCTTGATAAATTTGTTTGCAGATTCTGTCCTCTAATGAATGAAACGTAATGACACTTACGCGACCTTCTGGATTCAAAACCTCAATAGCATCGACGACGGCCTCTTTGAATGCATCCAGTTCATCATTGACTGCGATCCGAATTGCCTGAAAGGTGCGTTTCGCCGGATGGGGTCCGGTGCGACGCGCAGCAGCAGGAATTCCTTCCTTGATCAACTCAACGAGTTCACCTGTTGTTTGGATCGGCTGCTTCTTGCGTTGTTGTACGATTTGCCGGGCAATTCGCCGGGAAAATTTCTCTTCTCCGTACAGCCAAATGATCTTGGCAATCTCTTCTTCATCCCACTCATTGATAATGTCATAGGCGGACAATGGCGCTTGTTGATCCATTCTCATATCCAAGGGCGCATCGGCATTGTAGCTGAAGCCACGCTCTCCCTCGTCCAATTGCGGAGAGGATACCCCGAGGTCAAACAATACCCCGTCCACACCTGCCAAGCCTAAATCTCTCACAATGTCTTTGATATGGCGGAAGTTGCTCTTTACCAGCGTGACTCTATCCATATAGGAAGCGAGTCTTTCGCGGGCATTATCCAGTGCCCAGTCGTCCTGATCGATGGCGATAAGTCGACCGCCCTCCGTCAGCTTGGAAGCAATCAAGCTGCTATGCCCAGCTCCACCGAGTGTACAGTCTACATAAATGCCTCCAGGACGTATGTTTAGCCCTGCGACAGCCTCATCCATCAAAACGGTTACGTGATGAAACGACAATGTCGTCACTCCTGTTCTTCTCGCTGCTACAAATTAAAATCAACCAGTTTTTCGGCAATTTCTCCAAAAGAGCCTTCTGACTGGGCAAAATAATCTTCCCAGCGTTCCTTGCTCCATACCTCTACACGGTTTGACACCCCGATGATCACACATTCTTTTTGCATGCCTGCATGCTCACGTAAATTGGGTGGTATGTTTACCCTTCCCTGCTTGTCCCACTCGCATTCGGTGGCACCTGAAAAGAAAAATCGTGTAAATGCGCGAGCATCTGCTTTTGTAAATGGGAGAGACTTGAGTCTTTCCTCTAGTTGTTTCCACTCATCTTGCGGATAAGCAAACAAACATTGGTCCAGCCCGCGGGTAATTACAAAGGAAGTGCCTAGCCCTTCACGGAATTTGGCTGGGATCGTCAGGCGGCCTTTTTCGTCGATGCTGTGCTGATATTCCCCCATGAACACGCCCTGGTCCCCCACTTTCCTGTCGCTTGGCTCCACTTTCCCCCACTTTTCCCCACCTGGTACCTATTTGTTATTATAAAAAAAAATCCTGCGTTTGTAAGCAGGATTTTTTCGCTTATTTTTTTGCCGGGAAAAGACGGGATTCGAGGGACTATTCGACCCAGCTTTCCAGGTAGGATTTTTGCTCATCTGTCAATTTGTCGATTCCGATGTTCAGAGCTTCCAACTTGTACTGAGCCACCATTTGATCCAACTCGAATGGTACGTTCAGCACTTGCTTGCCAATGTTTTTGTACTGTTCATTGACATAAGCCAAGGATACCGCTTGCAGAGCAAAGGTCATATCCATGATTTCAGCCGGATGTCCGTCGCCAGCAGCCAGGTTCACGAGGCGGCCTTCTGCGAGCAAATACACTTTTCGACCATCAGCCAGGACAAATTCTTCAATATCTTTACGCACAATACGGGAAGATGTCGACATTGCAGTCAGATCGACCTTGTTTACTTCGACATCGAAGTGACCCGCGTTGGACAAGATTGCGCCATCTTTCATCACTGCAAAATGCTCTTTGCTGATGATATCGCGGTTACCTGTCACTGTTACGAAGTAGTCACCATGCTTCGCAGCTTCGAGCATTGGCATTACTTCAAATCCATCCATGTAAGCTTCTACCGCTTTGATTGGGTCGATTTCGGTTACGATTACTTTTGCGCCCAAACCTTTTGCACGCATCGCTACACCTTTACCGCACCAGCCATAGCCAGCTACCACAACCGTTTTACCAGCTACTACGAGGTTTGTTGTACGGTTGATACCATCCCATACGGATTGACCCGTACCATAGCGGTTATCGAACAAGTATTTGCAGAATGCATCGTTTACGGCAACCATCGGGAATTCCAGCTTGCCTTCTTTCTCCAACGCTTTCAGACGCAGAATACCTGTTGTCGTTTCTTCTGCACCACCACGTACTTGAGACAACAGATCACGGCGCTCGCTGTGCAAAATCGTGATCAGGTCGCCACCGTCGTCAATGATCAGGTCAGGACGAGTTTCCAGTGTTTTGATCAGATGCTCTTTGTATTCAACAGGATCTGGGTTGTATTTCGCAAATACGCGAATACCGTCTTCTACCAATGCTGCGCAAATGTCATCCTGCGTGGACAGCGGGTTGGAACCAGTAATGGTTACTTCAGCGCCACCAGCTTGAACTACTTTTGCCAGATAAGCCGTTTTCGCTTCCAAGTGCAAGGAGATCGCAACTTTCAGGCCTGCAAACGGCTGCTCTTTTTCAAAGCGCTCACGAATGCGGTTAAGGACAGGCATGTGTTCTTTTACCCAATCAATTTTCAGATGGCCGTTGTGTGCCAACGACATATCTTTTACGATGCTTTCAGACACTGTGTTCATGTATGGATGGACCTCCTTTTATCTCATAAAGCAACCTTACCTATCATATCATACGCAAGTTCAACCATCACCTGTTTTTCCTATTATCGGCAGTTTACGGCACTGCGCTTTCTACCGTAAGCAGCTCCAAAAAGCGCAGCAAAGCCTGTGGCATCCACTTCTTTTTATGGTAGACCAACTGCCGGAAAACACGGATATCCGGATGGGAAAAGGGGAGTATCACAAGTGTACCATTTTTCACTTCTTCCTGTACGGCAATTTTCGGCAGTAATGCAATTCCTAAATCATAAGCAACACACTGTTTAATCGCTTCCAGACTGCCGAACTCAAATGAAGACTCTACAGTGGCCCCTGTTTCACGCAGCACCGATTCCATCATCCCTCGGTAACTGCATCCCTTTTCTGTAAAAATCCAGGTTTCCCCTGTAAAATCGAGAGTTTCTACCTTCTCTTTTTTCGCCAGCGGATGGGTAGGTGCAGCAACAACAACTAGTTTTTCCTCACCTAAAACGACATTTGTCAGCTCAGATTGATCTTGGAGCCAATCGAGCACAAAGGCGAAATCGAACTTCCCTTCCTTTACCCCTTGTCTCAAGTCTTGGCAGATACCCGGCGCAAGCATGATCCGCATACGCGGCTGCTCCAAGCGAAATTTTTGCAAATAAGGGGGTAAATAAAAGGCCGCCAATGACTCCACTGTTCCGATACTCAATGTTCCCGCCAGATGTGCTTGCTCTGACAGATTCGCTTTTGCCTCATCTAATACGGCTTGTAGCTGTTCACTGTAACCGAGCAGCACTTCACCTGCGTGGGTAAGCCTGATTTTTTTGCCCCAACGCTCGAATAGGCTGACACCGAACTCCGATTCCAGATTTTGAATTTGGGCTGTTACACTCGACTGCGCGTAGCCTAACATTTCTGCTGCACGTGTAAAGCTCTGGCATTTTGCTACTTCACGGAATGTTTGCAAATAACGAGTATCCAGATTTCCCCCTCTTTTCATCGAAAAAACCGATTTGAATTATCTAATATTATAGATAACTCCGATGATTAAGTCTATGCTACACTTCAGTTACCAACGACATGGTAAGTAAAAAAAGTGAGGGATCTACCCATGGGGAAATTATCCACGCAAGCCCCCGGTCTAGCCAAAACACTGCGACTTCCGCAAATCGTCGCCTTATACATCGGGGCGGTGATAGGTTCCGGCGTACTGCTCATCCCCGGACTCGCAGCCGAGAAGGCTGGTCCTGCTTCCATTTTAGCTTGGCTCGTCATGTCTATTCTCGTCCTGCCCATGGCCATTACGATGGGGCTGTTATCTGCTCGTTATCCGAGCTCAGGTGGCGTCTCCACATTTGTACGGACAGCGTACGGAGATCAATTCGGAAACATGGTTGGCTGGTTCTTTCTCTTGTCTGTCCCGATTGGCGCACCGATCCTGAGTGTGACAGGGGCCAACTACATTGCGATCCTGCTGAACTGGAGTGAGTCGCAAGTATATGTGGCGGCTGCACTGCTTCTTCTCGCTGTCCTTATGATGAATGTTGTAGGCTTGCATGTAGCTGCGCGTGTCCAAACGTTTGTTGTCTCGCTGATTATCACGATTTTGATTTTGGCTGTCGTCGCAAGCATTCCGCATGCATCTGTCACTCACTTTACCCCTTTTATGCCAAACGGTTGGTTGAGTGTCGTGCAAGCAGCAGGTTTGATGTTCTGGTGCTTCATTGGGTGGGAAGCCGTGACGCATCTCTCAGAGGAATTCGTCAATCCTGCGAAAAACGCGATTCGCGGGGTTTTGTGGAGTGCAGGAATCGTCGCTCTCTTGTATTTTGCCGTTGCCTTTATGACTGTCGCTACGCATAGCTACGGGGTCGGCATCTCCGCTGCCTCACTCAGTGTCATGGTTCAACTCTCCCTGGGTCCGATCGGCGGATGGATTGTAGCCGTAACTGCCTTGTTCATTTGTATCGCAACAGCCAACGCTTACATTGGTGCTGCTTCCCGCATCGCCTATTCGTTGGCGCAAGAAAAGATCGCTCCTCGCTGGTTTGGTACTCTTCACGCCAAATACCGGACACCAACCGGAGGGCTTCTGTTTCTCTCTCTTTGTTTTGTCGTCGTTCTCGGCGTACTCTATTTTGACGTGATCGACTTGTCGAGACTCATCGAACTGCCCAATGCTACCTTTTTTGCAACTTACATCGGCGGGTGTCTGGCTGGGGTCCGACTCTTGCGCAATAGTCGCGTAGGACGTATCACTTCCTGGACTTCTCTCGTTTGTACAGTAGGACTCTATCCTTTTTTGGGAAGGTCCGCTCTCTATCCTCTCTTGATTGCACTCGTCCTTTTTATCTGGCAAAAACGTCATGCCTGACACGAAAAAAGGCTGGGGACATGTCCCAGCCTTTTTTCTTATTCATCTTTTCCAATCAGTCGAAACGTTTTGCCATCGCTCGAGGAAAGGTAAAACGTGCGATCGACGCTTCCTCCCAAATCTCCTGCGTAATATTGAACAGTCATTCTGTATTTATTCATTCCGATTTTTGCAAAGTACATCAGCTCATTAAATTGCGGAAACCGGACATAATCATACACTTCATACTGCATAAATGAGAAATGCTCACGTAAAAACGATTCGCTGACAGGCAGATTGTTTTTCTTTACATACGCGACCAAGTCATCAAAACGACGAATCTTTTGCTGATCCATCACGTCTCCTACAAATGACGAGACCGCTTGTGTCATTGCCTTTTTCTCGCTTTCCGATACATTGCCAGGGTACAGCTCATCAATTTTTGTTTCCAAACGGTTTAACAAGACGACTGCCTGTGCTCTGTTGATTTTGTCATCAGGACGGAAGCTTCCATCTGGAAAGCCAGCCAAAATCCCCATTTTATAGGCAGGGTAGACCGTCATTACCTGTGTTTCATTTTCGACCGAAAGATCCGTGAAAAACTTCGCTGTCGTTCCCCGATATTTTTCCCCTTCTGATTGATGCCCGATAGCTGCCAGCAAGGTCCTTGCCGCTTCCAACCGCGTCATGCTTTCCGTCGGTTTCCCAGATGGCATGATACCCGCTGAAGCCAAATGATGATAGGTTTTTTCCGACCAACGTCCCGCAGCAGCCTGCAAGTAGGTCTCTTTGATAAAGCTGTCAGGCTCATGACCTGTAAAGGAAGGAATGACGCGTTCAATCAGGGATAAAAACTGTTCTTGCGTCACTGTTTGCTCTGGCTTAAAGGTTCCGTCGGGAAAGCCTTTAATCAATCCTTTTTTGGTCGCAATCCCTATTTCTTTTGCTGCCCAATGTCCATTTGTGTCGATAAATGCAGGGGAATTGGCTACGTATTCTTCCCGTGCGTCAGCCGTTTTCAATCCTGCAGTTGCAATGCCCGTCAAAAAAACCGACAAGCTAACAACTAGTAGAGTGGCTTTTTTCCCGATTTGTTGTAATGTAAACTGCATCCCGAGTACCACCTTTCCCCTAAAACAATCCATTACTACTAAGACGCAGAATTTGTCGGAAAAGTTTCGGCATAATTGGAAGAAAAGTTTTCCATCAGCTTAAACAACAAAAAAATAGCCGGGTCCACTTCTAGGACGATCCGACTATTTTGTGCTGCATGTTACAGGTAATAAAGTTGATGAGTACCATCATGCGCGAATGGCGCATTTACCAATCGGTCAATCAAGCCAAGACCATACTTATTTGCAAACGGGAAAAACGAATGCTTTCTTTCTTGCAACCCACCTTCAGGCAACAAAGCGGTCTCAATTCGTTGGACGCGCACATGCTCCACGTCATCTTTTTGCTGTAGCGAACGAATCAGACGCTCTTCCAAAAAGGATACTTGTTCTAGCAGCAGCTTACTATTTTTCTCAGCCAGGCCACGCAATCCGCCATCCAGAGAAACAACCTCCTCTACCAACGGACGATAAATCGACATGATCGACTCCCGTGCCGATGCGAATTGCTGCTCCAACGGATGTGGCCCCTGGTTTTTGGACCACTCGGTTTTCCAAGCGGTGAAATCAGTCAAAACTTGTTCAATAGAAAGCCCCAAGCTCTCCAGCAGTCTCTGTTGAGCACCTTCTACAAGGGTAATGGACATACGAGGCAATACGATCGGCATCTGCATCCCGAATAGCTCGAATACCTCCCGATAAAATGCCCAATAAGCAATCTCGCCCGGACCTCCAATGAAGGCAAGCGTAGGAAACAGATGCTCCTGCATCAACCCACGGGTAACGACATTTGTGCTAAAACGCTCCGGTGAATCCGCAACCTGCTTGAGCAATTCATCGCGACTGTAAGAACGTCTCCGATTGATAAAGCGCTCCCCGTGACGTTCTAGCAGCAATCGATCATTGCCCTCATAGACGAACAAATTAGCTTGATGCTCTTCCACTTGCAATTGAAGCGGATAGCCAGCCGTTGAAATCCGATCCGCTGCCCGTAGCAACACCTTTGCCATTTGCTCATTGTTTTCAATGATCTGGGAAAAGATGGGTTGCTGTAGTTCACGAACAAACGGCAACGAGGATTCAACCAGAACAAGACCGTGCTTGCCAAACAGTTTTGCCATCAAGCGGGCAAACCACTCTGCGACTGTACGCGAATCTGCCGCAGTCTGCGTCAGCAACTCACGAATCTGTTTGGTTTCGGCAGTCTCTGTCTGTCCCTGGAAAAACTTTTCCAGGAACTGCGTACACAGCTCAGGGTCCAAGGGGAGCGTACTTGCCGATTGGCGGCCCTTTTTGTTCAGAGCCAGTCGCTCTTTTTGCAGGCGCTTCCCATCGTCCGCTGCCCAGTACACATGATCGATCTCATCGATGTCATGGTCTTCGCCAGCAATCCAAAACACCGGAATGACGTTCGCCTGAAGCTCGGCAGACAACCTCTTCGCTGCTTGAATCAGATGAACAGCTTTGTTGACCGTATAGAGTGGTCCACCCAGAACTCCTGCTTGCTGGCCGCCGATAACCACATAGGTGTCAGGCTGTTTGAGCAACTCGATATTATTCAGTGCTTCAGGGTGAGTACCCATCTCTTTATTAAAATGATATAAGCCTTCCACGAGCTGGTTCCGGTGAGGATAGGATTGACTTTGAAGCCATTCCACGCGTTCTCGGTAGGACTGTTCACGGTAGGGATTATGTGCAAAAAACTGTAATGCAGAGGCATTTTGCTGCTGGTACTCCTGTGCCAGCGGATTCGCCAATGGAAGCGCGAGACATTCAACATTCATGCTAGCTCACCTTTCTTAGGGCCATGGTCAACCAAAATTATAACATGCTCCACAGCCACAAAAAACAAGACAACCCACTTTAATGGGTTGTCAAAGTGTAATACAGGCTTGTTCGCGCTTGCATTAAAATTGCGGAGGGGTGACGGACCAGATTAACAAAGCTTCCGTTTCTCCTGTATTTTCGATTGAGTGTGTTTTGCTGCTGTCAAATGAAATACTGTCTCCTGCTTCCAATACATGCTCTTCATCGTTGAAGCGCGCTGTCACACTACCAGTAATGACCGTGAAGCACTCTTCTCCCTCCGACTGCACGAACTTGTCGACAGCCATTTCTCCAGGCATCAGTCGCACTTCTAGCATCCCCAGCTTGGCACTACCTCCCATCGAGAGTAGCGAATAAGTGCCCGTCGATTCAGGAAAGACCAGTTGTCTGCGTTTTTGCAAGCGAGTCACATGCACCTGCTTTTGATCAATATCTTCGAAAAAATGAATAATCGGTGACTCCAGAGCTTTGGTGATTTTCCACAGCGAATCCAGCGACGGCTGCGAAATTCCACGCTCTACTTGGCTCAGCAAACCTTTGCTTAACCCTGTCTTGCCTGCCATAATTTCCAAGGTAAAGCCGCGTTCTTTCCGAATCATTCGAATCTTATGACCGATGGTCTCGATGGGAAGTCGCATAGTTCCAACCTTCTTTCTTATCGGAATAAATACGATATGTATCAACAGTGCTTTACACGACACCCATCGTTTTGATAATTCCGGTCGTAAACAGCACTATGTAGACGATTCCAAACCAGAGAAACGACAACCGCCAAGCCGAAAATCCTACCTTTTTGAGGGAGAGCCGTCCCTTCCACTTCATCTGTACCCACCCAAGGAGCACGATTACCACCAGGTAAAAGCAGAATACCCACCACCAAGCGGAAAAAGCCTCTGGCCAGATCAGTTCGTAAGCGGAAACGGCAGAACGAATCACCAAAAGATTCGTGATATTTATCGCGAAGCGGCCTGCCAATTTCTTGTTCCGCGTCATTCCATACAAGCTGAAATAAACGATCGGAAATCCGAGAAACGGCACAACCGTCAGCGTCCCCCACAAATAGGCCCAGACATTCGCCAAAAAGGTCATCTACTGTCGCCTCCCTCCTTCCGTATTCCCATGTCTGACTTAAGAAGGATAACGCGAAGCAAGGTTTCGTGCAGCGGAGTCGGAATCCCGGCCTTGTGTCCCACTTGGACGAGATAGCCGTTGATAGACTGCACTTCCGTCGGTCTGCGCTTCTTTATATCCTGCAGCATGGAGGAAAGATTACGGGAAGTATTTCGGCAAATGGAGACAATTTCCTGCAAGTCTGTATCCTCGATTTTTTGTCCGGCATACGCAGCCACCGTAGCTGCTTCCACAAATAAAGCACGCATGAGTTGTTGCGTATGTGGATTTTCGAGGAGAGCACCATTTGGGATTTCAAAAAGCGCGGTTAACGGATTGATCAGCGCATTTGCGATGAGCTTGCGCCAAGCGAAGGGCTGTATTGTCTTTTCATAGACAGCCTCTATGCCTGTTGATAACGCCCACTCGACAAATGAGCGAATCAGTGGATCACTGCAATCAGAAGTCTCCCAAGAACCTACGCGCAAAGTACCTGTACCGGTATGCACGACTTCTGTAGGCGACAATCTCCTTGCTCCTTCCGTATTAATCGCAAAGAAGCACTGTGTCTCCGTTAGAACGGTTCGAAGCAATTCGTAATGACCCATGCCATTTTGCAAAGCGATCACCCTTGCCCCAAGGTCTACCCTTTGTAAGGCTGGAAGCAAGCTGTGCAAATCTGGCTGTTTTACAGTTAACAGATACAGATTCCCTTCAGGCAATCCTTCATCAATGGAGCTGGCAGTGACGGGAACAGTGACTGTTTCGCCATTCAGCTTTTGAAAGCTGAGCCCGCGTTCATTTAGCTGATTCGCCTGGAGTGAACTGCGTGTAACAATCGTAACAGGTTGTCCAGCAAGTGCGAGCCTTGCTGCATACAGCAGCCCGACAGACCCTCCACCTATGACTACCACCTGACACGTCCTTTGTTCTAGCAGCATTTGTTCACCCACATTAATCAATGCTTATTTTTCAAGAATAACAGAGTTTTCGGGATTGTTCAATTGATTGCCACAAAAAAAGATCGAAATTATCGAAATATTCCTAGGTTCTTACACATTTTCTGTAAAAAAAATCAGGCTATCGCCTTTTGACGACAGCCTGAACCCTGATCTATACGGGATAAACTGCATGCTTTCTGTCTGAAAAAACGTGACGCTTTTCCTTGTAAACCTCGTAGCGCTGGATTAATTCCCTTCTCAGCTCGCTTGGAGGCACAACAGCATCAACAATCAAGTTGGATGCCAGTAAGTACAGATCGATATCTTCCTGATACTCTCTACGTTTTTCCTGAATAAACGCTTGACGCTCTGCCGGGTCCTCAATCGCCTGAATTTTGTTGCTGTAGACGGCGTTGACCGCTGCCTCTGGACCCATTACGGCGATTTGGGCACCAGGCAGTGCGAGGCAAGCATCTGGTTCAAACGCAGCGCTGGCCATTGCATATAAGCCGGCCCCATACGCTTTGCGGACGATTACAGATATTTTCGGTACCGTGGCTTCCGCCATGGCGGAGATCATTTTGGCCCCGTGTCTGATGATACCTGCCCGCTCTACTGCTGTCCCGATCATAAAGCCAGGAACATCCGCCAGGAACAGAAGTGGGATCGAAAACGCATCACACAACGTAATGAATCGAGCCGCCTTGTCAGCCGAATCGACAAACAGGACTCCTCCCTTCACACGCGGTTGATTAGCAATGATACCGACAGGCTTGCCATCTAGTCTCGCCAAGCCGGTAATCAGTTCTTGGGCAAATAATTTTTTGATTTCAAAGAACGAATCCTCGTCGACCAATGCTGCAATCACATCATGCATATTGAAAGCTGCATTTTGGTTCTCTGGCACGATGCTCGTGATTTCCTTTGCTGTAGGCACAGGGGCTTTCGCCAGTGCAGTCGGCGGCGTCAACGTATAGTTCGCCGGGAAGAAACGCAGATAGCTACGAGCTGCTTGAATCGCTTCTTCTTCATTGGCAGCCAGCACGTCGCCGCATCCGCTGACGGAGCAATGCATGCGTGCGCCGCCCAACTCTTCCAGGCTCACTTTTTCTCCAATCACCATTTCCGCCATACGCGGAGAGCCCAAGTACATGCTCGCGTTCTTGTCGACCATGATGACAATGTCACAAAAAGCTGGGATATAAGCGCCACCAGCAGCAGAAGGTCCAAACAAAATGCACACTTGTGGAATTTTGCCGGAGAGCTTCACTTGATTGTAAAAGATTCGCCCAGCCCCCCGTCGGCCTGGGAACATCTCCAATTGATCAGTGATACGCGCTCCTGCTGAATCGACGAGATAGAGAAGAGGAACACGCATTTTTTCAGCCGTCTCTTGAATGCGAATGATTTTTTCGACGGTTCGCGATCCCCAAGACCCTGCTTTCACTGTCGAATCATTGGCCATCACGCAGACAGTTTGACCATTTACCTTGCCGATTGCGGTCACAACTCCATCCGCTGGCAGATCACCTGCCATGACATTCGCGAACAGACCATCCTCAACCATGAACTCGTCATCGAACAATAGCTTGAGGCGATCGCGGACGAATAGCTTGTTTTGCTCCTTGAGCTTGTCATGATACTTGGCATCGCCCCCTTGCACTACTTGGGCAATTTTTTCGTGCAATGTGTCTTCCAAATGTTTGGTCATCAGCGTAATCCCCCTCGTCACTCTCCGCGGTATATCGGTTTTCGTTTTTCTTGAAAGGCTGCGAGTCCTTCTAGGCGGTCTTTCGTCGGGACGAGCAGCTTGTACGCGTTGCTCTCAATTTGAAGTCCACTAGCTAGCTCGACTTCCACTCCACAATCGATGGCAAACTTGGCTTGGGCTAGGGCAAGTGGAGCATTCGCTGAAATTTGCTCGGCCATAGAAATGGCTGTCGCCATAAGCTGATCAGCGGGAACAATCCGATTGATCAACCCAATAGACAGTGCCTCTTCCGGAAATACACGCCTTGCCGTAAAAATCAGTTCCTTGGCGACGCCTTTTCCAACCAGTCGAGGCAAACGCTGTGTTCCGCCAGCACCCGGAATAATCCCGAGCGATGTCTCCGTTAAACCCATCTGGGCGTGTTCACTCATGATCCGCAGATCGCACGCCAACGCCAATTCTGTACCGCCCCCCAGTGCCAGCCCGTTAATCGCCGCGATGACTGGTTTCGGTAGCTTTTCCAGTTCTGTGAACGTATCCCGAATCGTTTGGATATAGACTTCGACCTGTTGTGGTGACATGGAGCGCCGCTCTCTTAAATCTGCACCAGAGCAAAACGCCTTGTCACCAGCTCCTGTAACAATGACCGTCCGAAGGTCACGATCATGGCTGATTTCACTGATCAAGCCACGCAGTGTCACGAGCGTTTCAAGATTGAGGCAGTTAAAAACTTCTGGCCGTTGCAGCGTTAGTACGCCAATTGCACCCTCTCTTTGCAGGGAAACCGTCATCTTCTACCCCCTCTTTGCGAATGTGTGGAACATACCGATCATCCAGCTGGTTTGCTTGCAAGCGATGCCCGCAGCACTTTTGAGGGGAGCTCTTTGTCCAACTGCTTCCCAATATACGCACCAGCCTCAATCAACTTCTCGAGATCGACGCCCGTTTCATAGTCCATTCCATGCAACATGTAGACCAAATCTTCAGTCGAAATGTTGCCTGCAGCTCCTGGGGCATACGGGCATCCGCCAAGGCCGCCGATTGAGCTGTCAAAGATCCGGATTCCTTCATCTAGCGCTGCTGCTACGTTCGCCAATCCAGTTCCTCTCGTATCGTGGAAATGGGCGGCTAAGCGCTCGTTCGTAACATCTTTCACAAGCTCTCTAAAAACCTCATGAACCTGCTTCGGCGTTGCAACCCCTATCGTATCCCCGAGAGAAATCTCGTACACTCCCATTTCCAAAAGAGCCTCTGTCACCCTGCGGCTATTGTCCAGCGGTACGTTTCCCTCGTACGGACAACCGAACACGGTTGAGATATATCCGCGAACTTTCATCCCGAGAGCCAGCGCTTCCCGGGCAACCTCCCGCAGGATCGGAAACGTGTCTTCTATCCGTTTATTGATGTTTTTTTGATTATGCGTTTCAGAGGCAGACATGAACAGAGCAATCTCTGTCAGTCCGCATTGGCGCGCCCGCTCCAGACCACGAATATTTGGAACCAATGCGCTAAGCGTTACCTCTTGACTGCGATTGATCCCCTGTAAGACCTCATCTGCATCCGCCAATTGCGGTATCCATTTCGGATTCACAAACGAACTTGCTTCTATTCGCTTCAAGCCTGCTGCCATCAGCTTATGAATCAGCGCGATTTTTGCTGCTGCCGGAACGATCGCGCTCTCATTTTGCAGCCCGTCACGAGGACCGACCTCCACGATTTGCACACGCACAACAAGTCACCTCCTTGCCTAGCGGTCGCTCAGTTTAGAAGTATTCTAATCCTATTCTAAAACGACAATGATATCGCCATCGTTGACAAAATCGCCAATGTTCGCCTTTACTTCCACAACTTTTCCCGAGGCTTGAGCCTGTACAGGAACTTCCATTTTCATCGATTCCAGCACAAGGACGTCTTGTCCTTCAGTGATCTCGTCACCTGGCTGTACCAGGACATTAATAACAGTTCCTGCCATATTGGCTGCTACTTGTTTCATGGATGGTCTCTCCCTTACATATCATTTTTTCGCTTAGCGTTTTTCCGTGCTTGACGCAGCTCCGCGCTCAGTAACGAACCATGTCGTATAGTTACCTGCTCGGAATTGTTCGTCCTGTAATACTTCTTGCAAAAACGGAATGTTCGTTTTAATGCCAGTAATCAGAAAATGATGCATAGCGTTCTGCGCCTGTTGCACAGCCTCTTCTCTTGTCGCCCCAGATACAATCACCTTTGCAATCATCGGGTCGTAAAATGGAGTCACCTGTGTCCCCGTCTCTACCCCATCATCAATTCGTACATGTTCGAATGCAGGTGGCTGGTACAATGTAATCGTCCCTGGCGATGGCAGGAAGGTGACAGGGTCTTCCGCATAGACACGCAGTTCAATCGCGTGGCGCAGAGCCTTGACGTCCTCTTGCTTGATCGACAGCGGGTGACCATCGGCAATGTCCAGTTGGAGCGACACGAGGTCAATACCCGTCATTTCTTCCGTCACGGGATGCTCTACTTGCAAGCGTGTATTCATTTCCAAGAAGTAAAAGTTTTTTTGCTCATCTACGATAAACTCAACCGTTCCAACTCCCGAATAGCCCACTGCTTTCGCTGCTGTAACCGCTGCATTGCACAGAAGCTCTCTCGTTGCTGTGTCCAAAAAGGGCGAAGGGCTTTCTTCGAGCACCTTTTGATGTCTGCGCTGTATGGAGCATTCCCGTTCTAATAAGTGGATAACGTTTCCATGCTGATCGGCAACGACCTGCACTTCGATGTGGCGAGGACGTTCCACGTATTTCTCCATGTACATCGCATCGTTACCAAAATACGCTTTTGCCCGACCTTTCGCCGATTGGTAGGCTTGGCGCAGCTCGGCCTCGTCCCGACAAATGTGCATCCCGATTCCTCCGCCGCCAGCACTGGCCTTTAGCATTACGGGATACCCGATGGACATGGCAATGACCGCTGCTTCATCTGGAGAATCGATTGCCTGTTCGCACCCTGGAACGACTGGTACTCCGGCAGCCTCCATAATATGGCGGGCAGTCAGCTTGTCACCCATTTGACCGATGACCTCAGGGGTCGGACCAATGAATAGAATACCTGCCTCCAGAACACGGCGGGCAAAAGATTCGTTTTCTGACAAAAGACCGTAGCCTGGATGAATGGCATCGGCACCGGTGCTTTTCGCTGCTGCAAGAATGGCCTCTACGTTCAGGTAGCTGTGTGGCACAGGTGGTGGACCAATATGGACGGACTCATCTGCTTCACGTACAAACGGCAGATCCTTGTCTGCATCCGAATAGACAGCAACCGTAGCCACACCTCTTGCCTTGCATGTACGGATAATTCGTCTGGCAATTTCACCACGGTTTGCGATTAATACCTTATTCATGGCAACGCTCCCCTCTTTGACAAACCGACTACAACCGTAAGCGCTTCCAAATTGTTTGCCTGGTTTGTATCATGTGATGCTACTTTCTATTTTGCCACGAGAATGATCATAGTTCTAGGATGAAATTTTAAATTTTTCCAAGGAAGCGAAATCATTTCCTGACAATCCCTCCAATAAAAAAAGAAAAACACTTCGGAAAAGCCAATCATCGTGTATAATAAAGGGGCGGGGCCAAAAGGTGGCCAAGGCAAAGAGCTGTGAGAGGAGTGGCTAACCATGTTTGAAGTAAGACGTTTGCAAATCAACTATAAGACACTGGAGGAATTCCAGAAGTTTCGCGAATTTGGCCTGGAGGAGCTTTCTATGAAGGAAGACCTGGAGGCGAACATCGTGGAAAACGATTCGGAATCTCCATTTTACGGTATTTATGATAACGATCTTCTGGTAGCACGTATGAGCCTCTACAAAATTGACGGGAAATACGACCGTTACTTCCAACCTGCGCAAGACTATTATGAGCTGTGGAAGCTCGAAGTCCTGCCCGACTACCGTCACAAAGATTACGGAACTGCTTTGGTCAACCACGCGAAGAGCTTTGGAGCTCCTATTAAAACCAACTCCCGCTGTCGCGCAGACGATTTTTGGTTGAAAATGGGCTTCACGCCTGTGAAATACAACCTCATGCGTGACCGTGGTGAAAACCCGTACGTATGGTTGCCAGAGAGCGTAGAGCTACAAGACTAGCTCTCCCTTTCCCAACACGAATGACAAATGAATGCGTAAACAAAAAGAAGCGGATTAATGTCCGCTTCTTTTTTCATGCTTTCTGCTTATTTTTCTACGCGCTCCAAGTTTCCGTTTTCATCCATTTTGAAGATCGCTTTGTTGGAATCCTCTTCCTGTAAAAAAGCAAGCTTGCGTGCACGTTCCATGATCTGTACCAAGGCACGGTAGTCATCATTGACACCCTGAACCTGATCCAGCTCTTTTCTAGCGCGTTCATGGGCTTCTTTCAATTCTTTTAACTCCAATTCTTTTCCTTCCAACTCTTGTTCCAATTGTCGCAAACGACGACTCATTTCTTTTTGATTCACGAGCATGCGAATGACTGCTTCAATCTGCTGCTCCTCTACATCCGCGTACTTTTGCACCTCTGCTACTGGTGGCTCAGAGCGTTTGGTGTGCAACGTGACGACCTCGACCTCAGCCACCACAGGAGGAGGCGCTTGAATCCTCCCGAGCTTTTTCAGCTGCTGCCTTTGGCTTTTCGCAATCGAAATGGCCGCATCGTACCGTTTGCGCACGCAACTGTTCCAGCGGAAGCCGCACGCAGCTGCTGTCCTTCCTAACCTTTGACCCACTTCTTCAAATGCAGCAAGCTGTGTGCCGCCTTCGCGTATGTGGCGCAAGGTGACTTCCGCCAACACTAGATCGTCATCTTCGGTCCATGCGTCTTGTCTGGAAGCTACCATATGAGTCCCTCCCGTTACCTTTAAAAAGGATGATGTAATTCATCCTATGCTTTTCCCTACTCTTGTAGAATCGCTTTCTACTAGAAAAAGTATGTCCAAGCAAATAAATGTTTAAACGAAAAGGACTACATCGATCACGATGTGGAGCGCTTTGTCAGGAAGCTTTCCACTACGGCGACATGTTCAGGGCTACCCCAAAGATGCGCACATTGACTCACTTCGCGCCGAATTCGTTCTTCTTGCGGAAGGCCCATACGCTTCCACTGCAAGACCTTCATGTACGCCTCAATGCCAGCTAGCGGCTGGCCAGCGATTTTTCGAGCGAAACGATATACTTCCTCATGCAACTTCTCTTCTGTGTATACCTCGTCAACAAAACCGTAGGACTTGGCTTCCTCTGCACGCAATCTGTCACCTGTCAACAGGAGTGCGAGTGCTTTTGACTCTGGCAGCAAGTCCAACAGCCGACTTCCTCCACCCCAGCCCGTCGTGATATGCATGCTGATTTGTACAAACCCGAAAGTCGCCCGGTCAGTGGCAAAACGAAAATGACACGCGCCCGCAAACTCACAGCCACCTCCGACCGCTGCACCGTTAATCATGGCAATCACCGGTTTGGAATACTGATCAATGGCGGACAAAAGCCCCGTTACTTTACTGAGCAAAGGATGCGCCTGTTCAAAGCCGCGCGCTGCAATAAACTGATTCAGATCGCCTCCGGAAACAAAGCTTCTCCCTGTCCCCGTCACAATCAAAACCTTGACCTCAGGATCGGCTTGGCAATCTTGCAAGACCTGATGCAGTTCATCAACCAGCTCCACGCTGATCGCATTATGTACATGCGGTCGATTTAATGTGATCGTGGCGATACCGTCCTGTTTTTGTAAAAGCAAGGTCTCCATAAGAACTCCCACCTTTTTATCAGCTTGTGGCTTTATTTTACCTTTCGATGGACAAACAAAAAAGAGGAGGTCTTTCCCCCCTCTTCATTAGGACAGTAGATTTTTCATGGCGGAAGAATTGAATCCGACGATCAGGTTTTCACCGTCAGTCAGGATCGGACGCTTCAAAAGCTGAGGCTCTTCGCTAAGCATTTCGAGCAGTTCCTTCACCGACATATCATTAATATCGACATCCAGGTTTTTAAAACGCTGACTTCTCGTCGACAGAATCTCATCCAGGCCATTTGAAGTCATTTTAATAATATCAAGCAGTTCTTCTGCTGTTGGTGGATTTTTGAACAAGTGACGCTCTTCGTAATTCACTCCGTTTTCTGCCAGCCATGCCTTCGCTTTGCGACAGGATGTGCAGCTAGGATAAGTGAAAAACGTCAATTTTTGTGTTTGTGTACGTTCAGCAACGGCCATTGGTTACCCCTCCATCTCATCTATCACGAATGATTTCATCTATAAAAGTCTTACCATTTGCAGTTCTTGATGTTTGGTTCAAGCTCTTACAAAAAGTTAGTCAATAAAATTTCCTTCCTTACTTTGGATTTTAATGCTTCATTAACACTATGTCAATAGTAGTTAATTTAAAAACTAGATGAAAATTCGTGTGATCTGCTGTTGTAGCACACTGCTACCTTAACAAGTAACACAAAATGGGATACACTTATGGAGATTGTTTTGAGAAAGGGGTATCGGCATGGACCACGATGCGCAAAAGTTAACCAGTGCTTTAGCTGACCCCACCCGTTTTTCCATTTACCAATTTGTCGCCTACAGTAAAGATCCCATCACGGTTCAGGATATAGCTGATCATTTCTCTATCCACCCTAATGTGGCACGCTTGCATTTGACGAAGTTAGAGGACGTGAATTTACTCACTGCTGTTACAGACAAAAGTGGTAAGGGAGGACGTCCCAGTCGGTTGTACTCACTGTCTGAACAGGTTGTGAGTCTGCAATTCCCTCCTCGTGACTATCAGCTGTTGGCCGATATCGCGATTGAAAGCCTGCTCTCGCTCGGCGAAGCTGGCGAAGCCGCTCTAATTAAAATGGGACATCGCATTGGAACAGAGATGGCAAAACGGGCGGTTGTCCAAAGCGGAATCAATTTAGAAATAGCCTCTATGGAAGAAAAATTGGACCTGGTCCATCGGATTGTCGTGGCTCAGGGATTGAAACCAGACATCGAAGCAATGGATGAAGGAAAGCTGCGTTTTCGCGTAAATAACTGCACCTTCTCTGATAGCGCAAAAAAATATCCGAATGCCGTATGCCAGATGCATAACGCTCTGTTGATGGGAATATTCGAAACGTACTTGGGGAACATTGAATTACGTGAGGATGATTCCAAAATTCGCGGATGCCAATCCTGCAACTATACGGTGATTCAGTATTAGCACCGCAAGTCCAGTCTCTCCTCCCCGGGTGACAACAATCCGTCATACCTTTATCGTTTACACGTGTTCACCTGTCCTATATAATGGGGGAGGAATCTTGTAAATCTTACCGGTCGAGGCAAAAAGGGGGGACAAAAATGGATCGTATGTATCGCGTTCTTGGTTTCTGGACCATCGTGATCGCGTTGATGGCGTTTTGGGCAGAATTGTACCCGATGGCGCTCATCTTCTTCAGTTTGACTGCTTTCTTCGTAGCGCTGAGCTACATGAACCTGACTGAACGAGTATACCTAAACATTTTCTTCGGCTTCATGTTCCTGTCTTTTGTTGGATTCACGTATTACACATTCTTCGTGATGCCTGTTGGTCCACAAGAACACGCTTTGCTACAATTGATCATGTAAGAAAAAAGATGCTCGCCTTGAGCATCTTTTTTGTGTTCTCCTCTTTTTTACTCCCCGGTGTCTTTCTCTTGGACCATGACCCAGAAACGTCCACCCAAGCCAGCAGGATCAATCAACTGCTGAATCGCCCGATTCCGTTTCATCGCAACGCTCGTGAAAGGGTCTGTATCCATATGCGCGACCGCTTTATGAAGCAAGCCATTCCGCATCAAAAACCGATCCTGTCTCATATAGTCTATTTCCCGTAAACCCGCCTTTTCTCCATACTGCTTCCACGCAGAAAAATTCACATGTGTTGTCAAGTCTTGTTCGCCTATGTTGATATACGGATTTGTATGAGCCTGATGACGATGGTAGCACATCAGTGTTCCGTTTTTTCGACTGGGATGGTAAAGCTCTTCTTGCAGGTCGCCGTAATCAATCGTGATGACGAACCCTTTTTTCAATAGGCTGGAAACTTCTTGTGCAGCTTGCTCCATCGCCATATTTATCTCCATCCGCATGCCGATTGGCAGCTTCAAGTTCAGCCCGCGCAAATATTCCCCTAGCGCTGGTGACATCTCCCCCAGATACTCTTCTAACCCGCCCTCGCCAACACGCACCCACACTTCCTGCCAGCCCGATCTAGTTTTCTCCACAATATGTACGGGAAATGCGTCCAGCCATTCATTCGAGAAAATAACCCCTTCTATTTTCTCATGCTTGGTAGCTTCATTCACGGAAGAATACCAGCGCTTCGGACCCTCGTGCCACTGGAGCGCCTCCTCCTGCATTTTCCGGTGATACGGACTCGCCTCTATTAAAATGACCGTCAACTGTTTGTATACCTCTGGTTTGCTCTCACGGATACGCTCCAACATGTGACGGCAAATGGCCCCGGTTCCACCACCGATCTCAACGAGCACAGGCGAAGTGATATTCGCCTTCTCCCATAATGCCAAGACTGCATCTGCGATTGTTTCCGCAAAGACAGGATGCACCGATGCACTCGTATAAAAATCTCCCGCTTTGCCTACTTTGGGTTGTTCCACCATATAATATCCATAAGTGTCATGATAGAGGGCCAACTCCATAAAGCGCGCGAACGTAATCGCTTTCCCTGGTTGGCTTGCTATTTCCTCGTGAATCAGTTCGATCATCGTCATAAGCTCTTCTCCTGCTATCCAAATTCAACTAGATAAGGCTATAATACGAAAAGAAGCATACAATATGGAAAGGCAAAAGCAAAAGGTGAAATCATGCGCAAAATTCTTCTCGTCTTGTTCCTGCTTGTATGTCCACTGACGGTATTCGCCCAGGAAGAGCCCTCTACTCCTTTGGAGCAGCTCATCCTGCAGCAGCATTTTACACAAAAAGAGCTGGAGCGAACCCTCACCTTACTCAAGGAAGAAGAGACGCGGACATACGGGGAAATCGCTCAAATGGATCTCGATTTGCAACGACAAAAGCTGGTGATGGAAGCGACACAACGCCGGGCCGGTGAGGTAGCGCGGGCCTATTACATGGGCGAGCGTACTAATCTTCTGACGTTACTATTAAATGCGGAAAATTTCAATCAGTTCTTATTGATGTACGACTTCTACGAGATCTTGTACGAGCGTGACATGTCTCGACTAGAGTCCTATCATACTGAGCGCACCAAGCTCACCGCGATGCAAACCGACAAAAAAAATCGATTGGACCAACTTCAAACACTGCGAAAAAAATACGAGCTTCAATTGTCGGAGATGCTCGCCGTTGCCGCTGAAAAAGAAAAAAACGTACAAAAGCTGGACGACCCGACGGTTGTGGAATCGATGATGAATCACTTGATTTTAGATTGGGAAAAACGTGGTTTGCCCGCTTTCCAGACCTTCTTCGGAATGCTCGCGCAGGTCATGGTTCAAGTTCCCGAGTTGGCGACGCCGGATCGAATTCAGTCGGAAGGTCTCCTCAAGCATACGCTGACCATCAACCAGACTGACTTCAACAATTTTTTGATAGAGAAAGACGCCTTGTTTAAACAATCCCACTTCTCCTTTGAGGATAATAAGCTGACCGTGGAAGGCACGTATGATCAGATGGAGCTAAAGCTTGTTGGTAACTATGAGCTCGTCTCTCCTACCCATCTCAAATTCCACATTACCGAGCTGTACTTTGACGGCTTTGCCTTGCCTCAATCGACCGTGGAGGAAATGGAAGAAGCTTACGATCTCGGATTTTATCCGGAGCTGATCTCCCCCAATATCCAAGTACAGGGCATCACGCTGATGGACGAAGAATTAAAACTCCAATTACAATTCAATCTTCCATTTGGATTCGGAAAGAAGTAAAGCCAGCTATTCGTTAGCTGGCTTTTTTCTTGGAGACAACCTTATTAACATGAGCCGGCATTTCCTTCTGCAATTGTGTCATGTACTGGATCGCTTCTTTCGTCAGCGTAGGATATTTCTGCCCCTGCTTCAGCTTCTCCAATGTTTCTGACACCGGGTAAATAACATAGTTGCGCTTGTTATTTTTCCGATAAAAATGAACGTAGGTCGGAATCATTTCAGCACTTTCAATGCTAGCCTCTCCTGACTCATTCTTGTACAGCACTAGCTTCAGGATTGCGCCAACATCCTTGTAGTCCCATCGCTGCGCAGAGATGAAATTGCCTAAAGAGTAAGTGATTAGTCCTTTGTGTTGCCGTCCATCTTCGAGGGTAACCGTCTTCCATTCATAAGGTTGTACCACATGTGGATGCGCACCCAAAATCAAATCCGCTCCAAATGTTAGAGCTTGCTCGGCGGTCTTGATTTGTTCAGGACTGGGCATGCGCTGATACTCATTTCCGAAATGAAGCGCCACTGCAACCAGATCGGCTCCTTTTTCTCTTGCCCGTGCGATGTCTTTTTTCATCAGTTCAGGCGAAATCAGATTGACCAGATACGGCTTGCCCTCTGGAATTGCGATGCCATTCGTCCCATACGTATACGCTAGCAAGGCGAGTGTGAATCCGTCCTTGGTCAACAACAAGGGCTCATCTCGTTCCTCGGGACTCGCAAACGTTCCCGTGTGCGGCAGACCAGCTTCATCGAGATATTTGATCGTTTGCAGAACCCCTTGCTCTTTGCGGTCCATCGAATGGTTATTCGCTGTCGATACCGCAGTGAATCCAATTTCCTTCAACGTATGTGCTAGCGACTCTGGAGAATTAAACATCGGATAGCCTGAGTATTTGGCCTCGCTGCCGCTCATCGTTGTCTCAAGATTGCCGATGACCCAGTCTGCCTCGCGGAACATCGGAATGACATTCGGGAAGAAACGTTTAAAATCATAGCTTTTCGTCGCTGGGTCCCAGACGGCATCCAACTGCTCCTGATGCATCATGATATCCCCAACAGCGAGAAGGGAGATACGCTGTTCCGGAAATCTTGATGGCAAAGTCGGAGGTTGTGTCTCCTGTCGATCGGGCGCTGTCTGCGGAGGTGTTTCGGGATCAGGCACTTTCACGTTGGGAGCTTGGTTCGTCCTGTCTGCTTGGGCGACGGGTGCCGCACACCCAACCAGACTCGTGCAGGCGATAACGAGAAGGAGTGCCCATTTCCATGTTCGCTTCATAATGAATAGCTCCTTTAGTAAATGGTGACCCCTTCCTTTTCTCCATCACCTGACAAAATCCTCTCCCAACCTTTATAAAGAATGATGAAGTAACTAGCGAAGCATGCCTGTAACAAACGGATTGTACGTTTTCTCGTAGTCGATCGTCGTCTTCGGACCATGCCCTGGATAAACAATGGTTTCATCATCGAGCTCAAACAGCTTGTCTTGGATGCTGATCATCAGTGTCTCGTAATCTCCTCCGAAGAGATCCGTACGCCCGATGCTCTGGTTAAACAGAACGTCGCCACCGAAGCAATGCTGGCCAATTACAAATGAACAGCTGCCCGGTGAATGACCTGGCGTATGAAGCACCTGAATGTGAAAACCTGCCAGTTCCAGAGTCTGACCATCCTCTAGTTCGTGCTCCGCCCGCTCACATATGATGAGTTCAGGTAGATTCCAGCGTCGAGATCCGTTGAGATCCGGGTTTGTGAGCCATTCCTGCTCCAGCGGATGAATGTAAACCGGTGCTTTTGTCAATTCTCTTACTTGGTTGAGACCACCAATATGATCCAAGTGGGCATGCGTCAAAAGAATGGCAACGACGTTTTTATTCGTGAGGGCGTGGAGCAACTGATCTGGCTCCATGCCCGGGTCAATCACAATGGTTTGATTGGTATCGGTGTTTGTCACCACATATGCATTGGTTTGAAATGCTCCCAACGCATAGGATTCAATGGCAAGATTTTGATTCGTCATAGGAAACCTCCTTGATTTTTTGATACGATAGAAAAAACACGCTTGCAAACATGGGGGTATGACATGCGCCATATGTACGGAATTGAACTGAATGTACCAGCCGGGAAGCTCCCTGGCTTCTATGCTCAAGTCATACATAAAATCGGAGATCATGTCAATGTCTTTGATCGGGACAAACTGCTTTTTATTGTAGAGAATCAAGCTGAACAGGAGAAGCTGGTAACCATTTTGGAGAAGTCCAACATGTTAGGTGATGCCTTCTCTCTATTGCTGCTCCCGTCAGCAACCACAATCGATCAACTCGATGATATCGGTTTTGTCTCCCAAAATGAACATTTGTATGTATATGCAGATCAAGTTGCCATCGTAACGCTCGGAGCTCCATCCCACTCTGAAGATCAGTGGGCAGCCAAGGAGCAACTCCGCGAGCATGTTCTAGGCGTGATACCCGAAAATACACAACAGCCCGAAGCCTACCTGATCGATCAAAGCTTGATTCCACTGGCAGAGGGAATCGCGAAGGCTTATCAAGTGAAGCTCGTTTGGCTCCATCCGACTACATAAATCCATGACACGCAAAAAAGGGAGCTCCTGATAAGCGAACTCCCTTCTCCTTTTTACGATGATTTACGATCAAATCGGAACCACGCAACTTGATTGTCCACAAGACCAAAATTGGCGGTGTATTTGCTGCCTTCATATATCACTTCTTGTTCGCCTTTTCCTTTGCCGTACAGCTTCTCTAGCTGTTCCGCACTGTCAAACATGGCGAGTCCTCGATATGTTTTGAATTTTTGCGCGTCCTCACGGGGTACTCCTCCTAGCATGATCGATGTCAATTCGCCTTTGTGGACTTTGAGCATCATCTGGGTCTGATCCACCAGCAGCATCCCCATCACGGCATCTCCCGCACCCTGCGCCATCTGCTCTACCGTGTAGCTTTGCCTTGTCACCATATCCATAAAATCAGCTTTTGTCGGTTTCAAAATATCCATCGCTTCTTTTATGTTCTGCCCGAGATAAATGCCGTTTACTCCGTATTCCTTTTGATTTTCGGGGTCAAATGTAGCAGTTGGTTCCGACTGGGTCGAACACGCGGCCAAAACTACTATTGTTACTACCCAAAACGCAGTCATTCGCAAGCATTTCCACATCATTCACCTGTGCCCACCTTTGCTACCGCTCTTTTGGTTATCTTAGCGTATTCGGCAAGCATCGGGCAACCTTAGGGAGACGAGCTTATTCTCGTGTTCCGCTAACTTTGCGGCGAGGTCGATTTGGTGGCAGATTGTTGTCCACCGATTGTTTGAAGCTCTCTAGTATTTTGAGGAGTGATGCGAAAAAAGGCGAGCCAAACACCGCAACAATTCCCCACATCCAGGTTCCTAGCTGCCACGAATTTTTTACATAAGCGGATTGGGCACCAGTTAAAATAAGAGCCGGGTCCAGCCCAAGCATGCCAAAAATGACACCCGCAGCCAATACGGAAATAAGTAGATTGAAAAAACGCTTGTAGTGCATCAATCGAGCTGCGTGATACTGATCCTCCCAGCAATTTTCTTTCGCCTCATAGTCCGTCGCCAAAAAGGGAATGACTGATTTAAAAGCTTCGGTAACGCCTGCTGCCGCGCTGGACACCGCTGTTATATAAATCAAAAAAGAAATAGATGAATCCAACGTAACCATCATTCTTCCCCCCTTTGTACATATGTATGGAGTTAGAGGGACAACTTGCAAATTTTTTTGCAGTTTGTATATTTCCCCTTTTCTGTTTATGCGGTAACATGTTGGTGCATGTAAATATGAGGAAGGGCAGGGATTGCTATGCAGGACTTTTCTTTTGTATGGAATCAGTACGACTTGATTCGCGGAATGTTTTTGAAGAGATTAACGGAAATAACCGAGGAAGAAGCAGACGTGGTTCCCGATGGCTTTAAAAACAACATTCGCTGGAATATTGGTCATCTTCTCCTGACACAAGATTACTTGCTCTTCGGACCAGAAGGAATGAAATGTCCTCCGTATTACGCAGCCATGTTTTCTCCAGGAACCAAGCCTGCTGATTGGCAAAAAGAAGGACCTTCCCTCGAGACTTTAGCTGCCGAGCTAAAAGAACAGCATGTGCGTATCAAAGAAGAATTGCACTCCCGCTTGAATGATCCATTGCCAAAACCGTTTGAACTAGGAGACAGAGGTACTATGCATACTTATGGGGAAATGATGGTCTTCACTCTTTTCCATGAAGGTATGCACATCGGATGTATTTCGTCTTTGCGAAATGCGATTGCAGCTGCTAAATAAGGAAATTTGGACAAAAACGCGGGAATTTTTTATCCGCGTTTTTTTTTGCCTCCGAATCTCAAAAAAATGAAAACCGCTCCAATGAGGAGCGGTCCTTGTCGAGCCCGAATTGCTTATGGGGTTCTACCGGTTATTCTCTTTGGCTCTTCAACCTCCATCGTAGAGAAAAGTAGCTAAAGGAATCGGTTTGTCTCCATACGACTTTCGTCGATTGCTTGATCATGATTATCCACGGATCTTCGCCTCCTGCAAGGCATTTCGCCGTTTACTTACATGAATCATCGGGCTCGACAAAAATAGTATGACCTCCTCGCAGTTTTTCATACATCCATCTTTACAATAAATCTGCGGCCAGCTGTGCGAGCACACTCCGTTCGCCTTTTTCCAAGCGGATATGCCCAGCCAGCTTTTGGTCTTTAAATACTTCTACCACGTAGGTTAAACCGTTGTTGCTCTCATCCAGATACGGATGATCGATCTGCTCAGGATCACCCATTAGCACAATTTTCGAGCCGTCCCCCACCCTCGTCAGGATCGTCTTCACTTCATGCTTTGTCAAGTTTTGGGCTTCATCAATGATAATAAATTGTTCGGGGATGGAGCGCCCCCGTATATACGTCAAAGCTTCCACCTGCAAACTACCCATGCCTGCCAAAATTTTATCCAGATCTCCTGGCCGCTTTGTGTTAAACAAATATTCCAAATTATCATAAATCGGTTGCATCCACGGTCGAAGCTTCTCTTCTTTTTCGCCGGGCAAATAGCCGATGTCTTTTCCAAGCGGAACAATAGGTCTTGCCACTAACAGTTTTTTGTATTTTTGCTGGTCCTCGATTTGCAGCAGGCCCGCTGCTAATGCCAGCAAGGTTTTTCCTGTACCGGCCTTACCGGTCATGGTTACTAAAGGAATATCATCACGTAACAGCAATTCGGTTGCCATCCGTTGCTGCACGTTACGGGCTCTGATGCCCCAAATCGGATCATCATCTGAAATAAGCATTTCTAACATTTTTCCGTCCGGGTCGACTTTTCCAATCGCTGAAATAGATGGGTTGCATTCGTCCTTCAGCACTAAAAATTGATGAGGGTAAAAGCGATAGCGCGGAAAACAGGAGGCCAGTTGCAGCTTTCTTGTCGCATAGTAAGTCTTGATGATGTCGGACGCTACCATCATCTTCTGATACCCCGGGTAAATACTGGAGAACTCTCCCACAACTCGATCCGAAAGAAAATCCTCTGCGGAAATATTCAATGCATCAGCCTTGACTCTCATGAGAGCATCCTTACTTACCAAAATGACTGGTCTTGGCTGTGGCTTTCCGTTTTCCTCCTCCTGTAAGTTTAGTGCGACCGCCAAAATGCGGTTGTCATTACTCATTTCCGTAAATTGTTTCTGAAGGCGGTGGAAAGAGGAATGATTCAATTCCACCCGAAACAACCCACCTGTTTCTAGGGTAATGCCTGTGTGCAATTGCCCCAGCTCACGAAAACTGTCAAAGAGCCGAGATACGTACCGAGCATTGCGGCCAATTTCATCCATGTACCGCTTTTTGGAATCGATTTCTTCTAATACGACGGCTGGTATGACAATTTCATTGTCAGCGAAAGAAAACATCGCCCTTGGATCTTGCAGGAGTACGTTGGTGTCCAGTACGTAGATTTTCTTCAAAATCTCGCCTCCTATTACCCTTCTTATATACCCTATGCAATTTTTGGAGGGATGCTCAAGTGCGGCGACGTGATGTACTACAGTCTATGTTCAGGTAGACAGAGATAGACGACCCATTGGCAGAATGAAAATGGACAGCCCAGAACAAAATACTTGTAACCCTGCCCTCCTCACGAAGGACGGCAATACTGGGAAAGGGAGAATGCCTGTGAAACGGATCATGATCTGCTGCCTCGGTTTTAGCTTGTTGCTTACAGCATGCATGTCGGGAAATAAACCACCGGCGAATCAGGCTGCACAGCCGAAGCATGCCACTCATACGCAACGCGTTCAGCAAACAACTCCTGAGCCTGCTTATAATCAATCTTCTCAAGCCACCGCTGACCGTCTGGTCCAACTGGCAACACGTGTGAAAAGGGTACACAGCGCGACTGCTGTGGTCTTGGGCAAATATGCCGTAGTCGGTATTACGGTGGACCCGAATCTGGATCGCCCAGAAGTCGGCGTCATTAAGTATACGGTTGCGGAAGCACTGAAAGAAGACCCTCAAGGAGCGAACGCTGTCGTAACGGCAGACCCTGCCATCGTACAGCGGTTACGTGAAATGAGAGATGATATTCGTCGCGGCCATCCTGTTGCCGGAATTACGGAAGAGTTGGCAGATATCGTAGGTCGGATCATTCCCCAACTGCCGCGCAGTGTGCAGCCTCGCGAAGAAACCCCTTCTCAGGTAAAAGAAAAACGCATGCACAAAGAGCCGCAAGGACAAAACAAGATCAACGCAAATCGTACAGGAACACCTTAAAAGAAAAGAGGTATCCCCCGGATTTAAGCCCGGGAGAATACCTCTTTTTCTTTATAGACTGGTGTTTCAGATGGTAAATGATCCAAAGCTTGCTTCAAATCTGCCACCAAGTCATCGAAATCCTCTAAACCAGCTGACAACCTGATCAAACCATCTGTGATTCCCCTTGCTGCTCTTTCCTCAGCAGGCATTGCTGCATGTGACATCGTAGCTGGGTACGAGAGAATTGTTTCGACTGCCCCGAGGCTGACAGCCACAATCGGCAATTTTACGCGATCAAACAACGCTTTTGCTCGCTCGCGGTTCCCGACATCAAAAGAAAGAACAGCCCCATGACCAGTCGCTTGTTGTGTTTGAATCAAATGACCGGGATGATCCGCCAGTCCTGTATAGTAGACTCGGCTTACTTGTGGATGCGATGACAACCAGTCAGCCAAGCTCGCGGCTGTTTTCGTGCTCACATCCAATCGGGCTTTCAATGTTTTGAGCCCACGCATCACGAGCCAGCAGTCCTGCACACCCAGAATCGCTCCCATGCCATTCTGGATAAAGTAGAGCTGCTCCCCCAACGCAGCCTCTCTGGTTACAGCCAGACCTGCCACGACGTCGCTATGCCCTCCGATAAACTTCGTTGCACTATGAATGACCACATCCGCGCCAAGCTCCAATGGCCGCTGGTAATATGGGGTAAGGAACGTATTATCGACTATGACGAGCAAGTTGTGATCCTTCGCGATACGAGAAACTGCTGCAATGTCTGTCACCTTTAAGGTGGGATTGGAGGGACTCTCCAGGTATACCCCTTTCGTTGCCGGTGTAATGGCCGCACGAACAGCTTCTGTATCTGTTGCATCCACGAACGTAACGGAGATGCCCATTCTTGACAATACCTTTGTCAAAAACCGAAACGTGCCACCGTAAACATCCTCCGCCACTACAACATGGTCTCCAGCTGAAAACAACATGAACACGCTGGAAATGGCAGCCATGCCAGATGAGAACGCGAAACCGCGTGCGCCTCCCTCCAGAGACGCAATGGCTTCCTCCAAAGCCTGCCTGGTCGGATTGCCTGATCTGGCATAATCAAATGTACCTGGCTGATCAATATCAGCCTGATGAAACGTGGAAGCCTGATAAATCGGAACCGACGACGCACCTGTGAACGGGTCAATGCAAGTCGAACCGTGGAGGAGCTTGGTTGCAAAATTCATCGTACACTCCCCCCTACGACCAAACTAGCATTCAATGCCTGAAACAAATCGGCTACGACATCATCTGGATGCTCGATGCCAACCGACAGTCGCAACAATCGATCACAAACACCGACATGCTCTCGTACTTCTTGCGGGATATCGGCGTGAGTCTGCGTCGCCGGATACGTACACAATGACTCGACGCCACCCAGACTTTCGGCAAAGGACACGATTTGCAGATTTTGCAGGAACAATCCCACCTGCTCTGCATCACGTACACGGAACGATACCATCCCACTATGCCCAGTCGCTTGATTCACCTGGATCTCATGCCCCGGATGCTCGGGCAAACCTGGATAAAACACCTCCGCAACTGCTGGATGCTCACGCAGCTTTTCCGCTACGATCAAGGCATTGGATTGATGGCGCTCCATCCGCAAAGCCAATGTTTTCATCCCGCGAACGAGCAGCCAACAATCTTGTGGTCCGAGCACAGCACCGATTGAATTGTGCAAAAACCGGATTTTTTCCGACAACTCTTCCCCTTTTGTGACGATGAGTCCAGCCAGCACGTCGTTATGTCCTGCCAAATACTTGGTTGCACTATGTAGGACGATATCTGCGCCAAGCTCTAGTGGGCGTTGACAATACGGGGTTAAGAATGTGTTGTCTACAATCGTCAGGAGCCCGTGCTGCTTCGCCAATTGCGTTACAGCTCGAATATCGGTAATCTGCATGAGTGGATTGGTTGGTGTCTCAACAAAGATAGCCTTTGTATTTGGAAGAAGCGCATTTTTGAGTGCACCAATGTCACGCAAATCCACGTATGAAAACGTCAGACCGTAGCGAGAGAGCACTTGCTCGAACAATCGATAGGTTCCCCCGTACAGATCGAGTGAAACGATCAGATGATCCCCTTGGGAAAACAAGCCCATGACAGTATGAACAGCAGCCATTCCTGAGGCGCAAGCGAATCCTGCATCCCCTGATTCCGCTTCAGCGATAGTCTCCTCCAATATGGTGCGAGTAGGATTAGCTGTGCGCGTATAATCATATCCAGTGCTCTGGCCCAAGGCAGGATGGCGATAAGCCGTTGCATAGTAAACAGGAAAGCTCACCGCCCCTGTTTTTTCGTCTCTGCCTACTCCCGCCTGAATCAACTTTGTTTCCAATTTCATGTCTGTTTCTCTCCCTCCAATAGTGTACGAGGGCATCAAAAAAGCCCTCTTTCCTCTGAAAGAAGGCTTTGTTTACGTCACCGTAAGCAAATCCTTCTCATCTTTCAGAGTTTGATAACTCTGCAGGAATTAGCACCATTATCTCCCTGTTAACATACAGGTGATTGGTTGCCGGGCATCATCGGGCCAGTCCCTCCGCCGCTCTGGATAAGAAGATTGCTATTCAATTCGATTGAACCTAATACTAATGGATCGGCAGGATTCTTGTCAACAATTTATTTCCACCTGTTAATTTGCATCTTTCAAGGCGGTCATAACTTGATTGTCCAGCTTCGCTGCCGCGTTTTTGTCATACGTCTTTTCATATTGTGGTTCTACGGAAATACGGGAACCATAAAACATAATATCACGAACGGCCTCAATTTTGATTTCTGCCATGGCCAGCTTGAGCGGAACACCTTCCAGTCGGTCTGTTTTGACGGTAGCACGACCATTAATGGCAAAAGATGAGCCGGCACCGATTAAATGCAGGACAACTTGCGGTTCCTTCGCAATATTAGCCAAAATACGTGAGCGATTATCCACGGCAAAACGAATCGTATCGGCGCTGACAGCATACGTCCAGGACAAGGAGCTGAGCGATGGTGCCCCTGACTCATGATCTACTGTGCCCAAGGTAACAAAACGCTCCTTTTGCAAGAGCTGGAATAAATCTTCGGAAAGAGATTGGGAAACAGTTTCAGCCATTTCAAAGCCTCCTAACAAACGTTTTGTACGTTCATTTTACCCTTCGCCTAGCGGATAGGCAAACGTTTCCTCTCCACCTTGATTCTGGTTGTCTTTTTCCCTAGACTGGTAGGTAACGATACCGAATGATGGAAGGGGATGGACAGCTTGTCGCCTACAGACCGCCTCATGCAGCAAATTGACCAAGTTCTTGAAGAGCTTCAGGAAGTTCGGAAGGTAAATGAGCGGATGCATAAAATTGCAATGTTCCTGGAAGATATTCGACTAGCAGATGTGATCCAAAATTACACAGCCCCACGCAAGCTGCTCTGGATCAATTTCCTCGCAGGTCTTGCCCGGGGTCTGGGATTGACGATTGGTACTGCTATCGTTTTGGCTTTCCTCGGTTCCCTCTTGACGCAATTTCTATCAATCCCCATTCTAGGGGATTACATCAGACAATTGGTGGAGTACGTCGAGACTTACAAGCAGCGACCTTAACGTTAGAGACTAGTCTCTGTCGTCGTCATGATCTTCGTCGTCATCGTCCTGGTCATTATCGTCATCATGATGTTTGTCGTGCTTTTTCCAATAGCCATACGCGTTGCCATTGGGATGCTTATCTTTCTGCTTCCCTTTTTCTTTTTTCTTTTTGTCATCATCGTCGTCTTCATCCTCGTCTGTTGGCTTCACAGGCTCGACAATGACTTTTGTGCTTAATGCAACGTCAGCTTTCTTAACCAGCTTATCATCTTCATACAATGCGAATTGAATCGATTTGGCGCTAAAGGAACGATTCTTGTAAGACAACGTCAAAGAAAACTCACCTTTGTCATTCGGTTCAATTTCTTTTTTCTGACCGTCTGGAGCGATCACAAACAATTCAGTATCGTCCTTTTTATTCCAGCCGCTTACTGTCCCCTTCACCTGGATGGACTTGGCGGCAGGATTGTTTACAGCAGTTGCCTTGATGGCATATTCGGTCGCTTGATCCTTGTCAGGAGCGTTAACAATTTCTACCTGAACGGATTCGGAATCAACCTTCTTGCCATCCTCGTAAACCTCGATCAAGGCTTTTTGATCTTTTGCTGCTTGTACATCCTTCACTGAAACCGTAAAGCTGCCTACGCCATCCCACAGCTTCTTCACGCTTGCGTCTTTTTTCACGCCATTATAGGTGACAGTTACTTTGTCTGCCCCCTGCTTGACAATTCCTTTTACTTTTAATTCCTTTTTCTTCGCATCCAATACAGACATCGTATGGATGATCATTTCCTTATCTTCTTCTGCTTTTGGAACGATCTTTACCTTTTCGCTATCGACCAGCTTGCTGCCTTCATAGGCACTCACGGTTACATACGGCTCATAGGATGCATCAGGAGCTTCAAAGCTGACTGTGAAAGAGTGCTCGTCGGTTGGAACGACTTCAATGATATCGGAATTCGGCTTTTTCACAACCACCTTGGTGACATCGGAAGTCACAATCCCCTTTATGTACACCTTGTTATTTTCAGTCTTGGCATTTACGCTCACAATTTCTTCATCGTTGTCTGTCAGGCGCACTTCCAGCCAAATATCGCTGTAGTACTCGTTGTAGATACGCTCCCACTCCGCTTTGTTTTCTTCCATAAACGTTTGGAGCTTCGTATTCAAGTTGATTTCTTCTACAATGATGTACAAGTGATCCGCTTGATTTTTCAAGAGCATGTTCAGTGTGGTTGGATCATTTTGGGCAAGTTCTTTCAGATTGTAGCGTGTAACTTGCTTACCCTCGTCGTTCATGACTACCTTTGTGGCACTTGGACTTGCAATCGAGCTTGCATCGGCAAAAATTGGCGTCAAACAGCCAAGAATACCTGCCGCAGTCACCACTGCTAATACGGGCTTGGTCATGTACTTTTTCAATGGTAGTTCCCCCTTCTAGTCTGCCAAAATCCCCCTGCATGCTTGGGGCATGAATATTGACGGGAAATCATTTTCAAAAGTTGCATCTTCCAAGAAACCGCGTCTTATTACCTATAAAAAACGCTTGATACAAAAAAACTCCACCCAACTTCCGAATCATTTCGGCAAGTAGAGGGGGAGTCTTTGTCCCGTTAGTTGCAGTTGTACTTGGGTTCACTTTCAATCGCGACCAATAAAGCTTCGACTGATTCAGCAGGGTATCGCACTTCCATGGACTGAGAGTCAACGCTCCCGAATAGCACGTACCAACTGCCTTCCTGTCGATAGCCAATATCACTCATTTGATGATCCTCTTGCAGCAATTGCAAGAAAAAAGCAGCTGTATCCAAAGCAGAGCGGTCTTCTGGTCGCGCATCGGCAACCACTTGAATTTGCAGCCAATTAAAAAGTGCATCTTCACGCTTCACGCGGTTCTCCTCACTTTCGCCCAGTTTGCTCCGGCTTGATCCGTACCTTTACAATCACGAGAATCGCGATCGCCACCATCATTGCACTTTTCACAGGAAGCTGCACATCCAGAATAGCGAAAATGAGAGCTCCGGCAAATAAAAGGATGTACAAGAGCACGTTTTTCAAAATAGGCATACGAATACGGGTAGCAAAGCCAAGATAATAGACAATAATTAATTCCACAAACAAAATCCAAGCCCGATATTTATCAGCCCATATGCGAAAGCTGTCATATGCTGTGAGCTGATCTGGATTCGTTGGCACATAGGTTGATGCGATTTGTATCCAGTCCATCACTTATCTCTCCTGTCTTCAAGCGGTGAAACCTCTACCGCTTCACATGCCACCTCATAGGCGGAATGAAACGAATAGTCACTCCTTTTTTCTTAGGAAAACGCTATCTTTCTTACTTTATCAGGTGGTGGATTCTGTGTCAAAAAACGGTAGGCTCTTCCATGTAGCTAGCATGAATTTCGCGGTACATGCTATGATGAGGATATGTCAGTAGAAAAAGGTGGGAATAAGATGAGCTTGTATGATATTGCCGTCAAAACGATTTCCGGTGATGAAAAGACATTAGCCGCCTTCAAAGGGCATGTCCTGCTAATCGTAAACGTCGCCAGCCAATGCGGCCTTACCCCTCAATACAAAGGGCTACAGGAGCTGTATACGCGTTATCAGGATAAGGGTCTCGTCGTTCTCGGCTTCCCTTGCAACCAGTTCGCTGGGCAAGAGCCAGGAACAGAAGAAGAAATCGCAACGTTCTGCGATCGAAATTACGGCGTAACGTTCCCGCTGTTTGCAAAGATCGATGTCAATGGTCCTGGTACTCACCCGTTGTATCAGTATTTGAAGGAGCATGCCCAGAGCGATGAACATTCAGATATCGAATGGAACTTCGCCAAATTCCTCGTGGATAAAGACGGTCATGTCGTAAAACGCATCAGTGCTCGTACTCAACCGGAAGAACTCATCTCTGATATTGAGAGTCTGTTGTAAAAATAAGCCCAAACAAAAACGCCACTTCATCCCCAACAGGATCAAGTGGCGTTCTTTTTCTTTCTATCTTACGCTTGCGGTTGTGCTTCATAGCGTCTTTGCTTCTCATAGCGCTCACGATCTGATTTGTTCAGATATTTTTTGCGCAGACGAACGGATTGAGGTGTTACTTCGCACAGCTCATCGTCGTTCAGATATTCCAGTGCCTCTTCCAAGGACAACATGCGAGGAGCCTTCATTTTGACAGTCTCATCCTTGGTCGCAGAACGTACGTTGGTCGCATGCTTTTCTTTACATACGTTAACAACAAGATCGTTGTCACGGTTGTGCTCGCCCACGATCATGCCTTCGTATACTTCTGTACCTGGGTGAATGAACATGGTTCCGCGATCTTCAACGGACATCAAGCCGTACGTGGTAGCTGTTCCTGTCTCGTGGGAAATGAGTACCCCTGCGTGACGTCCTCCTACCGCTCCTGGTACAAGTGGACGATAGCTGTCGAAGGAGTGATTGAGAATACCGTAACCGCGAGTAATCGTCAAGAACTCTGTACGATATCCGATCAAACCGCGGGATGGAATAATGAATTCCAGGCGAACTTGTCCAAAGCCGTTGTTGATCATGTTAACCATCTCGGCTTTACGTTGACCCAATGTCTCCATTACTGCCCCTGTGTATTCTTCAGGCACATCAATGATCAGCAGCTCAGCCGGTTCCATTTTTTGTCCATCGATCATACGAATGATAACCTCAGGCTTGGACACACCTAGCTCAAAGCCTTCACGACGCATGTTCTCTACCAAGATGGACAAGTGCAATTCACCGCGTCCAGAAACCACATACGCATCTGGCGAATCTGTTTCATCTACACGCAGAGATACATCTGTCTCCAGCTCAGCCATCAGACGATCACGCAGCTTGCGGGAAGTCACGTGCTTACCTTCGCGACCAGCAAACGGGCTGTTGTTCACAAGGAACGTCATTTGCAGGGTAGGCTCGTCAATTTTCAAGAGTGGCAATGCCTCTGGATGGTCAACGTGGCAAACGGTTTCCCCTACGTTGATATCGTCAATACCCGAAATCGCTACGATATCTCCTGCTCGTGCTGTTTTTTGCTCAACACGTTGCAATCCGGAGAAACCGAACAGCTTTTGAATCCGTGCTTTTTTCACTTCGCCTTCGCGGGTAGTGACAGATACCATTTCATTCAGGTTCATGGTTCCGCGATAGATGCGGCCAATCCCGATACGACCCAAAAAGTCGTTGTAATCCAGCATGGTTACTTGCATTTGGAGCGGAGCAGATTCGTCTGCGTCAGGAGCAGGCATATGCTCTACGATGGTGTCAAACAGTGGGCGAAGGTCGCCTTCCAGCTTATCTGGCTCAAGTCCTGCAATCCCTTGCAGACCGGAAGCATATACGATTGGGAATTCCAACTGGTCTTCCGTCGCATCCAGATCGATGAACAGGTCGTACACTTCGTTGATAACTTCTTGAGGACGTGCATTGTCGCGGTCAACTTTGTTCACGACAACGATAGGGGTAACTTTTGCTTCCAGCGCTTTTTTCAATACAAAGCGCGTTTGTGGCATACAGCCTTCGAAGGCGTCGACGATCAACAGAACGCCATCCACCATGCTCATGATACGCTCAACCTCGCCACCGAAGTCAGCATGGCCTGGTGTATCCAAGATGTTAATTGTGAAATCCTTGTATTTAACAGAAGTGGTTTTCGCCAGGATCGTAATTCCACGCTCGCGCTCCAGGTCGTTAGAGTCCATCATTCTCTCTTCTACCTGTTGATTCGAGCGGAATGTGCCCGATTGGATCAAAAGTTTGTCAACCAGCGTTGTTTTTCCGTGGTCAACGTGGGCAATAATTGCAATGTTGCGTATGTCAAGACGCTTCATGTGAACCTCCTCTATTATGCATACCTTCCATATTAACAGGTAGTGAAACGCGGCACAATGGGCAGTTTTTTACGGGAGCCACTTCCTGAGTAAGAGACTTTAATTTCGTCATACTAAGGAAAATGGAGGTGGCAAACGTATGGAACGGTACGGCCCGAAATGTTTGGTTGGCTTGCTAATGATTGCAACCATGATGAGCGGATGCGCAAGCTCGAGCAGCCATCCAAAAAATCAAGCGCACACACAAAGTACCACCTATCAGCAGGCCCCAGGTGCTAGGACAAGCCTCGCTCATGATTATCATGCCTACACTGGCGGAATCAATGCCCGCAATTATCGAAACGGATATACGGTTAACGGTTTTAATCAGGATTTGGCTGAACAGCTCACCATGGTCGCAGATGACGTGCCTGGTGTGGAACGTGCTACTGTTCTCGTGAGTGGCACCGATGCGGTCATCGGAATTCGTGTTCGGAAAAATTTTGGCCCTGAACAAACGCGCATAATCGAACAGCAAGTCCACTCCGCCGTTCGTTCACGCGTTCCCAATTTCTCGATCCAAGTAGCATCCGACGCAGCCACATTTGACCGGATTCGTGCCATCCATGCAGATATTTATGAAGAAGCGACGCATCGGACCAATCAAGTTGATGTGAGACCCGACATGAAAAGCCAGATCACCAATACATCCACGGAATTTCGTTCTCTGCTCCACGATATTGGCCGCAGAATTCCTACTGTCACTCCATAATGACAAATATGAAACGAAGTTCCATATAAAAGAGGTGCGGAATCAGCCCGCACCTCTTGAAAACTTTTCCATTTGTTACTTACTTTGTCGCTTCAACCAGTTTCATTTCTGGCTCAACAACTTGCAGTTCACCCAAACCACGAACTAATTTCTTCGCGTAAGTTTTTTCCGGCTTCAGCACGGATACCAAGTAGTCGATGGCGATTTGCGGATCAACGGTTTCCCCACACGTGTAGCAATCCAGAGCAGCAAAGCCGCGCTCAGGATACGTATGAATGGACAGGTGGCTTTCCGAGAGAAGAACCAGTACGGTAGCACCCTGAGGAGAAAACTGCTTCGCTTGCACACTCAGTACCGTAGCACCGCATGCCTCAGCAGCCTCAATCATTTCCTTTTTCAAAAATTCTGCGTCGTTCAACAAATCAAACTGAACTCCCCATGTGTCAACAGCAACGTGTCTTCCGAAAGTCGAATATTCCATCTTTCGGTTCCCCCTTCCTAACGAGTGTAATGTTAAACATCGCTAGGACCTGCGTCATTCACTAACGGGGGCGGTTTCCGTTGTTATCCACCCTTTAAAGTGAATCCTGGTTCCTAATCCTGTTTCCAACGAAAACAACAATACCATGCATCGGCCTAGTTTGACAATACCCTTTTTCAATAATCTATTAAGAACACTATAAATAGGCTGACGGCTATTCTACAGGATGGAGAGCAACCACTTGCTACAAGTGGGCTTTCACATGCTGTGAGTTATGTTACACTTTCAGAAATGAACCAGAATGGAGAGGATCGCAAAGGAAATGATTACTATCCGTAATGCCAAAGCAGAAGATTTGCCAGCACTGATCGCCATCGAGCACCTTTGCTTCTCACCAGATGAGGCTGCGACCCAGGAAGCATTTGAGAAGCGTATTCGATTGATTCCTGACAGCTTTTTTGTAGCGGAAGCGGATGGGGTCATTGCGGGTTTGGTCAATGGACCCGTCGTCGAATCCACCTTCATTACCGATGATCTTTTTCAAACGATTAAAGAAAACCCGGCATCTGGCGGCCATCAAACCATTTTAGGATTAGCGGTTTCTCCCGCTTTTCAAAATCGCGGCATTGCCTCCAAGCTCCTCGCACACCTGGAAGCATCCGCAAGAGAGTCCGGCCGTGAGACGATCACGCTTACTTGTAAGAAAAATTTGATTAGCTACTATGAAAGTCATGGATACCTCAACAACGGTGTTTCCAGCTCAGATCACGCTGGTGCAATTTGGTACAATATGAGCAAACCATTACAATTGCGCTAAGTGAAGCAAGAAACAACAAAAGCGGGAACCTCTTGTTAGTAGGAAACCCGCTTTTTGTTATTTACATAAAAAAGGGCGCCCAAAGCACCCTTTTTTCACTAAACTTCTAATTCATATAACCGCCGCGATAACGTTGCTAATCGAACATCAATTGCTGGAAGTTTTTCCGGGGCAGTTCTCTTTGCCCAATTACGCAAATCCAGCCATCGGTCCGTTTCTTGGCGTATGGACTCAATCTCCTGCTCGCTGCCATCCTGCTGGAACAACGCCTCCAGCTCATTGGTCATGTGCAGAGAGTTATTTTCAAAGATGGACACTTCCTCGTCTCCGGTTAGCTCCTGAATGCTCACAACCGATCCTTGATCGTAGTGATACACCATTGTGAAGCCGTCATAAATCCGATGGACGATTCCATAGCCTCGGAACGCTTTCATTGCTTTTCTCATGGCATTTGCCAGTTGCCGATCTTGGATCAGATACGAGCTGTCGCATGAGTAGCGGCTGCCAACCCGACAAAAACTCAATTGAATTTCGCCGTTCTTGTCATTCAAGATTACGTCACGATCGCCATTGTCACACACTTTGACTTGGACTGAAATGTGTTCATTGGTGAAAAGCGAAACGAACTGGTTCAGCTCTTCTTCATTCACCGTAAAATAGGCCTTGGCGTAATTAGTTGCTAAACGCTGTGCCATAAATATCTCCTCAATTCTTTTGGTTTGCATGGGCCGAGTACGACCGAACAGTTATCCAAATCAGAGGAGATACGCTAAGTGTCAACAAAAGAACGCTGTAGAACCTGGCCTTGCCCCGCGAATCGAAAATCGATTTGGGTAATGAAGGCGGATCACCTACTTTTTGTTTTTCGCAAAAAAGCCATTTTTGACATCTTTATTATACCTCAGATGCCATCAAAAGTCTTGAGGAAAATGGCGATGAATTTTAGCAAAAAACCGGAATATCCGCAATCAGACGCAGAGAAATGAAAAGAACTCCCTGATTCATTCATATGCTTGCTGTTTCATTGAAATTCAGAGGGACTTATATCCCTGCGGTTGAGGTCATCGCTTTTTTGATCGCAGCCTGTTCTTCTTCAGACAAATGGTAGCTCGATGTCCCTTGCTCAAGCGGCTTGGCATACACACGAGATTCTTCTCGTCCAAAAATGCTGGTGATCACGACGCCGTTCCCAGCGTCATCTGTTACCGCCAACGAAAAGCTAAGATCACTGCCGACATCCCCGAAAGCATTGTAACGGATAATCGCTATTTTGCCGCATTGCGCTGCCATTCGTTGTGACAGACGATTGATGGCAAACTGCTGATCACTGTGCTGCTTTTTCATTTCCTCTACCTGATCCAGCAGTCTGTGCAAGCCTTCCTCGAGATTGGCTCCTCCCGTCCCTGTCATAATCCGGTTGATTGATTTCCTCAATCGACTAATCCGGACAGACTGCAAAATCACGATCCATAACAGGATCAGTGTCAATGCGATGACGGCTAAAAGCAGGATCGCTACATTGGGGATTTGTGATAGGAATGCTTCCAAAACTTTTCTTCCTTTCCGGCGTGTGCGTAAATATGCTGTCAAAAACCTTCTTTATTGTACAACCGCCAGGCCTCCCATTCAAACAAGTCTTTTATAAAAACAACAATTACTAATAAGCGACTTGCAACCAAAAAAAGCGACACCCTCATTTGTTGAGATGTCGCTTTTTCATTCCGTATTGGTTTGTGTCAAACTCATCGTCCTTTGGCTATCCTCCAGTCTGCCTACGCTTCCAAAAGCAACATTTCCCGACGGAGCTGTTTTAATCGCTCTGTGGACTGTTTCATTTGACTTTGGTCTTTGGCTTGCATCGCGTCATACAACGTCGCCAGTTCATAATCCAACTCCAGACGGAGCACCGGGATGCGTTCTTCCGAGTCACGTCGTTTCATCGCGGCAATTACCTGATCCATCGTTACATTGCAAAATTTTTCATAGATCACTTTTTTCTCAGCTCCTTTTAATTCCACTATTCTGATAACTTCTCCGTACTGGATTTGCTTCAGCAAGACGCACTCTTCAAAAGTGACCTTGATCATGGCATGCCCTTTTGCCCGCTCTACGAAGTGGTACAGTACGAGTGCCACCCGAGAATCATTGACAGGAATGCCTGCAATGTGCAGCTTATAGGACCCGTTTAAACGCTGCATTTTCCAGTCGGATCGGCCATCTGTGGTGTTCACGAGGAGGTGAAACTGCTCGGGAGATTCTTTCCACGTGACGCTCACCCCTGCTTCCACCAGGGCCTGCACCATCGCGTGCAATGTTTTGCGGTCAAACCAAACTGCCAAATGAAAATACTCCAACTCCATGCCGAGATTCATCTTCTACAGGCTCCTCCCGTTGACAGAATACTCAGATATCACTTTTGCCGCAAGGGAGTGAGTGGTATATCATATTATTCAGGCTTTGGTTTTGCTATTCATAAAACTCGGCATGTATTTTTTTCCTGGATGGTATGATATCATATGGAGGATTCCAAGCTCCCTTGACGGGGACGATCGCCCTTTTCTTTCCAGTGGGGGTCGATGATGCTTAAAAGAGGTGTTTGTTACATGCCAACGTTTCCAGGCTTTCGTCAAGAAGATTTTGATGTTTTTGCCATTGATGGACTGGATGCTCGGATGGACGCGATCAAAACCAATATCCGTCCCAAATTCGAAGTACTCAGCCAGCACTTTGCGCCTTTTCTCTCCGTAGCAACCGGGGATGAAATGTTTACGCACATAGCAAAACATGCACGCCGTACGGTGAACCCACCAGCTGATACGTGGGTTGCCTGGGCTAATGATAAACGCGGTTACAAAAAACACCCGCACTTTCAAATCGGCTTGTGGGGAACACATTTGTTCGTTTGGTACGCAGTAATCTACGAGTCTCCTTCCAAAGAGCTGATCAGTCATGCGTTTAACAAGCGTTTAGATGAGGTCATCGCGATGGTTCCGGAGCATTTTCACTGGTCTCCAGATCATATGCAACCAGCAAGCACGTCTCAAAAAGAGCTGGGCACGGCTGGCGTGAAAAAGTTGGTGGACAGGCTGGCACAGGTAAAAAAAGCGGAATTGCTCTGTGGAATTACTATTGACCGTCATGATCCAATCCTTGCAGACGGAGAAGCATTGGTGAGTCGTCTCGAAGAAACATTTGGCGTATTGAGCAAGCTCTATTCATTAGGAAATTCTCGTGGATAGACCGCCTCCCGCTTTCTTTAGTTAAGTTATATGCAAAAGAACAGGTCCGCTTTCATTTGAAAAACGCAGGCCTGTTCTTTTGTTTTAAGAAAAAGACTGCAATCGGTCCAACGACTTGTTCACATCGCCAAACATGCGGTCAAACAATTGTTGGACACTTGGCACATCATCAATCAATCCAATAACCTGACCAGCCCAACCAAAGCCACGCTGGCTGTCGCCCTCATAAATAAATGTGCAATTGTTCGCTCCACTGATAAGACTCTTTAACTGCTCGTAGCCTGCCCCTTCTTTTTCCAATTGAAGAATGTGATCAGATCCTGGTGTGCGAACGACTCTCGCAGGTGTTCCCAGTGTGCGCTTGATAACTGCGGTATCGTGCTCGGTTCCAGCAACCAACGCCTCTTTGTAGGCCGAATGTGCATGAACACATTCTTGCGTCGCAATAAATCGCGTCCCCATCTCTACACCTTCTGCACCAAGTGCAAGCGCTGCCAAAATTCCCCGACCATCACCGATGCCACCGCTAGCCAATACCGGAATTTTCACGGAATCTACCACACGCGGAATCAAAACAAACGTCCCGATATCATCTCGTCCCAGGTGCCCCCCGCCTTCTTGACCGACAGCCATCACAGCATCCGCACCAATCGATTCTGCTTTTTGTGCTTGGCGAGCAGACGCAACCAAGACAAGCTTTTTGATGGGATGACCATCGAGTCTGCGCAGCAGCGGCTCTGGATTGCCTCCTGTTACCGAAACAGCCGTCACTCCTTCTTCAATCGCCACATCCAGCATTTCTTCATACGGCCGACCGTGTTGACCAATTGCATAATTCACACCAAATGGTTTATCCGTCAATGCACGGACCTTGCGAATCTCCTCCCGCAGTGCATCAGCCGATGGCAACGACATAGCCGTAATTTGTCCGAGTCCCCCGGCATTTGACACAGCCGCAGCCAAGTCTGCGTAAGCCAAATAAGCCAAGCCACCTTGAACTACCGGATATGTAATTTGAAGTAGCTCCGTTACTCTCGTTTTCATCCTTATTATCACCTCGTGTAAATGACCTTCTCGGCTTACAGGCCAAACTCCTGCCACCACTCGCGGACATGAATAAAAATTCGCTTGCTTTCCCCCCCTATTTTGCTATACTCAATTTGTTTGTTTTTCCCCTTATTATTCTTGATTAGTAAAGTGAGGCGATCGTAGTGAGACAAATGAAAACTCCTTTGTTCAGCGGGTTGTTGGAGCACGCCAACCGGAACCCGATTCAATTTCACATTCCGGGCCATAAGAAGGGTATGGGTATGCATCCGGCATTTCGCGAGTTCATCGGGGACAACGCTCTTTCGATAGACCTCATCAACATTGCGCCATTGGATGACTTGCATCACCCGAAGGCAATGATTAAAGAAGCACAAGATTTGGCAGCCGAGGCATTCGGCGCTGACCATACATTTTTTTCCGTGCAAGGTACAAGCGGTGCCATCATGGCAATGATTATGGCGACCTGCAGTCCTGGTGACAAAATTATCGTACCGCGTAACGTACACAAATCGATTATGTCGGCGATTATTTTCGCTGGAGCAATCCCAATCTTTATTCACCCTGCCATGGACGAGCGTCTGGGTATTTCTCACGGGATCACAGTGAAGGCCGTACAAAAAGCATTGGAAGCTCATCCTGATGCTGCTGCCCTGTTGGTGATTAACCCAACGTACTTCGGTATTGCAGGTGACCTGCGCGAGATCGTGCGGGCTGCGCATAACTATGAAATTCCTGTCTTGGTAGACGAAGCTCATGGTGTGCATATTCATTTTCATGAGGAACTGCCGATTTCGGCCATGCAAGCAGGTGCCGACATGGCAGCGACCAGCGTACACAAGCTGGGTGGCTCTTTGACCCAAACCTCGATCTTGAATGTACGGGAAGGGCTCGTCGATGTCGATCGGGTGAAAACGGTCATGAGTATGCTCACGACGACTTCGACTTCCTACATCTTCCTCGCGTCTTTGGACATGGCGCGTCAGCATCTGGCCCTCAACGGGAAAATGCTCGCGGATCAAGCGATGGAACTGGCAGCAAAAGCACGTGATATGATTAACGAAATCCCGCGCATCTACTGCGTTGGCAAGGAAATTCTTGGAAAGCCTGCGACTTTTGCGATGGACCCAACCAAGCTCCTCATCCACGTACGCGATCTTGGAATCACTGGATGGGAAGTCGAGAACTGGCTGCGTGACAAGTACAACATTGAAGTAGAGATGAGCGATTTGTACAACATCCTCTGCTTTGTTACTGCGGGAGATACGGAAGAATCCATCCGTACGCTGGTAAATGGCTTGCGCGATCTGTCTGTTGAATTTTCGCACGTACAAGCAGAAGATAAGCCTACCATCTCATTGCCGAATATCCCTGTGCTGTCCACAACTCCTCGAGATGCATTCTATGCAGAAACAGAGACGATTCCGTTGGTGGAAGCAGCAGGTCGAGTCATCACTGAGTTCATCATGGTGTATCCTCCAGGCATCCCGATTTTCCTTCCTGGAGAGGTCATCACTGAGGAAAATATCGCGTACATTCAGGAAAACATCCGAGTCGGATTACCCGTACAAGGCCCTGAAGATGAGACACTAAAAACGATTAAAGTCGTAAAAAGACAAACCGCCATTTCTGGCTAACCGATCTGAACCGAAAAACGGCTGCCTCTTTCACGAGAGAGCAGCTTTTTTTATTTTTTATGCAAACATTTTGAGATAAGATGGAATTAGGAAAAATCAGGAAAGGTGGGTGGTGCTGCCATGCCAGACTGGTCGTATCAAACGATGTTTCGGCCACTTCTCTTTCTCATGCCACCCGAGCGGGCCCGGTCTATTACCTTGCAGTCAATCGGGACTTTGGCAAAAATTCCGGGTGGTTCGCTCATCATCGAATGGATGGGACATATGGAGCCTCCCTCCCAGCTCTCCCAAACAATTGGTCCAGTCACGTTCCCTACTCCAGTCGGGATGGGTGCCGGATTAGACCTGGATTGCATCGCCATTGAAGCGCTGTCCAAATTCGGCTTCGGGTTTCTAGAGCTGGGACCTGTGTCCAAAGAACCGATTGATTCTCTCGGCACCGTTCAACGTGACATTGCCGCGATGAATATCCACTATTCAAATCCATTGGTAAATAATGGTATATATACCCTTCAGAGGCGCCTGGAGGGAGCTACTGGCATCAAAATTCCTCTCGGAGTCAGATTGGCCTGCCAACCAAAAGCCAGCCTGAGAGAAGCCACAGAAGAGCTTCAGGAGCTAATCGACAGTTTGGAGCGTTTTTGTTCGTTTTTCACTATTGATTCGCGGGCGAATATGGGACAGCCAGAATGGAGCCATACAGCGTGGAAGGAACATTTTTCCTGTTTGCGTAACCATACGGATATGCCACTCTTGCTGGCGCTCCCCCCGAGCCTGACAGATGCGGAAGCACTCCCGATTCTTACCGCGGCAAAAGAAGCAGGACTAAACGGTCTAGTTGTCGCAGGAGGCACGATTCAGGAAGATTCACCATGCGCGAATAACTCTGTTTACATCACGGGGAGGAGTTCACACGAGCAAGCTGTCAAATTTGTCTCCTGGGCACGGGAACAGTGGTCAGATGCCCTTATCATTGGATCAGGCGGCATTCTGGAGCCACATGATGCTTTGACCCTTCTTGCCGCGGGTGCCAATTTTGTGCAATTGCACAGTGGCTTGGTCTATTCTGGCCCTGGCTTGCCAAAACGAATTAACGAAGCCATTTTACAAATACAACCAGGCACTGACCCGCCTCAAGAAAAACGATCTACTTTTTTATTTTCTTCTTGGATATGGGGAATCTTGTTGGGCGTGGGCATGATGTTCGGTGGGGCACTTGCTTGGATGGTCGCCGCAACAACCGTCGTCCTCCCCTACGACGAACGCTTCCTCGAGATGTCAGCCGACCAACTTGCGCTCTTAAATGCGCAAATCCTCTCTTTTATGTCACACGATCGGATTAGTCTGGCAGGAACGATGATATCCATAGGAATTTTGTACAGTCAACTGTCTTATCATGGCCTACGCAAAGATATTCACTGGACGCGAACCATCTTGCTTATCTCCGGTACTGTTGGATTTTCCAGCTTCTTTTTATTTATTGGATACGGGTACTTCGATTACTTGCACGCGATTTTAGCGCTCGTGTTGTTCCCCATGTTTTTGCTCGCATTACGAACACCTGCAAAGGTTCATTTGACTCGCCTACCGCCTCAGCTTCACAACGATCGGGATTGGCGAATGGCTCTATGGGGACAATTGCTCTTTGTCATCATCGGATTTGGTTTGACAGGGGCTGGTATCGTTATTTCGATCATCGGCGTCACAGGTGTCTTCGTTCCTTCTGATCTCGTCTTTCTCTGTGTGTCTGCAGATACCTTGCAGTCTTACAATGAGCGATTAATTCCGGTCATTGCTCATGACCGCGCTGGCTTTGGAGGGGCATTAGTTTCGAATGGCCTGGCTGTCTTGCTGATCAGTCTTTGGGGTATCAGGAGAGGAGAAGCGTGGATTTGGTGGACATTGTTTTTAGCAGGCATTCCAGGCTTTGTTTCCGGCATAGGCATACATTTTACTGTTGGGTATGTCGATTTTATTCATCTCTTGCCCGCTTATGTCGCCGTCATTTTCTTTCTCGTGGCACTCGTACTTTTGAAGCCGTATTTATGCCGGACATAAAAGAAAACAGACGAAAGAATTCCTTTCGTCTGTTTTTTTATAAAAGCATGACGACTATTATGCAGAATCAGTCTTCGTCTTCTTCATCATCGTCATCATCATCGCCCGGAGCGAAGGCTACCGTGTATACATATGGATCTTTATCACGCTTATCGACCCAGACAACGCGATTTCCACCGATGCGGACATTTTCCATCTCCGCATCATCATCCCACTCAATATCGCTATAGGAATCCTCTTCGAAATCATACAGCTCATAGTAGAATTCCTTGCCTTTTGTGGACAGACGATTGTCTTCATACAAAATCATATTGCGTGAAGCCTGTGGATTTTTCTGGTCACCATCCGCATAACGAAGCAACGGATTGACTCTTTGACGGTCGATGTTGTAATAGTACAAATCCCAACCGGTTTTGGAATTGCCTGTATCTTCGCTCCAAACAACGAAGCCATCGCCGATTTCTGCTTTCTCTACTTTTACGTTATCGCGGATTTCAGTCTCATCATCTTCTTCGATATCGTAGAGAACGATACTTGCGCTCTTTGATCCTTCTTCCACTACCCAGGAAGCGTAGTTTTTGTAAATATCAACACTTAATGGTTCTTTTCTTACCGTCGTAACTTCCGTATGCTTTCCAGTCGATAGATCTGTGATAATCACTTCTGATCTGCCAGCGGTATTCACCCATAACAGACGCTCTCCGTCAATCTCATACAGCTTCTCACTCGGTTCTTGATCATCATCTTCATGTGTGATCTGCTTCTGCGTATCCTTACGAATATCGTAGGAGAAGAGTGCATCTTCATGCTCGTCATACCAGACAACATAACGCGAGCTTACAACAGGGCGAACAGAATCATGCTCTGGATTACTGACGACTTTCCCTTTTTTATTTTCGACATCATAGAAAACGACCGTATTATTTTTTTTAGACTCGGTTACGTACGCCACATAACGATCATGAGCACTTGGCTCCTTTGGTTCCCCGCCTGCATTACCTATCGGAACTAATTCCTTTTCGTCCAGGTCATACAGGTGGAGTTGGAGCTTTTTGTTACTGTCTTTTTTCGCGAATAGGACGAAATCGCCATAAATTTTCGGTCCGGTCTCACCGTACAGATTGCTCGCGATCTTTTTACCAGACTTATTGCCAAGCTCACGATATTTCAAGTCATTATTGTCTGAGTAGACATAATCCTCTTGATACAAATGTACGTTTTGCTGTTCGTTGCTGTCATCGGTCAATTGCTTAATTCGACCGTTGCTGATGGAATAGGAATAGAGGTCTCCAGCCGATTGGTGCTCATACACGATTTGATTGGAGAAAATGCTAGGACGCCCTTGATCCCCTTTAGCAATGACGGCAGCCTTTTCCTCTTTTGCTTTGATGTCATAGTAATAAATGTCATCATTGCCATTACGATCATCTTCCCAAGCAACATAACCGCTGCTTACCACCGGGTTGCTTGCTTTTCCACTCGCAGATACGATTTCTGTATCCCCAGTAGAAATTTTATGTAGATAAACATCGCCGTTGTCTGTCCAAACAACATTTTTATCAGCAATCTCCAGTCCATCGACCGAAGCAGAACCACTTGTCAAACGGATTTCTTTCTCTTTTACTATGTCATACAAATAGACATCTGAGCCGCCATCACGGGAATCCATCCATACGACGTAATCTCCATCAACCTTTGGATTTGTCTTCTCAGATTCCTTGTCACCTATTTCGTTCTGGTTACCTTTAGCGAGGTTGTAGAGTGTTACTCTTTGCCCCCCCTCAACAATCCATACCGCATATTTTTTTGCTATATCATATCCTGCTGAGGATATTGATGGCTGACTACCGTCTATTTTTTCTTCATCACCAATACTGTAAGCAAGCGCTGGTGTCCCGCTCCACAGAGATGTGACCAAAAGTGCAGCGGCCAGCATTCCCTGTATCGGTTGTCGCTTCATGACACAATTCCTCCTTTTGCAACAATTCTCACACTTCTCCATTATCCTCCATACGAAAAAGGTTGTCAAAAAAAACAGGCCTCAATATAGGCCTGTTGACTATTTCTTTATTCTTTTTCCTGTCTTTCACCAGGTCGGCAGTCACAGTTGCATACCGCATAAAGCGTTTTCACTGAATTACATTCAAAATGCTCGATGATGGTTCCGCAAGTCTGACATACGATAGTTCCCATCTATGTCCCCTCCGCATTCAATTGATTCACATATCCCTACAAATGTTATGTTACATTCATCTTAATATGCTACACCATTCGGAGTCAAGATGCATTTGTTGATAATTAGTATGTCACATTAATGCGGAATATTCTCATTCAGCCAGTTCACGATTTTTTGCAAGACTTCTTCCTTTTCAGGCTCATTCAAAATTTCGTGCCGCAAGCCCGCGAATCGTTCAAACGTTTGTCTGTCTGGAAGGCCCACGGTAAACTGTTCCACTGCATCCGCATCTACCAATGTATCAGCACCAGCCTGTAAAACAAGGACAGGATGCTTGATTCGATTTCTTTCCTCCCACGCCTTTTCCATAGAACGGTTCAATTCTGTGAACCATCTGACACTTACCTTGGAATAATTGAGCGGATCGTTCTGATAAGCAGCCTGAACAGCTTCGTCACGCGATACCATGTCGGGAGTGATTCCATTCGGCATGACAAGTGTTGGCCAGACCCGATCGAGAAATTGTGCCAATTGCTCCTTCCACGCCGGTACAGTCAGTTTCAGTTTCAAGCACGGAGATGTGAGAATTAACCCCGCCAGCTCTTTGCTCCGTTCATCCGTCTGAATAAAGCGAGTCGCGATGAGCCCCCCCAGACTATGCCCCATTAACAATACAGGCTTCTCTCCTAACGTATCGGCAAGAGCGGTACTCGTCCACTCACGTACACGGGACAAATAGTCTTCGAAGGATTGAATATGCCCCCGTCTCCCTGGAGAGCGCCCCCAGCCCGGCAAATCTTCCGCATATACGTCCCAGCCCGCCTGATTGAAATAAGCCGCTACATGCTCATAGCGTCTATGATGCTCTCCCGTTCCATGGACGAGAACAATCGCTCCCCGAGAATTTTTGGCCGACCATTTATGTACACCCATTCTCCCTGTTCCTCCTACCGGCTGATTTCTTTCGATTATACTAAAAAACGGAAGGCCGTATTTTACGAAAAAAACCAAAACGAGCAGAAGATAAACTTCTGCTCGTTACCTAATACTGATTTTCTTCAAATGGAATGGATGGTAAATGTTCCTGAAAAAACTCAGCAAGCGCGACTGCCTCGTTCTCTGAATCCAGCCTGAAAATTTTTTGCAGGTATCCTGGATTCACCGCATCTTCCGAACTGAGAAGAGTCGATTGCCCTGTCTGCATACAGATCACCAACGGCTTCCCATAAAACTTGTGTGTAAAAACCATGCCAAAGTCGTAGCGTGTTCCCTCTGAAATAAAGCCAAGGAAACGTACATTAGCATTCTCCGAAACGTCGTATAAGTGGTCGTAGTGCTCCATCAGCAATCCCTCCTCAACAGTATTTTGGCCTCCGAATTTCGTGAAATATTCGGATTATTCACTAGTATAAGCGAAATATCACGTTTTTGCCACCCAAATAGCATCATTTACCAGACGCGTTGGGTTAATGACCCTGTCTTCCCCTTCTTGAATCCATCTCACTTTTTCTGCACCATGCAACGATTGCGCGACAAAGGAGAGACATTCAAAGAACAGTTCAACTACTGCTGTACTGTATCGTTCCTCCATTTTCTCCAATGCATACGTCAATCTAAAAATATCTGGTACACTTCTTCGACTGGCTTCCAATACTTCTTTGCCTTTTTCAGTCGGGTATACGTGAACCACACGCCCATCCAACTCCGACTTTTCGATCGTCACCATGCCTTTCTCCATTAATTTCTTGATATGAATGACAATCGATGAGGGATGCCAGAAGGTCCAATCTGCAATTTGCGTGACGCGTACACCTTCATAACAGTAGATGATCCAGAGAATGTTTAACTGTACAGAGGAATCCAATTCGGCTTCCTTCGCTGCCCGCTCCCAGTCTTCTTTGTTCACCACATCGATGGCGCGCATGGTGTTTAAAGCTTCGAATACGTGTCTAATTGAGGCCTCCTGCATGCGTATATTCCTCCATGATTCTTTATCGTTCATCTAACGGCATATAAATATGATATATATTTTACACTTTTCAGAAAAAACACGCAATTGTTTTCGGTCGCCAACTGCCTCATTGCCAAAGAGTGGAAGACAATGCTACACTTAACGCACAGAATACCGGTACTAGGAGTGAGTGCAGTCGTGAAACTTCAATCCGCCTACATCTATTTCGTTGATGGTTCTACCGCAGCATCTGTAAGTATTGATGACGTGAAAGCCAAGTTTACGCGATACGTTGACATGACCTCAAAAACAGGAAAGCAATTGGGCTGGAGCTATGCTGACGCCGCTTTCCCTTACACCCTAGAAGAACGCCCTGAAGGAGTCGACTCGTGGTTCCTTCTCAAAGGAAAAGATCCAAACATGTACAAAGCTATCGTTGTTGGCGTCGGGAGCAAAAATGAAAACGGTTCCGAGAAGCACTACATACAAGTGTCCCTCCCTGAATCGGCCACGCACGGCGATAAAAACAAGGCAAATGAATACTGTCGATACTTGGCACGTGATTATAAAGCAGAGCTCCACCTCTTCAACAAGCGCATTCAATACTTCCAACCTCGAAAGCCATAAACAAAAAAACGGAAAAACAGTCGAGAAATATCGACTGTTTTTTCATGTTCAGGCCTATTCCCCCTGACCTCTTTTTTTCATACGAATAACAAAAAGAGGAAAGGGGTGTGCTTATGGATGCGCAAGCATTTATTCAGTTGGTTGCTGACCACGCCAGAAAGTCTTATCTGAACCATCGTATATTCCCCTCCATTATCATAGCGCAAGCCATACTCGAGTCAGGTTGGGGTAAAAAAGTACCTGTTGACCCAGCCACTGGGACATTCTCGTACAACCTCTTTGGAATGAAAGGAACGGGACCTGCCGGCTCTGTCACCATCGAAAGCAAAGAGGTAGAAAACGGAAAGACAGTCACACGTACCTCCCAGTTCCGCGCTTACGAAAATTACCAGCAATCCATGGAAGACCATGCCCAGTTTTTACGTAAGCCCGCATACAAAAACGTGCTGGCAGCAGCTACTCCCGCACAAGCCGCACAGGCTTTAGAAGAAGCCGGCTACGCTACCGATCCTGCGTATGCAGAAAAGCTGACGCGCCTCATTCAAACGTACAACTTATCTCAGTACGATCCATTCGCCCCAGAAGAACCACAATCGTTTCCTCCCTGGAAATTGGAGCTGGGCAATCGTGCGTTACAAGAGGGCTTGCTGACCTCGCCTGAATGGCTGAAGAAGTTAGACGAACCAATGCCAGTATGGGCTGTTTTAGCGGTTGCCCTGCGACTGTTAGACAAACAGCGAGAGAACCCATAAGTGTACGAATATAAATCAAAAGCCCCATTGCCACAAGCAAATCTCGTGGATAATGGGGCTGTTTCGTATAAAAATGCAGTTGCCTCAGTCGTACGTTGCTTGAGCACGTTGATCAAATCATTTGAGACCTGGACAGCGAATAAAACCTTCCGTCCACCATCCGAATTCCCAGATCGACGCAATATTCCAATCCTTGCGTCACTCCGTACAAAATCCATTCGGAAGAACGGTGGTTGATATCAAAATCAGTATAAAGGTCAGTGCCATCATTTCGGATCTCTTTGCGGTACGTCACATCAAAAAGGCGTAGGACAAAAGGCAGTTCAGCAAACGGAATAGCAAACTTTCGCTCTATTTCTTGCTCGAACTCCTTCGTCATGCTCCACTCTGCCTGAATGGATTGCTCATCTTTCCAGGCAATGCGTATACTCGGGCCTTCTACATCTGTGGACGATCGCGGGGGATTTGTCTCCATTCGCTCCCATCGTTCCTTTCTTTCATGTACTTGCTATCACCAATCATATTGGCTTTTCCCTATATTATAGCACGGGGACATGCGAAGTGGAAACGCATCCAAGCCATAATTTTTAACGCCCAACTGTAAATGTATTTTCACCCACGGTTACATAAGAAGTAAATTTCTCGGATTTCATTTGAACTTGTACTTTATAAGTGCCGTATGCTTCGAGTTTTGTAGATACAAAAGGCTCAGAAAAATAGAAGCTGTTTGCATTTTGAGTGGAGTATTTCCATTCTTTCCCTTTAGACACTTCTTTGCCGTCCGGTCCGACCAACACGAGTTGCATACGCAAGTCTTTGGCTACAGGCGCGTCATCAACCTCTACGAACACGTTAAACGTACGAGGCACATTTTTGTCGCTGTATCCTTTGACAGGGTTGCTGAAAACGACATTTTTATTGCGGGTCTGCTGAATTCCTTCGACCACAATAATATTTACGTTTGGCTTAATCACTTGCAATTTGCCAGATTGCTGATCGTAATCAGCAAAACCACCGAGCTTGTTCACTATTGATTCTACCGATTCGGCCTTGGATGCTGGCATTTCACTCGCTACGGTTTCCGCACCGAAAAATACGCGCATCGCACCCTCTCCCAGCGCAGTAGTGCTCCCCACCCCTGCTGCTACAGTCAACGCCAACAAGGCCGATAACCATGCTTTTTTCATGTCAATAATCCTCCTGTATGTGTGCGCGGCAGCGCTTGTTTTTCCGGAATTTCTTCTCCCTAGTTTATACGTTTGGAAAAGGAAATAGTTGTGCTGCCCTGATAAGTTTTTTCAACAATATCCACATTATCCACAAGCACAAAAATCTTAGGAAGAAAGACTTATGCACAGAGATGTTAGTAACTACTCCTTACTCTTGACGAGAATACGGTTGGGAATGACACAGAAAAAAGAGCGGCTTTCCAGCCACTCTTTTTTTTGCTCCTGACACCCTGCTACTCCTGTTGCGAAAGCCATGTAAAATACCGAGAGACCAGTCGAACGGCAACCTCGATCGCATCTTCGTTCGGCTCCAATTTGGAATGGTGCAAGCCATACGGCGTTTGCACTCCCAGCCAGAACAAAAAGCCGGGAATTTCTTCCAAAAAGTAACCGAAGTCTTCTCCAGTCATGGCTTCTTTGCAGGTGATGAGAGTTACATCTTCACATTGTTCCTGTACCCATTGCATGAAGTCTGTCGTTAGCTGCTCCTCGTTGTAAACCTGGCAGTAGCCAACCCCGTAGTCAATCGTTGCCTGGCAATCAAAGCCTATTTCCACTCCCTTTACGAGAGATTCAATGCGGCTCTTGACGATTGCCATCGATTCCATCGAAAAGGTTCGGATGGTCCCTTCTAGCCTGGATTTCTCTGCGATGATGTTCTGCTTCGTCCCGCTCTCCAGCTTGCCAATCGTTACGACGGCGGAATCCAATGGGTCCATATTACGCGAAATAATCGATTGAAGCTGTGTCACAAGATGGCTCCCTGCAACCACCATGTCATTCGCCTTGTGCGGGAAGGCTGCATGCCCCCCTTTGCCTACCAAATCAATGTACAACTCAGACGTGTTGGCAAACAAGATTCCTGGCTTCGTCGCAATATGACCAACTGGATATTCTGGCGCAATATGCAGGGCAAAAATGCAGTCCGGTCGCCACCCTGCAAACTCTTCACTTTCCATCATCGGCTCAGCACCGCCAGGACCTTCTTCTGCTGGCTGGAAGAGGAACAGCAAATCATCTGCTATCGGCTGCTCGGTAAAATGCGTCAGGAGACCAAGTGCAATTGCCATATGCATATCATGCCCGCAAGCATGCATGTATCCTTCATGAAGCGAGCGAAACGGATAGGACGTTTCCTCTATGATCGGTAGGCCATCCATATCCGTCCGCCAGGCAATGAATCGTTTTGGCTTTGTTCCTGCCAGCTTGACCAATATGCCTGTCCGCCACGTTTTGATCTCGATTCGCTCTTGGGGCAGCTTTTTCAAATAGTCGAGCAAGTATTGTTGCGTCTTCACTTCAGCGAAGCCTGGCTCCGGTATTTGGTGCAGGTCTCGGCGAATTTGTGTAAACAAGGAAGTCGTCATGGCCTACGCCTCCTTTTTCGTGCCTGTTCTTGCTGTTAATTGTTCCTCAAACACAGCAAGGAAACGGTCCACATCAGCTTTTGTCAACGTCAGAGGTGGAAGCAGACGAACAATCGTTTTCTGCGTCACATCAACGAGAATTCCTTCGTCAAGCAATGCTTGCTGCAAGTGACTTACCTCCTCCGGGGTGGAAGAGAGCGGAATTCCAACCATCAAGCCTTTTCCGCGAAGGGATTGCAGCTGATCTGGAAGACGAGTTCGCAACGCTTCCAGGCCCGACCACAGGTACGCAATCACTTCTTCTACGTGAGCGATGAAGGCTGGATTAAGCAATTCGTCCAACACGACATTCCCCAGGGCAGCAGACAGTGGTGATGGTGCGAATGTCGTTCCATGATCCCCCGGTTTGAACTGGTTCATCAGCTTTGGACCAGCAATGACACCGCCGAGTGGAAGCCCTCCCCCTATGCCTTTGGCGAAAAGGATCAGGTCTGGCGTTACGCCTGCATGCTCATAAGCAAACAACTTTCCAGTTCTGCCCATTCCTGTCTGGATCTCATCCATGACAAAGAGCATACCTTCTTGTTCACAGATCGCAGCTACCTCTCGCAAGAACGCTTCCGTTAATGGCACGACACCGCCGGAACCCAAGACTGGCTCCATGAGGACCGCAGCGGGCTTTGCTTCCTGGCAAATCGCTCGCAATCCTTCCGTATCCTCCACATCCAGTTCATACACTGGAAAAGCCGGCTGAGGAAAGTCTTGATAGATGTGAGCCTGCCTCGTCAAACGCACTGCTCCGAGTGTTCGCCCGTGAAAGCTGTTCCGTAAGACAACGATGCCTTCACGACCTGCCCCCTCGTTTTTCGTCCATTTGTGAATCAGCTTGATCGCAGACTCTGTAGCCTCTGCACCAGAGTTGGTGAAAAACACTTTTCCACTAATGCTGTTCGCAACCAAACGCTCGGCCAAACGAATAGCCGGCTTGTTTAAAAATACATTGGAAATATGCAAGAAGCGCTCTCCCTGCTCACGCAGAGCCTGTACAATGCGCGGATGAGAATGCCCCAGAACGTTTACCGCGAGTCCGGTAAACAAGTCGAGATAGCTCTTCCCGTTCGTATCGTACAAGTAATTTCCTTCACCTTTTTCTATGGCAATCGGAAGTCTTTTGTAAGAGGAGACGATATATTGTTCATCAAGCGAACGCCAGTCCATGTGCACTCTCTCCCTTACAGTTGACGTAGCTCCTGCTTGATCTCTGTCTTGGAACGAGTTTTTTCATCGATTTGCTTGATCACGCGTGCAGGCGTTCCCGCAACTACTACGTATGGAGGTACATCTTCAATCACGACAGCACCCGCTGCAACCACAGCACCTTTTCCTACACGTACACCTTCCAGAATGACAGCATTTGCTCCGATGACAACATCATCCTCGACAACAACTGGCTGTGCAGATGGCGGCTCGATAACACCCGCAATAACCGATCCGGCGCCGATGTGGCAGTTTTTCCCGATGGTTCCACGTCCACCTACTACAACATTCATGTCGATCATCGTACCTTCACCGATCACTGCACCGATGTTAATGGAAGCACCCATCATGATGACCGCATTGTTACCGATTGTCACTTGGTCACGAATAATTGCGCCTGGCTCAATACGCGCTTGAATCCCTTTGGTATCCAGCAATGGAATAGCGGAGTTGCGGCGGTCGCTTTCTACAACATAATCTTCAATTTTGTCTGCGTTAGCAGCAAGCACTGGCTCAATCTCTTTCCACTCACCAAAAACAACACCAGTAGGACCAGTAATGAAGGCTTTGGAGCTCGCACCGAAGTCGATTCCCTCCAGGTTCCCTTTCACATATACCTTCACGGGTGTTTTCTTTTCGCTTTTTTGAATAAACGCGATAATTTCGTTAGCATCCATCATGTTCATAGTTACATCCTCCTCAAGATAACAGCATGGTAAATCAAAAAAAGCAATGAGTGCATTCGCTATCTCATTGCTCTTGATACTACATAAGCAAATCATAAATAGCGCTCCACAAAAAGACTTGAGGTCCCTTGTGACAGGATGTTCATTTTTCATGAGACACCCCAGCCTGTGCTACGTAGGGGCATAGCATAAGCTTCGGCGCTTTAGCCTTTCTTCCTTCTCCTGCCCCCTGGCAGATTGCGAAAAGACTTACTCTTCTTCGGCGCACCTCTATTTAGAGTACATTATTATAATTTTATTTAACTCTACCAAAATCAATGAAACGTGGCAATAAGAAAAAAGTTATTGACAACGATTCTCATTTTCATTATTTTATTACTGAGAATGATACTCATTATCTAAATGGAGGTTTTACGTTTTATGAGCATTTTGATGGTATACGCGAGCATGACAGGGAATACACAGGAAATTGCTGAAGCAATTGCAGAAGGTATTCGTTCAACTGGTGCTGAGCTGGAGATAAAAGAAGTAATGGATGCGAACGCAAAAGAACTAGAATCTTACGACGGAATCTTGCTTGGTGCCTACACATGGGGCGATGGCGAACTTCCAGACGAATGCCTGGATTTTTATGAGGAAATGGACGATATTGACCTCAGCGGGAAAAAGGTCGTTGCTTTTGGCTCTTGCGACTCCGCTTACGAGCATGTCGGTGCAGCTGTTGATATTTTGCTGAAAAAGGCGAGCGAGCGTGGTGCGGAAACTCCTCTGGAAGGTTTGAAAATCGAGCTTTCTCCTACTGCAAAAGAAGTGGAAACTTGCAAAGCATTTGGGGTATCGTTTGCTGAATTGCTCGGCTAATTGATGTTTCCCAAATAATCTGGCACATGTTATACTATCAATCCAACTTTTTAAGGAGGATTGATCTCATGACACTACATACGGACGAGATTCTCTTACGGCCTCTCCAACAACAAGACGCAGCCGAGCTCCTAGAGCTTCGGCTGCGTAATCATGACTTTCTCCAACCATTTGAACCAATCCGCCCCTCTTCCTTTCTGACCCTCCCAGGACAGCAAGAACAGATTTCACAAGCAGAGATTGATTTTGAACGCGGCACAGCCTATGCTTTCGGCGTATTCAGCCGCGAGGCCAAAAAGATGATGGGACGTGTAGCCTTATCGAATGTCGCCCGCGGCGCGTGGCAAAATGCAACGATTGGCTACTTTATGGATCAGTCTTGCAATGGCAAAGGCTATACGACATCCGCAGTAAATCTCGCCCTTCATTTTGCATTTTCTGATGCTAAACTGCACAGGGTACAAGCTGCTGTCATGCCTCGCAACCAAGCTTCCATTCGCGTCTTGGAAAAAAATCGTTTTCGCCAGGAAGGACTTTCGTTACGCTATTTGCAAATTAACGGTGTATGGGAGGACCATCTCCTCTACGCTCTTACTATTGAGGAGTGGTCTCAGTAATTTCCTCGCTCTTTTCGCTCTCACGCAGCCGCTCCAGGATGCGCCGTTTGCGGTACAACATCATCCCCGCTTCGGCGACATCCTGTACGGTTGAGCGGTTCAAATACGCCCCGAACAAAATACCTGCAATGGGCACCATTTGAAATAACTTTTTCCACCCAAAGTTTTCTGTGTACGTTACCACGACTTCACGCCATCCCTGCAATTGCGCCATTACCTCTCTCTGTGCATTTGGATCATCAAAGCGAGAGAGCTCAGCGAGTATCGCTTTTTTCCCTACGATGTCGGAGGAAGCAAACTGCAAGCATTTGACGACGAACAACCGCTCCCTCTTCTCTTCAGGTCGATAGCCATAGGCAAGAGCCATCTCTTGTAATACTTTTAGGGATGTCCCCATTAATAACGGGATATCGATCGCGAGGGTAAAAATCCCTCCGAAGCCAGTCGTCGCACCTTGTACCGTGGCAAAATTCGCTCGTGAATCCTTTAGCTCCATAGCGACATCATTCATCATCGTAAGCGGTACAGCGGCAATCTCCGCCTTGCCAATAACAGATATGCCCTGTCCCTCTAAGCGTTTACCAAACCGCTTGTAAATCGGTTCATCCTGCACCAAATAAGTACCACCTGTCTCAAGAAAAGCTGCCATTTCATCTACGGCTTTTCCCAGCTTCTCTTGAACGAATGCAGGCGTAATCCGATCCAACAGAACAAAAGGAAGTCTGCCAAGCTTTTCCCAGAACCACAAGTCGTTCTGATCCTTCTCCCAAGCCTCCACTTCACGTAATGCCGTAACTAATGTCTCCCTGGACTCCCTCAAACCCAATAACCTCCCTGGCTGCTCACTCAGATTCTCCTCGCCTCCACTGACATTGGTTGCGCAAGATGGACTTAATGTAGTCCTGCAACTCTTCCGATGAGGCGTGACGGACAAATTCTTTTTTATTTCTTACGATTCCCAGCTTCAAATGTTTCACTTCCTCTCCTTCGATCCGAAACCCGAACTTTTCCAGGATCGCCTTCTGCTCATTTGTCACAGGACTTCCTCCCCTTGTAGTCGAAAACCCCCATGCCAAAATGCAAGGGGGTCAATCGTTATTTCACTTCGACTGTAAATGTAATCGTTTCTTTTCGTTCATCAACGTCTGTTTTTTTGACTGATCTTTTTTGTCTTGTAACGAGTTGGCAAGTCTTGTTGCTAAGGATATTGGTTACTTTGATCTCGTATTTACCGGGCTGCTGCCGATCAATGTATTTGCTGATATCAAGTGATTCCAGTCCGTTACCAGTGTCGCCATCTCGATTGGAAGGCTTAATGGCAGTGATTTCTTTTCCTTCGTAGTAGATCTCGATCCGATTTTCTGAGGATATCGTAGCACTGCTATGCTCTTGTCTAGCACCGATGGCGTTCTCTCCATATTTCCACTCATACTTTGGCATATGGTAAGCGGAAGCCTTCCTGCTCTCTCTAACTTTCTTCGTTCCAGTTCGCTCTGCATACGTCGAGATGAGCTGTAAGTTTTCCAATTCAGCAAGATCGCTCTCAGATTCCACAGTCACAAGATCTCCATCTCGAAATTCCTTGCCCTCTTTTCCTCTCATGAACATCGGCGCTGATGATGGAGCCATACCTGAATCACCTGCATCACAACTTTGGGACGCTGGGATTGGTGGCGTATCCTCAATGACCTGTATGTAACCACACCATGTCTTGGCAGGGTCTCTTTTGCTGTAATAGTTTACCTTGTAACGCCCTGGCTTATAACCAGACAGTAGCAAGCCTGTATGATCCCAATTCAATTTATCACTATCGACCACGACGTTATCGACTGCCCATACTCCTGGTCCTTCCTCGTCATCAGCTTCACTACCGAATTCGATATGCTCTGCTGCTGTAGTCAGCCATATCACATGAACCGGGTTTTGATAGAGCTTCACTGTATTGTCTGATGAATACACGTTTGCTTTCTCGACCATGAGTGTAGATTTTTCGTTTGGCTGCATCAACACATCCATCGTGACGTCTCCGCTTGTGGGACCACAAGCATTTGGTGCACCTGGAATTTGTATGTGAATCGTAGTCGACGTAGAACCTCCCCATAAGGAATCCGTTTTGTTTTCCTTGGAATCTGGCTCAAAAGTGACAGAAATCGTCATACCCGCCAGCATCATCGGGATATCCACTTCAAAATGGTGCGCATTCGTCAACGTTTGTCCAGTTCCGTTCACCGACCATCGACCTGGGTATGCCGAATACAAAGAAATCTTACCTGGTGACTCCGGGGCAGTAATAGTCTGATCCGGTGCCAGTTTTTGACCACTCGCATCTGTTCCCATATATAGCTCCGCCATGCCAATCTGAACCGTCGTAGTCCAAGGCGACATGGAGGTATCATCAGGTAGAAACAGGAGTTGGTATTGACCAGTCAACAACGTACCTGTTGAAAACACAGTAGCAGGAACAGATCTCATTTCTTGGTTCGTAGACTTGTTTGTTAGCTTCCACGTACCGGGTACAGAACTGTTAAAATCAGTTGACCCCATATTTCCGAAAATGGTCGTCTGCCCGCCTGTCGCCAAAGGCTCTCCCTCTGCCTTTTCTCCCTTATAAATACGTGGGTAATTTTGTGCTTCTACCTGAAAACTCACGTGTAACGTACTGCTCTTCGCATTGGCATCAGTCACTACAAAGGTCAACGTATGAGAGCCAGCAGACAATTTCATTGCGGGAATTGTGAAGCGCGGTACCTGCCATTTGAACACTTCTTGATTTGAGCTTTGCTCCATTTGAAACTCCGTTAATTCTACACCATCCAAATATACTTGCTTTCGACTCAGGTTTGTTCCATTTCCATAAGTAGTCTGTATCACATCAATATCGAGTGGTGTCTCCGGAGGTAGAATAAACTCATCATTCTTCACCCAGTTCCAACCTTTTGAATCCAGTCCCGCAACCTGATAATCGTTAAAGATAACCATATCGTGAACAGGCTGCTTCCGGATTGGCTTAGATACTTGGCTGTTTTTTTTCATTGATGCTGTTGCCCCGGCTCCCATGGCTGGCGGTACTGACACACCTGACAACAAGGTACCAGTTGCCAAACACACAAGTAGTGCTTTTACAACCCATTTTTTCACGAACTGCCCTCCTACTTTTTCGTCTTACGTATTTGCATGGAAACAACTGATTTTATTCGACAATAACCGTGTTTTATCCTTTATGTTCTCATGCCTTTTCCTAAACTCGATATAGTTAAAAACTATCCATTTAATAATTTATATAGATTTGACTTATGTCTTTTAAATCGGTAAAAAGGAAGAAAGGGAGGGATACAGATGATTCGAACCAATCAATGGAATGCCGGGCTATACGACGCCAAAATGAATTTCGTTTCTGAATACGGCAAAGAGTTAGTGGACTGGCTGCAGCCGGCTCCTGGAGAAAGCATTCTTGACTTAGGCTGTGGAACAGGCGACCTGTGTGCTCAACTATCGCTTGCAGGAGCAAATGTGACAGGAATCGATTTTTCTGCCGCCATGATTGAGGCTGCTCGCCAAAAATATCCGCAGTTTGCCTTTGAAGTAGCCGATGCGCATACGTATCGTACACATGTCCGTTACGACGCTGTCTTTTCCAATGCCGCACTCCACTGGATGAAACGTCCTGCCGAAGTCGTTGAAACCATTTGGCTGGCTCTTGCTCCCGGCGGACGCTTTGTTGCCGAATTTGGAGGACACGGCAATTGTGGACAAATCACACAGGCATTACGAACTGTATTGGCGCGAAAAGGAATATCTGCTGATGAGCGCTCCCCTTGGTATTTTCCCAGCATTGGAGAGTACACGACTCTTTTGGAGAAGCAAGGCTTCCATGTCGTACTTGCCTCCCATTTTGATCGTCCGACAGTCATGGCTGATGGGGACCTGGGGCTTTCGCATTGGCTGAATTCTTTTTGCAGTCCTTTTTTTGCAGGACTGTCGGCAGATGAAATCCAGCAAGTCTGTAGGGAAGTCACTGACTTCCTGCGTCCTGCGCTGTTTCAAGAGGGTCACTGGGTGCTCGATTACAAGCGTATTCGCGTCCTTGCCCATAAGAAATCAGAGAATGATACTCTACATGGGGGTGCTCCACGATGACTCGTATTGCCTGTCTCCATGGACATTATTCGAATATTTCGCTCTTATCAGATGCGTTCGCAGCCTTTGAAGTTGAGCTCATTCATTTTGTTGATCCAGGTTTACTCCTGCAAAACGCGGGAACCCCTATCCATACCAAGGAACAATCGCATGCCAAATTACGTGAGCAACTAAGCTGGATGCAGAGCTGCGCGGTCGATGCAATCGTAATCACTTGTACGCAGTATGCCGCACTAGTAACACCAGAGGATGAGGCAACTGCCACTGTCCCCATCTTCACAATCGATGGCCCTTTTTTTCATGAGCTTGCACGATATACGGAGCCACAAATTCTGCTGTTCTCCAATCCCGCTACTGTCCAACCTACGATGGAGCGTCTCGTGCAACACGCCCATTCCCACAATCTACATCCGGAGATACAAGTAAACATCGTCGAAAATGCTTTTGCCCTACTCATGGAAAACCAGGAGGAAGCGTACAGAGAAGCGATTAAAGACGCTCTGTATCAGCTCCACCATACGATTCCAGACCGAGCTATTGCAGTGGCACAGCTCTCCATGGTACCTGTTGCTGATCAGTTTGCAAAGGAAAACGGCTGTACAATCTCCCATCCTTTACATAGTTTGACGTCACAAATGTCCACAACGTTACGATTACGTTCAAATCGTTGAAAAGCGTATGCGTGTAAAAAAACAGCCCCGTTTGCTTAGGTCTTTGGCCAGTGGCAACGGGGCTTTCGCTATAAACGAATTCGATTGGCTTTTACATGCCTTCGGAGTTGGTCACCAGAACCTCTTCTCCCTCATTCAAGCCGCCTTTGATTTCAATAAAATCATATCCTTCAATACCGATTTCTACGTCTTTCGGCATTGGATCTCCGGTGCTCGGATCTTTCACCATAACCGTTCCTTGACCTGGCCCCAGAATTTCAACCGCATTGCTTGGCAAGCGCAGGACATTTTGTGCTTGGGCGACGATAATATCGTTGTCTCCCGTCATCCCATGCTTAAAATCAGCCTTGTCTAGCAGTTCCACTTTTACCGCGAACCGAACTTCCTTGTCTTCTTTTTTTCCTTCTTTTGGGAGCTCTATGACTTTGCCTTTAAACGGCTCCGTACCAAACGCATACACGTAAACATCGACATTTTGTCCGATTTTAATCTCGGGAATATCGAGCTCTCCAACGGCTGCCACAAAGTAAACAGAAGTCGTGTCCATAATAATGGCTGCAGGATCTGATCCTGGCGCTTCACCTTCTTTTACACCCAGCTTGGTGATGACACCGCTGATTGGCGCTGTTACCTGGTTCTTCGCAATTTCACGCTTTTTCTGCTCCATGTTCAATAAGGACGATTTTAGTGCGAGCTCTTTTTCCAGCAGCTCCATACCTGACGCTTCCATATCCATCTTGAACAGTTGTTGCCCTACTTTGACTACATCGTCCTTTTTCACGTCTACCTTGCCAATTTTTCCGTGAGTACCCGCCAAAATTTCTATTTCATCTGGCAACTGGAATTCTTTCTGATTTCGGCTTACATATAAGAGGCCCTTATCATCCGTATACTGTACCTCACCCTTGTCCCCAACGTAGATGGCACCAGGCTTCTTGACCAAAACCTCGACATCATGAATACCGCCCGCTCCTTCTACCTTTTCGCCAATTCTGTCCACTTCCGTTACGACACCATCCACAAAGTACATGGAAGTCGGAATGAATACCTTCACTTTTTGACCTACACTGAATCTTTCAGACTCATAGGAGGTAAATTGCCCAATAATTTTCAGATAGTCGGTATTAGCCAGCTTGACTACTACCTGCTCCGGTCTTACATCTTGCCCTTCTTCCACAAGGACCTCAACCACTTTTCCTTCTTTAGTAGCCGTGATCTTGTCTTTCTTTTGTTTAATTTCACTTAGCTCTTTTTTCGCTTTTAAAATGTCCAGCTCCAGCTTTTGAATTTCCAACTGTGCATCCGAGCTGTCTATCGTGAACAAGACATCGCCTTTTTTCACAGATTGCCCTTCCTTGACTAGCACACGTTGCACCTTGCCGCTGAGCTCTGGCTTGACTTCCTCACGCGCCTTCGCTTCCACTGTCCCTGCTGAGTTGATCGTTTTCTTAACGTCACCACGTTCCACGAGCGCTGTCGGGAAGTTCGGTTTTTCTTCTGGCTTTTCTTCTGTAACCTCTTCGCCCTTGAAGTACGAATAGCCGTAATAGCTTCCCCCTCCAAGAACGGCCACGACCGTGGCGATAATGATCCATTTTTTCTTGTTCATCTTACGTTCCTCACATTTCATCACTTATTCAGATCGAATCGCTTGCAGCGCACTTAAACGAGACGCACGGATCGCCGGGAAGATTCCCGCCAACACCCCAATGATAAAGGAGAAGCCGATCGCAAAGAGTGCCAGCCAGCTCGGAATGACCGCCAATTTTGTTGGCTCAGCCTCTGGATCACCACCGCCGTAGCCCATGTTCAGACTATCCAAGAGACCGCCAGACGCACCGAAGTAATTCACGAGCTCAACCGCTCCCCACGCCATGCCAAGACCAGCTAGTCCACCAATTAATCCAATAAAACCTGATTCCATTAAGAACAGCCAGCGAATATTCAACACAGTGGCTCCGATTACTTTCATGATCCCAATCTCTTTGGTTCGCTCTAAAATCGACATGATCATCGTATTGACGATTCCAATGGTTGCAACGAGCAAGGAGATTGCTGCAATTCCTCCGAGGACCATCTGAATCACGAAGAAGAAGTTATTGATGGTTTCCAGCTCACGTGCAGGCGACCATACTTCAAAGCCATTTTCCTTCAACGCTTTGACTACACCCTCGACTTTTTCACGAGATTCTACCTTGACTGTAATTCTGTCAAATTCAAAGGTATCCTTTTTAGCTTTATCGCGTGAACGGCGCGATGCTCCCTCTTCGACTTCGTCACCTCGACTGCGCGTGACCCACTCGTTCAGCTCTTTCACAACGTTAATCGGAACATAAACCGCGGCTGATGAGTTACGTTCTTCAGACTTCTTTAATTGACCGACAACCTTCACACGCAGTTCTTTTTTCTCGTATTTCGGTTCATCGTCGATGCGATATTCGCGTGACAAGATGAGAGTCCCTGCTCTGTCTACGAGATTGAAGGCCAGTGCTTCTCCGCCCCCTATATCAGGAGGTGGCATCTGAGACATTTCATGCCGTCCAGCTCCGGCCTTTCTTCGCCGTTCCTCGCGCTTTTCCTTTTCTACGTCGCGCAATTCTCTGGATACATCGAAAGCAACCACGATCTCTTGTGGGGCCCCTGTCAGATAGCTTCCTTTTTCAATGTCATTTTTGCGATAGGCAGCCGACTCATTCACATCCACCCCAATAAGCTGTACGTAACCTTCTCGCCTACCTACCTTAAGCTTTGCTTGCTCTCGTAATTCTTTTATCGGCATAACAGCCTGAATGCCAGGAATCTTTTTTAATTCCTGCACCGCTTGCATATTCAGCTTCTTGACCTTATCCTCTGGAACATCAATCCATTCGCCATTTTCCTCGTACCAACGCAATGGCTCGACGTCCATCTCTGTCAAGTTCCCGAAGTTCTCCAAGCTTTTTACCGCACTTTCCTTAAGCCCTAAACTTAATGCCATCATCGCGACGATTGCAGCCGTCCCGATCATGACACCAACCGACGTAAGGGCTGTCCGTAGCTTCATTCGCCACAGATTCCTCCAGACGATGCGAAAAGAATCCATTACCTTCACTGTTTGTTCACCTCATACCCTCGCCTACGCTGGTCTTGTCCTTTTTTGTACAACCCGTCCGTCCTGGAGATAAATGACGCGGTCGGACTGTTCCGCTACTTCCTGCTCATGGGTAACGATGATGAACGTAGTCCCATTTTCCTTGTTCATTTCTCTCATTAATAGGAGAATCTCTTGTTCTGTCTTCGAGTCCAGGTTCCCCGTCGGCTCATCCGCCAAGATAATGCCAGGCTGATTGACGAGCGCTCTCGCGATACTGACACGCTGCTGCTGTCCACCACTGAGCTCATTGGGTCTGTGGTCGATACGACCTTCCAGCCCTACGCGGTGGAGGATTTCCGTTGCTTTTGCCCGACGTTTTTTCTTGCTTTCGCCTGCAAAAATCAAGGGAAGTTCTACGTTTTCCAACGCTGTCAGATTTGGGAGCAGATTGTATGACTGGAAGATAAAGCCCATATTTTTACGGCGAAACATGCATAGTTCGTTTTCGCTGTAGCTGGAAATCTGTGCTCCGCTAACCATGACACTCCCTTCCTCCGGCTTGGTCAAACCTGCAAGCAAGTTCAAAAGCGTAGACTTGCCTGACCCCGACGAGCCACACAAAGCCACGAATTCTCCCTTGTTGATATGAAGGTTGATATCAAACAGCACGGGAACTTTGATTTTTCCCGTTCCGTAGCTGTGATTGACCCCTGTCACCGTCAGCTCTCCTGTTGAATTGACCATAAGTTTGTCGCACCTCATTCGTTCTTTCAAAATGGAAGTTTTCGTAAACACCACATACTAAAGACGTAACATTTCGCAAAACGTAACGCTTCTTTCGGAAACAATTTACGTTTTACAAAAAAACAATCTTTTCTTCAAAAATATGTAACAGCCATGTAACCTTTTGCGGCCCAAATCGTAATACAATGTAGATGTCAACAAACCATGGAGGGTCGAAGAAGATGACTATCTATCGCTTTTTATTTGAAACAGCAACACGCAGATGGGTTGAAATCATCAAGGCACCCAGTATGTTTGAGGCAGCAAAGCAAGCCAAACAGCTTGCAACCAAGCGTTCCAAGTCCATGTCCACTACCATCAGCTTCTCTTTTCACCACGCTGCTTCTCAAGCATAATTGCACACATACATAAACCGCTTACCCGTTATGGGAGGCGGTTTTTATATTTTGGGGATATTATTGACAGCACCGATTTCTTCCTCTTTAATATAGAGAGAGGCATTACAGTGCATGACAGTATAGATCCGCTTCGATAGTGCAGCGGTATACAAAGGGAGATAATCACAATGACCATGAAGAAAGCACTCACCATTGCAGGTTCCGACACCAGCGGCGGAGCTGGTCAGCAAGCAGACCTCAAAACGTTTCAGGAGCTTGGTGTTTTCGGGATGACCGCCCTCACCGTTATCGTAGCCCAAGATCCACATAACGAATGGTTTCACGAAGTGTTTCCGATCGATGTTGCGATCCTGGAAAAACAAATCGAAACCGTACTCGCAGGAATTGGCGTAGATGCTGTAAAAACAGGGATGCTCGGAACCACTGAACTGGTTGACCTCGCTACCCGTAAAATAAAACAATACGATTTGAAAAATGTTGTCGTTGACCCTGTGATGATCTGTAAGGGTGCAGATGAAGCACTCCATCCAGAAATTGCAGTCAGCCTGCGTGAAGTCTTGCTCCCGCATGCAACAGTTGCGACTCCTAACCTGTTCGAAGCTGGTATTCTCAGCCAAATGGGCGCCCTGAAAAGTGTCGATGACATGAAGGAAGCGGCAAAACGCATTCACGACTTCGGCACCTCTTACGTCGTTGTAAAAGGCGGCAGCAAGCTTCAAAGCGGCAATGCCGTAGATGTTTTCTATGACGGAAAAACGATCGAGGTATTGGAATCAGAACGCTTTGAAACGAGCTTTACTCATGGTGCTGGTTGCACGTTCTCGGCTGCAATCTGTGCCGAATTGGCAAAAGGAAGCTCTGTACACAACGCTGTAGCGGTTGCCAAAGACTTTATTACCGAAGCGATTCGCCACTCGTTTGCTCTCAATAAATATGTAGGACCTACTAATCACGGTGCGTACCGCATGAAAAAGCACGGCGAAGCGATTTGCTAATTACGTCCTTGTAAACAAAAACTCCTGACCGTATCCGAGTCTTCCTCGGCAGGTCAGGAGTTTTCTTATGATCACGCTTGTTTTTTGAGAGCGACTTCAGGATTGATTGGAGCAGCTTTTCGTTTCATGCGAACGGAAGACACCGTAAATACGATGAGCGCAGACCAGATGAATCCAAAGCTGATGAGATGTGTTTGGGTGAAAGGCTCTCCAAACAAGAAAACGGCTGATAGGAGCGATATCGTAGGCGCCAAGTATTGAATGAAGCCCACAACGGAAAGTGGGAGTCTAGTCGTTGCTTGGGCGAACCAGTAGAGCGGCATGGCAGTAGCTACCCCCGCCAACGTCAGCAATAGAAGTTGCCACCATGCCAAGGATGTCATCGTATCCGTCCCATTGACCTGTAGCATCAGCAGATAGCCGAAAGCAATAGGGGCCACAAACAGCGTCTCCCACGCTAGTCCAATCATCGCCTCCATCCGGACGAGCTTTTTCGCCAAGCTGTAAAAAGCAAAGGTCAGGGCAAGTGATAGAGAGACCCATGGAATCTCACCGTACTGGAAGGTGATGAACATGACTCCGAAAGCCGCAAGTATAAGCGCGAGCCATTGCCCAGCATGCATTTTTTCTTTTAAGAAAATGACTCCGAGCAGTACGGTGATGAGAGGATTCATGTAATAGCCAAGACTCGTTTGCATGACTTGATCGTTATTTACTGCCCATATAAAAATGAGCCAGTTTGCGCTGATTAGCAGTGAACATATCGCTAATGCTCCGAACATTTTAAAACCAGTAACCGCTCGCCACATACTGCGCCAGCGTTTCGTTACCTGAATAATGATTGCGACAAAAATAATCGACCAGACGATTCGATGAGCGAGTATCTCCCATGCCCCCATTGCCTGAAACAGCTTCCAATAGAGCGGGAGTAACCCCCAAGCCAAATACGCCACAATTGCGTAAATAATCCCCTGTCTCATCCTTGCTCCTCCATGTGTTTCGCCTTCTCTTTCTCTATAGACAACTTTTTGAACTTCTTCTCTATGGAGTAGTGTAACGGAAATACAAAAAAACAGCTATGTATTCTCACGAAGAATAAGGTGTTCCCTACACTTTCATCCGTTACCATATTACCAATGCATGCAGCTAGCTAATTACCTTAGTAGCACAATAAAGAGTGGACAAAAATTTTATTGTACCACTTTTATACCTGTAGTACAATAGTCATTATTCTTCCGAGTTTAGTCATACGAAAGGAACTTTTACTTATGACATACTGGCGATCTATCTTTTTAGTTTTACTCGGTGCGTGCAGCTACGGTGTACTCTCGATCTTCATGAAGCATGCTTTTCAACTCGGCTTTACTCCATTTGAAATGAGCGGAAGCCAATTGATTTTTGGCGGCCTGATCATGACGGTCATGGCTATCTTTTTCTCCAAGCAACGGTTTTCGTTCAAGTATTTGTTGCTTTTGGCACCAGCCAGCCTCATGATGGCCTCAACCAGTCTTTTTTACCATCAGGCTGTTAGCCGGGTCTCTGCTTCGCTCGCCATCGTTCTCCTCTTTCAGTTTACTTGGATCGGCGTCTTGCTGGAGGCAATTATGGATCGCAAATGGCCGACCGCTGAAAAATGGGTGTCTCTGGTTATGCTTGGTGCAGGGACGGTTCTTGCAAGCGGACTTGGCGAAAGCGGCATTCAGAGTGTAGACATGGTCGGACTGATCTTCGGTCTGATGTCAGGCGCGACCTTTGCCTTGGTTATTTTTTTCAGCGGACGAATTCTCCCTGGAATGGACCCATACTTGCGAAGCGCGATTTCGATTAGCATGGCTGCCCTGATGCTCTCGATCGTTTATCCACCGACTTTCCTGGTAAATGGTCAGCTTCTTCAAGGTTTGCTTCCGCTCGGTCTTTTGGTTGCAATCTTCGGTTCGGTCATCCCGATCTTCTGTTTGGCTGTTGGTGTGCCGCGGATCGGAAATGGACTGGCTACCATTTTAAGTGCAGTCGAGCTGCCTACAGTTGTGCTCTTGTCGAGTTTCGTGCTTCAAGAGACTGTCTCTCTCCCTCAATGGGGTGGCGTATTCATGATCCTGGCTGCCATTTGTGTACCGCAAGTAAGATGGCGGAAACTATTCTCCCCTTCTCACGCCCTCGAGCAGGAAAGAATGTAGCGCCGTTTCCCATACACAGCATACTAAAAAGCGTGCAGATGAGCTGGTTCTGCACGCTTTTTTGTTCGTACACCCCTTCTTACTAGAAGGAAGTAGCTTATCTGACTCGAATCTATTTCCTAAGACTGCCACTCAAAAGGGGGAAATGTATGGAAAAGCGGCACAGGGTGCTATTCCAGCAGCTAGAGGATTATCGACAGGAGACGTTAAAAGCAATCGCTGGTTTGACGGATGAAGATGCGAACATCATTCCCGATGGTTTTTCCAACAATATCTTGTGGAATCTAGGGCACATCTATCTCGATCAGTATTTATGGATCGCTCACCTTACAAAAGAAACGATCCCAATCCCCCCTGGCTTCAACGAATGGTTCAACTTCGGGACAAAACCTGCTGACTGGGATACACCACCACCGAATCTTGAAGTGCTCGTCACGTTATTACAAGAACAACCTCAGAAGATCCAAGCTGCTTACAAGGATCGATTAGAAGAAGAATTTCCCGCAACGGAATCCGGCATGCATACGATTGCACAAGTGCTTGTCCGAACGATTTTTCACGAAGGGGTGCACCTCGCCTCCCTCAATACAATCAGGAGGTTTCTTGGCAAATGAATCAGATCATAACACCTATTTTTCGCATGTTTGACGTTGAGAAGGCAAGAGAGTTTTATGTGGAGTTTCTAGGGTTTCAGATTGATTGGGAGCATCGTTACGAGGATCACTTTCCTTTATACATGCAAATTTCCTCACCATCATGCACGCTTCATCTGTCTGAGCATCACGGGGATGCTTGTCCTGGCTCAGCGATTCGGGTACAGGTAGAGAACATTGAGCTTTTTCATCAGTCACTGTTGCGTCAAGGATACATGTACGCTCGTCCCGGTCTAGAAGAGACGCCGTGGGGAACGCTTGAAGTGAGCGTGACCGATCCTTTTGGCAATCGCCTTCATTTTTATCAGCCTGTTGATCATACGTAGACGGATACTAAGAAAGCCCAGCCGGAGTTCCTTTACAGGAGCCACCGCTGGGCTATTTCATTTTACATTTAAACATATATGGGGCGATCGATGGGACTTGAACCCACGAGTGCCGGAGCCACAATCCGGTGCGTTAACCCCTTCGCCACGACCGCCATATATAGGGTTTGCTTGGTGCGGTCGAGAGGACTTGAACCTCCACGGTGTTGCCACCACTAGAACCTGAATCTAGCGCGTCTGCCAATTCCGCCACGACCGCATATAAAAATGGTGGAGGCTGACGGGATCGAACCGCCGACCCTCTGCTTGTAAGGCAGATGCTCTCCCAGCTGAGCTAAGCCTCCCTACCCCAAACAAGTTGTTGGGGCCCCGCAAAGCAATTGCTTGACTATGCGGGATATAAGTGACCCGTAGGGGATTCGAACCCCTGTATGACAGCGTGAAAGGCTGCTGTGTTAAACCGCTTCACCAACGGGCCAGGTATGATGGCGGATGGAGTGGGATTTGAACCCACGAGACGGTTCGACACCGCCTACACGATTTCCAATCGTGCTCCTTCGGCCGCTCGGACATCCATCCATCAAGCCTGTAAGCGTTCGCTTCGGCAAGAATTAATCTATCATATTCACAACATGATTTCAAGTGATATTTTGAAAGTTTTCCCCTTGGTTGACCTCCGTGCCATTCATATCAGGCGATTATCTATCGAAACGAAAAAAGGGAGATTGCCTAAAGCAACATCACTTCCTGTTCAATATGATACAAGTAGTATCCCTTTACAAAACGGAGTGATGCCAGTTGTCAAAAAGAAAACGCCGTTCAGTAGGCTTCCCCTGTTTGTACGGAAACTGGTGTGGGCCTGGATGCTCCGGGCCGGGTGCGCCAATTGATGACGTCGACAGATGTTGCAAGAGGCATGATGATTGCTATCAAAAGCATGGCTATTTTTCTTGTCATTGCGATCAGGAGCTCGTACGCTGCCTTCGAAATAAAGTAAATAACTCAACAGAAAAAGGGAGAATGGCCGGTCTCATCTCGAATTTTTTCTCTCGAACAGGATGCTTTCCCAGCAATCCCCGCTAGTTTTTTCTGAATCATTTTCCTTGTCAGTTTTCATCCCAAAAACGGTAACAACTTGGACATGAATCAGACATAATTCCCTTGTTTTTCCTTGTATTTTTTTGGTACTCTATTGAATGTCCAAGGAGGGTACGCAGCGTGGAATTGCACATACGAACAGACGCCAGTGTGGCGCTGACGTTAAAGAGAGAAATTATTTGTCATGGTATTTCCCGTTTTTATGTCCGTCCATACGATGATGATCAAGTAGAATTTATATTCCTAGCACTATCAGAGCACCAGAAGAAGCTGCTGTCCTATTCATTACGAAATTACAGCTACTCTCTAACATATCTAGCTTAATCTTCTACGGCCATTTTTCTCCCCTTTTTTAAAGGGGAATTTTTATTGTTTTTTTTCGATGTACCCAAAAAGGCGAACATCCTCTGGGGTCAAGTTATGCAACGCATTCAAAAATTCGACTTGGAAACTGCCTGGCCCTACTCCTGCTGCTTTCTCTGCTGCCAGCTGCGCAGCAACACCGTAGCATACCAATGCTGCAGCTCCGGCGATCAGCTTGTCATTTGCAATGGCTGCAAACGCTCCCATAACAGATGTTAACAAGCAGCCAGTTCCGGTCACCTTCGTTAAGATTGGATGACCATTATGGATCGAGTATGTTGTTTCTCCATCCGAAACCACATCGACCTTGCCCGTAATCGCAACGATTGTCCCAAGCTTTCTCGCTGCTTCTTTCGCTAGGTCCGCGACATCTCCTCCCGCTTTCTTCGCATCTACCCCTTTAATTTCCCAGCGCTCCCCGATGACATTGGCAATCTCGGCAGCATTTCCTCTTATGAGGGTTAGGTCGAGTTCCTGCGCAAGATGTTGACTTGTCTCGGTTCGGTACAATGTTGCTCCCGCTCCCACTGGATCAAACAAAACAGGCACGCCATGCTGATTCGCCGATTTTCCTGCGATCAGCATCGCTTCGATCTCATGCTCGTTCAATGTCCCTATATTCAATACAAGAGCTCCGGCGATCTTTGCCATGTCTGCCACCTCTTGTTTGGCGTACGCCATGACAGGTGATGCACCAAGAGCTAACAAGCCGTTCGCTGTAAAGTTCGTGACAACTACGTTCGTCATGTTATGTACAAGAGGATTTTCCTCGCGCACTTTAATTAGCAATTGTCCGATTGTCTCCAGAATCATGATCGTTACCCCTTTCCTCTTGAACGGCGACTCGTGGAATCATCTTGTACACCTCGATGACATCCCCTAATATAGAATGCTCTTGCATGACGCCAATGATGATATACGAATGTTTTATGATGGGTAATTCGCGCATGTCAGCTACAATTTTCCACACTTTCCCATCATCATCCGTCACACTAGCACTGAAGGAGACTCTTCCCGCCCCTTCTTTCAAGATGTCCACGGCATCCACAACTCCACATATTTTCATCCGATCATCTGGATGCATGATCCGGTTTTCCTCGACCCATTTTAGCTTCATTTCTTCTACTTTTAATGTTTTCCATCGATCAAGGAACTCCCAGTCTTTGGAATGCGGAAATATATGCTTCGTTTGCTCAAGGAAGGTGTTGTACTCTCCGTGCAGTTGATCTACATAATCATCTACATCCTCAGAAATCACGCGAATCGAATCTTCCCCGCATGTACGGATGTGGTGGGCCAGGTATTTGAAGGACTCGATCATGTCAAAGTTCCCCCAACCCCAGGCCTGTTCGCCGAAAACTCCCCCCCGGGTTCGGCATTTTAGGCAGGTGAAGTAATAGTATGTAGGCATATCTGTTCCCCTATCTCCCCTATTTTGTCTCTCTTTTGGTATCGGTTGAGGAAGCGAAGCAATTTATGTTACATTCGAACCTATTTTTTGAAACTTCTCACGCAATTTGTTCACAATTTAACTTGTAGTATTTAGTGTAAGTTAAATCACAAAAGGTGGCTCCCCCCAAATTTATCGGGAAGCCACTCTTCATTATACTCCTTTTATGGCAATAAGAGGGTTACATTTTGCGACGACAGATGCAAGATTTGCACCCACAACCGAATCGATGATTTGATCCACATCTTTATAGGCTTGCGGGCATTCATCAAGGATGGAAGCGAGCGAACGATGATTCACCATGATCTCATCTTCCTGTCCCACGCGCATCGCCTGCTCGAATTGATCGATGGTCACAAGTTCCTTCGTTGCTTTGCGGGAACGAACACGCCCTGCACCATGACAGATCGAATAAAAGTTTTTGGCACCTGCGTCCGATCCGACCATAATATAGGACGATGTTCCCATAGAACCTGGGATCAAGGCTGGATGTCCCGTTTCACGGTAAGCTTTCGGATTTTGGAAATGGCCTGCTGGCAATGCCTTCGTCGCTCCTTTGCGGTGGACAAGCATCGGTGTGTTCCGATGGAATTCTTTCAAGGCGTAATTATGCATCAAATCATACAGGACTGGCGTACGCATCTCGCTACCGAAAACGTCGCGGAACGCCTGCTCCACTGAAAATCCGATCATATGCCGATTTGTTACCGCAAAGTTCAGCGCGGAATACATCAAATTCAAATACTGTTGTCCTTCCTCGCTTTGGATCGGAGCATATACCAGGCTCGGCTCAGGATTATGAATCCCCCATTTGTACATAGCTTCCTTGAAGCTTTTCGTGTAATCCCGCCCTAGCATAGCCCCCCACGCACGCGAACCGGAATGAATCATGATGACGACCTGACCGTCGAACAGTCCCCACGCTTTCGCAATCTCCCTGTTCTCCTCCGCGATGTCGATATGCTGGATTTCAATAAAGTGGTTACCGCCCCCCAATGTTCCCAACTGGCCCCACGCACGACTCCAGGATTTTTGCGGTATTTGCTCCAGAAAGGAATGGTCGAATTCAAATGTGTACTTTTCCACATGCGAGAAAGAACGGCTTAGCATGTCAGGCGCTTCTTCTGTATCCGGAATGTAGTTGCCAGGCAGTCCTTGTAAGCCATGCTTCACCACTTCCTCCAAGCGAATATCTGTAAAATGCGTATTTCCTCGTTCGGTTGTCGGGACATACGCTTCGATCGCTTCGATCAATGCACGTTTTAGGCTCTTGTCTTTAAGGTCGTCTCGATGCAACGGAGTCAGATGCACACGCATGCCACATCCAATGTCTGATCCAACGATGGAGGGCGAGACAAATCCATCGGCAAGATTCCAAACCGCTGTCGTCCCAATACAGGTCCCAACACCCACATGTGCATCAGGGGTGTACGAAAAATAAACATTTCGCGGAATACGCAAATTATTGTCTGCCATTTGATATACGCGTTCACCGAAGCTCGCAAATACTTCGTCATTTGCAAAAACGTGCACATCTCCATGCTCCAGTTTCACTTCACGATGGTTGTTTCCATGCAAAATTGTTTTCATCATCCATTTCTCCTGTCTCTCACAGCCTGCGCTGTTTTTCATACTCTTATTTTCCATCTGCGCATGTGGTTTGAACATGGTAAAAGTATTACGAACCTCTTTTTATCATTGACTTCTCTTCAGCCTCTTCGTAATATGAGGACTAATTTGGAAATAAATGACGAATGAATAAGGATGAATGTAATGGCACGCGAAAGCTTTGACAAAGAGCTGCAATTGCTCCGTCTCCTGTTTTTGACCGCTGGTGCCTACAATCGGCAGCAGTTAGCCGAGCGGCTCGGAATCTCCGTTCATACCCTTGATAAAACGATAAAAAAGCTGAAGGACATCCAATCGACCTTTTATCAGCATGTCGGCGATGAGGAGAAAAAAGAGTATTACGCACAGCTTCGTTACAACTATTTTGAGGTGACGGACAATTTCTTGATGTTTTTGTACCATGCAAAATCATTGAAGGATTCGGAGGTAGAGCGACTGTCTCACATCTTGGAAAAGCTCAGACACCAGCCTCTCTCCATTAAAGATTTGCTGGATACGTTTGTGGATACAGAACCCGATGAAAAAACGATTCGCCAGGATATGAAATACCTGGAGGAAGTTGGCGTGATAAAAAATGTGAGTGAGGTCAGACCGTACGTTTATCAGTTCGACGGTGAGCTACTGGACTCGTTGACGGACGACGAGCTATTGGACCTGTATGATTTCACCGACTTCATGGCTAATACACAGCTACCGGCCGTCCCTGGTTATCTCTTGCAAGAAAAAGTGAAGCGTTATCTCAAATATCGCTTGAAGCTAACCGATGCATCTGCGTTTTTATACAAGTATCATTTCGTCTCACGTATTCTCGATGAATATCAAGCTTTGCTTCTCACAGAAGCCATTCGTCAGCGAAAAATCGTTGAATTTCACTACTACACGCCCAAACGCCGAAAGTTTTATGATTCCCAAAATACGAATCCGGCTTTCCAACGGGATACATCCGGGCGCCATCAAAAAGTGATTCCACTCCGGGTTATTTTTGATCATCAATACGGCAGATGGTACTTGCTGGCACAAGGATGTGGCAATGGTCCGCTCCGCAAATACCGTGTGGAGGGTATGACCAAGCTCGTAACAGGCAAATCCGTTACGCCGGAAATCTTCTCTTCCTTGCAAGCGAGTGCGGATGAGCGCATTACCCATAGTTGGCTGATTGATACCGGAAAACTCGTAACCGTACGCCTTCGCTTTTTCCAGCCTCGGGACACGCCTCATTCCTTTATCAAAGAGCGAGTGGAGGCACAGGGGCAATGGGGGATTGTGACAGAAGAATCACGGGAAAGCTTTGTGTACGAAATAAACGTGAACAGCACGATGGAAATTACACCGTGGATACGCAGCTTCGGTTCAAGCGTCGAAGTTCTTGAACCGCTGTTTCTTCGCAAACAATTCCAAAAAGAATGGGAGGAGCTGCTCGCCTACTATGAATCTGTTTGATAAGATACATAATTACCAGCTAGTGACACGTCTCGATGAAGCAGGTGTTTATCCGGTAACCTCACACGAAAAAGCTTGGCTGGCCCTGATGCTGGCAAATCCGTCTGCGGCAGAAATTTTCGAGCCCGCTACACTCGCTAAGCTCCACCGTTTGACACAAATACCAGAAAGTGAATCGACCGAACAAGAACGATTCGTGGAAAAGGCGCAAACGCAGGCCAAGCAGCTCTGGAGTCCGCTCGTGCGCCCCCTGCGGCGAATTATTCTCGGCAAAAATCACATAAAAATAACCGCAGCCACGAACAAAGGCCCGGTTTTTCGCAATCAACGAGGAGTTCCCTACAAGCTGGAATATTCACTTGCCAAGAAGGCCTGGTACCTGATCTGGCTGAACATGTCTTCCAATCGCCTGATCACGACTCCGCTACATCTCATTCGCTCCGTCGATGAGCTTTACATAGAAGATGTATGGTATGAAAGTTTTTTACCGACTATTTCGGAGCAGATCCAACAGCGCAAGCAGATGGCAAAAATTATGATCATCCGTCGTTACAACGCTGAGCTCCAGCGCATATTGTACGCCTTTTCCTGCTTTGACAAAGAGGTCGCTTTTGATTCAGAATCGCTGGTATATACGATCACCCTGCACTATCTATCCGACGAGCAGGAGTTTATTTTATCCCGCATTCGTTTTCTCGGCCTTCGTGTAAAAGTAGTAGAAAACGATCAACTCAAACAGCGCATGGCAGAGTCGGCAACGAACGCCTTGGCAAGATATACCGAAACTCCACTTTGATTGTCCCAAAAAATCAGGAAATCATACCCTATTCGATTTCCTGCATTTCCCTTATCATAGTTCAGGTGAGCTAGTAGCTAATCCAAGTCAGAGGTAGAAATGATGAAAACAACATGTAAAAAAGCGTCTCTCATATGTGGACTATGGTTTAGTCTGTCATGGCCGTTTATTACGGAGCCGGCGCAAGCAGCAAGTGTCATCCAGGCAAAAGTGGTCGCAACCTCTCTGAACGTTCGCAGTGAACCAGCCCCCAATGCATCTGTTGTCGCGACCGTGCCGTATGGAGTGGTCGTGACGATTACCGATGAAGCATACGGTTGGGCAAAAATTAGATACAATCAAAAGGTAGGCTGGGTTGCGGGGTATTACTTGCAAAAAGGAGCGGTATCGAGTACGGGTTCAGCAACTTCACCAGCCAATACAGCCACTGTCAAAAGCAAGCAAGGCACGGTTATGGCCGATTCGCTCCGAATGCGAAAAGGACCAAGCACGAGCCATGAGATTATCCTTTCGCTGCCCAGAGGAACCCGTGTAGATATTTTGAAAAAGCAAGGAGACTGGATCCAAGCGAGAACTTCCAATGGACAAACAGGCTGGGTGTCTGCGACGTATATTGGCGATGCCAAGGCCAACGCTCCGGTGTCCAAAAGCTCCAAAACGCCAGGCTTAAAAGGAAAAGTCATCGTGATTGACCCGGGACATGGTGGTTCTGATATCGGGACACAAGGAACGAAGTGGAATAGCATGGAAAAAACGTTGAATTATAAAACGTCCATGCTGCTCGCCAGCAAACTGCGCCAACGGGGTGCGCAAGTCTTCATGACGAGGACAAGTGACACACAAAAGCCTTCGCTAGCGCAGCGTGTCGCTTTTAGCGAATCAAAGAGGGCGGATGCCTTCCTTAGCATCCATTACAATTCTTCTGTGAAGCCAAATAGCGGTACCCTCACGTTTTATTATTCGCAAGACAAGGATGAGCCGTTAGCTCGAGCGATTGAGTCTCGCTTGGCAGGGGGCATCGGTTTAAGAAGCAACGGCATTTCTTTTGGCAATTATCACGTCCTCCGCGAAAACGATGATCCGTCCGTCTTAATTGAGCTTGGCTTTCTATCGAATCCAAAGGATGAAGGCATCGTCCGTACATCGTCCTATCAGGACAAAGCTGCACAGGCGATTACGGAAGCTCTAGCAGATTACTTCGGTCGATAATCGTACGGCTGGACGTTGTAGGAGAACAGCTTCCGCTCGAATTTCCCTTTGGCACCAATGATCTGATACCAGGTCTCTCCGATCAACAAGTCGGTTGCGAAATCTTTCTCCAGCAGATTGGTGATTGTCTCCATGACTGCTTTTTCATTGTCTTTTTGGATTTTCAACGACAAGGCCAGGACGAAATACGCCTGGTCTTCTTCCATTTCCAGCAAATGCAGACGGGCTGTACCACGGCGTTTGGCGTTGAAACCATCAATCACATTCGACAGACCCTTTTTTGCCTGCACTTTATACTTTGTCGCTTCCCTCCAAGAGGAAATAACCGCATCGTACAACGAAAACGTCAGGATGAAATGGCTGGCGTAATCCTTCGGCTCAAAAGGCTCCGGTCCCATTTGCTTCTCATCCGCTGGTATGACAACGAATGCTTTGTAGTTGCTAAAAAACGGATCGCTCATGGCAGGTCCTTTCCATCGATAGTATCTGTGTTGGTTAGTATCCACTAGGAAAGCAGGATATTATGTACAAAAACGGTCATAAACGTTCAAAAGGCCAAGTCGACATGAAAACCGACTTGGCCTTTTGCTTGCTTTTGTATAGGCATGTTTTTCAACTAAATATCTACACATTACCGGTGGGTCATCGAGACGCTTCCATGCCCGTGCTCCTCTTCCATGACATCCATTCCTGCACCATGATTGACGGTCCAGGTGATGACTTGGCTAGAAATGACAACGGCCAAAATGGTGTACATCATCTCTTTCATCGGTACGAACCAGAACGACATGCAAAGCACAATGACGTCCAGTAAAAGAAAGACCGTACCAATAGACAATCCCGTGTACTTACTGATCAACAGAGAGAAAATATCGTCTCCACCTGTCGCAGCTCCATAGCGCAGAACCAATCCGGTACCCAGCCCGGTCAATACACCGGACAGGACAGACGCCAGTGGCATCACTCTGCTCATATCCATGACAATCGGTGAAAATCGTTCAAACAAATCGTAAAACATGGTAAAAGCAAGTGATGCAAAGATCGTGTCCCAAATGAACTGGCGGCCTCTTACTAACCAGGCAACCAAAAACAATGGAATATCCAGTAAAAGCATCACCATCGCTGGCGACAAGTCAAAGGCGTATTTCGCCAATAACCCCAAGCCAACAAACCCACCTTCAGACAAATGGTTCTGAAAGTTAATGTGATAATACGCAAAAGCAAGTAAACAAGCTCCAAACAAAATCATACTGTAACGCTTAGATAACTGCAGCGCTCTCCTCATCATGGTTTCCTCGCATTTTTGTCGGTTTAGGCACAGACGACCAACCGACTACCGAGGAACATCGAAAGTATAAGTCGCTACTCATACAAAGGGCCTCGCTTTCGTAGTAGATTAGTCGTCTTCAGTGACGATCGACTACTACGAAGCTAGATGTAGGAGAGGTCAAAACGTTTCCAGATCGTCCTATGGGGACGCATGGTATCCTGATCCCTTCCATGGCTTTTCTTGTATTATATCATAAAAAAAGGTGAAAAGACGACTCGAAACCGTCTTTTCACCGCGTTAAAATCGGAAAGCTTGTCCTTTTAGCTCTACCGGAATCCCTGCTGTGACAAGAAAAACTTGATCGGCAACCGCTGCCACGCGTTGATTCATCAAGCCCGCCAAATCACGGAACATACGTCCCAACGGATGTTGCGGGACGAGTCCGTCGCCTACTTCGTTTGTCACCAGTAAGACCGTACCCGGGTAGTCTTTTAACTTGTTTACCAGCACATCAACCTGCTGGAGCACTTGCTCAAACGTCTGCTCCTCTCCAACATGCAGCAACCAATTAGACACCCAAAGAATCAAGCAATCAACCAGAATGACTGTCTTTTGTTCTTGTATGTCCACTTGCGCTGCGAGCTTCTCGAGCCACTCTGTCAATGCGTACGGCTCCTCGATCGTTTGCCAAGGAAAGTTGGACTGCAAGCGGCGGTCTCGGTGGTGCAAGATCCGCTCTTCCATTTCCTCATCAGTGCTTTGTGCGGTCGCGATGTAAACACCTGAGGAGCCCAAATGTGCCGCGTATTTTTCGGCAAACGTGCTTTTTCCGCTGCGTGCTCCACCTGTAATGAGTACAATCATGCTTCTGTCTCCTTACACAACCTCTTATACTTGCGATTGCAAAATAATTTGCGGCAAATGATGAACAGGATGTTCCATGACAATCGGTCTGGTTCCGTATACAGCCTCGATTCTGTCACTTTGCAAGATGTCTTTGGGTGCGCCGACGCTTATCTGCTTTCCTTTATGCAGCATCAAAATACGATCGCAGTATAAGGAAGCCAGATTCAGATCGTGCAGCACAGCAACGACTGTCACCTGCGTGGTCTTTTGCCATTTTCGCACAATGTCCATGAGTTGAATCTGGTACCCGATATCGAGGTAAGTCGTGGGTTCATCGAGCAACAGCACTTGGGGTCTTTGGATTAATGCCTTCCCCAAAGCTACGCGCTGCTTTTCCCCACCACTCAACTGATCCAGTGTGCGCTCTTCCAAATGTTCAAGACCGAGTATCTGTACGATTTCATTAATGAGCGATGCGACATCCTGCTTCTCTTCCCCCAGCCAATTTTGGTAAGGAAAGCGCCCCATCTCCAACACCTCTCGGACACGAAAGCCGACTGGCGGCAGACCCTCTTGCTCCAAAACAGCCAGTATTTTGGCAAGCTCTTTGCGTGGATAGGAATGAAGCTTTTTCTCTTGAAGCAATATGTCTCCTGCATCTGGCTTAATGACACCTGAAATGATTTTTAGCAGAGTGGATTTACCGCTTCCATTGGGCCCGATGATGCCAAAAAATTCTCCCTTGTCCACGCAAAAATCGATGCCGTGCAAAACTGGCGTATCCTGATACGATTTTTGCAAGTTACGCACATTGATCATCGCTTACGTTACCTCTTCCTAAAGCGTTTATTTTGCTTCAATAAATAGGCGAAAAACGGTGCTCCCAAAAATGCTGTCACGACGCCGAGCGGGATTTCCGTTGGACTCAACAGCATTCTGGCAAGCGTGTCGGCCCACAATACGTAAATACCACCGAAGATCGCAGCCATGGGCAGTAAAATACGATGGTCAGGACCAACCAGCAATCGGACGAGATGCGGTACCACCAGGCCAACGAATCCGATAATTCCCGCGATAGAAACTGCCGCTGCGGTCAGGAAAGTCGAGACGACCAGAACCACGAGCTTCGTTCGATCCACATGGACGCCGAGATGCGCTGCCTGCCGCTCCCCTAACGCAAATAGGTTCAAGGAACGCGCATAGCTCACAAGCACCATTCCACCTATGACCAAGTACGGAATCAAGACAGATGTAAAGGCCCAGCCGCGAAATGACAGGCTGCCCATAAGCCAGAACACGATCTCATTCACCGTCTGGTCAGATAGCGACACCATAAAGGAAACGAGCGAGCCGAGAAAAGCCTGCACCACGACACCAGACAAAATCAAGGTCTCGGTTTGCAGCTTTCCTTGCGTTTTCGCGAGTCCAAGTACGATCCATAAACTGAGCAGTCCTGTAAGAAAAGCGACGACAGGCGTGCTCCATGCACCCAAAAAGCTGATTTGCAAACCAAAAAGGATCAAGAAGGCTGCTCCGACAGCAGAACCGGATGCCACGCCCATCGTAAACGGATCAGCGAGCGGATTGCGCAAAACGCCCTGAAAGCCCGCTCCTGCAAGTGACAAGCAGGCCCCAATCAAGACAGCCAATACAACGCGTGGAAAACGAACCTTCATGACAATTTGCTCAGAAGACTCTGGCCACGTTACGCTGATCCACTCAGACAAGCCCGGGATTTGATGAAGCAGGATGAGCCATACTTGCGAAATGGGGAGTTGGGCCGCCCCCATCGAGATGCTGATAACTATTGATGCCAGAAGAACGAAACAGCTTACTCCTCCCCATATGAACAATCGTTTCTTCATTTTATTTCACCAGGTCAGGGTAAATCGTCTTGGCTACTTCGATCAACCCTTGTGTAATACGTGGACCAGGACGGGACAAAATATTTTGGTCCATGCCAAAGATTTGTTTTTCACGGATCGCCTTCATTTTATCCCAGCCATTGCGATTCGCGATCAGATCCTCCAGCTTGACGCCAGACTTTTCATCGGTAATTCCGCTCGCATACAAAATGACGTCCGGGTCGTTTTGCAAAATCTTTTCTTCACTGATCGGATTCCATCCTTCGGTGTCGGAAGCAATGTTTGTCGCTCCAGCCAGCGTGATGAGTTCGTCCATGAATTCGCCTTTTCCGACTGTCCAGCCCGGGGAAAATTCCAGGTATACCTTTTTCTTCTCTTCCGGTTTTACATTTTTCACTGCTTCTTGAACGTACGCGATGTCTTTCTTCATTTGCGCGACGACTTTTTCGGCTTGTTCCTGTGTATTCGTGATAACTCCCATCGTCAAAACATTGTTAAGGATATCATCCATCTTTGTCGGATGGCTAATATAGACTGGCATCCCGAGAGATTTGAGCTTGTCAGCCACTGGCTTCTCCATCGAAATTCCACCAACGATCATATCCGGCGTTTGAGCGAGAATTGCTTCTTCGTTTGGTTTGACGACCCCGCCAACTTTTGGCTTTGCCTTCGCCGCATCTGGATAATCATCATAGTCTGAGACAGCTACGATCCGATCTTCCAAGCCTAGTGCGAACAAAATCTCAGTCTCGGCAGGTGATGTTGAGACAATTCGCTCAGGAGCTTTTGCAAAGGTTACTTCTTTTCCTGCCGCATCCGTGACTGTCAATGGATACGTTGTTTGTTTTGCAGACTGCTCGGCCGCATTCTCTTGCGGTGCTGGCTGCGGTGCGCTTGTTTGTCCTCCTGGTGCTGGCTGGCTGTTATCGTTACCCGCACAACCTGCAAGGCTCGCCGCAACTAGCAGGGGGATCATGAATCGCAATGAACGTTTCATATGTAGAACTTCCTTTCTGCATGTCAAATCGACTGTTATTTCCAATAAAAAAGCGACCCTTGCTTCCATTCGGAAATCAAAAGGGTCGGCACCTTTGGGCAAACAGACAGGATGGTCTGCTTCCTGAAATAGGCCGATCCTTTCCGCGAAGGCAACAGGCACGAAAACAAACAGGCAGGTCTCCTGGCTTACGGCTGAGGAACGAGCCGATTTACAGTGGCGGGACCGCGTCGGATTTTCACCGACTTCCCTTTTCACCCGATCTTTTTGTTAGAAAGACGAGGCACCTATTTGCTGTTACGTTTGAAATTGTCACAGTTCATGACTCATCCTACATCATAGCATTCCTTGGATGAAAAAAGAATGACAAACACATAAGGCAGTACTTTCTTGCCTGCTAAAAATGAAAAATGCCTGAACAAAAGGTTCAGGCAAATGTAAAGCTTTTGGCAGGCTATTACCCTCGTTTGTGCAAATAATCCAGAATGCCCATGGAGCATACTTGCAAATCGAGCTTGAGTACCTCGAAAACTTCGTGGTCCTCATTAATGCCTTGTGACTGTAGATGATCCGAGACTCGTTCAACTAACTTACGAGACAGCTCGTCATAAGTTTGACCAGCAGCAAGCGTTGATTCTCCTTCCGCCACAAATATGGGGAGCCACTCACGAATTTGGCGGTACACGTCGTCTACCTGCTCTGACATCCCAAAATGACCAAAGTAAATCCGACTCAACTTGCTCGCTTCAAAACGGCTTAAAGACGCTAACATGGCATCCGGGTCAAACTGATTCGGCGAAGTAGATGGCAGCACGAGGTGAATACCATCCTTTTTAAGCTGTGGATAGAGTACACCTGCGGTATCACCTGTGAACATGCCGCGGCTTACGGGATCGTAGATGCTGAAGTGATGATTGGCGTGACCTGGGGAATCCAGAAACTCCAATGTGCAATTCCGTCCGATCTTGAGTGTATCTCCGTCCCCGCGAATCAAAATCCGCTCCTCGAAAACTGCCTCAATCGGATCAAACAATCGATCAAAATCATCATGATACACGGCTCTCGCGCCTGCGATCAGTCGGCTCGGATCTATGAGATGACGTGCACCTTTCGGGTGGACAACGACCTTTGCATTCGGACAATCCTTCAGAAACAGTCCTACTCCTCCTGCATGATCCAGGTGAATGTGCGTCACGATGATGTATTTTACTTGTTCCGGCGTATAACCGAGCTTGGCGAGACCAGCCTTGATGTATGGGACAGAGGGGCTTGGCCCTGTTTCTACCAATGTAAGCTCCTCTTCCGCGATCACATACGTCCCCGTACGTTCCGCCCAGCCCATATCGAAACCGTCTATTAAATGGATGCGTTCCCCTAAGTCGATTGGCTGTGATGATTGCATGTAAATACTCCTCCTTTTCAAAAAGTCTCGAGATGCCATTTTGTTGTAGGAATATTTACACTTTACCATCTATTTTGGACGCATTGGAGATAAACAACACAAAATCTTCATATTTTTATCGTATGATGAGGGCAGCAAAAACAATTCCATTATCTGGAGGGGTGCAAAATGGGTCAGCTTTTTTCTGAGTTACGACCTGAGCATGAGAAGTTTATCAAGAAGCAACGGATGTTCTTTGTTGCCTCTGCTCCTATGGACAAAGATGGTCACGTGAATCTTTCACCGAAAGGATACGATTCTTTTCGCATAATATCCCCTAATGAGGTCGCCTATTTAGACCTGACTGGAAGTGGAAACGAAACCAGTGCACATCTACAGGAAAATGGCAGGATTACGATCATGTTCTGTGCATTTGAAGGCCCCCCTCTCATCATGCGCCTATTCGGCAAAGGAACGGTTATTCTCCCAGATACACCTCGGTGGGATGAGCTCGTAAATGATTTCCCGCTTCTGCCTGGTGCTCGTCAAATCATTACCGTAAACATACAGGAAGTAAAGACTTCTTGCGGCTGGGCTATCCCCTTCTATTCCTATTCAAAAGAACGCGAAACCCTTCAGAAATGGACTTTGGCTAAAGACGAGCAGGAGCTGCTTGATTATCAAAAGGAATACAACATAGTAAGCATGGATGGATTGCCAACACCCTTGGGACAAAAGCTTTTTCCCGCAGCAGGTGGGGATAACTAAGCGTAAAACGCAAAGAAGCTGCCTTGCTCGCAGCTTCTTTTTTTGAACCTTACTTGCTGGTATAAATGGCCACTGCATCGCGGAGAAACTCGGCAACACCTGGCTGCTCCTTGTCATAGTAAGCGGTAAAGCGAGGGTCATCAACATACATCTGGGCCACCCCTGCGTGCGCTTCCTTACTGTAGCTGTCCCAATAAAAGCTCAGCCATTGACGGTGCAGATCAGCCGCTTTTTGCGACAATTCATGAGCAGGATCACCTGTCGAAAAAGCCTGCGCCAACGTTTCATGCAGCTCTGCGTTCAATTTCTCCAGCGCGGCATACTGTTCTTCTGTCATGCCTTTGACCTTCTGATTCGATTTTTCAATTTGGTCATTTCCGTATTTTGCTCGAATTTCTGCCCCGTACTTATCTTCATTCTCATCAATCATTTTTTGCTTGAAGCCTTCAAATTTTTGTTTGTCACTCATCGTTTTGGTCCCCTCTCTTTGTGCTAATGTCAAATCGACATTGGCGATTAACGCATCCAATTGCGCTCGCCTTTCCAGGAGCTTCTCGCGGTGCTCCCGCAGTGCCCGTTCAGCATCAAAGGTTGGTGAATCCAGGATCTCCTTGATCTCCTCCAAGCTCACACCCAGCTCGCGGTAAAAAAGGATTTGCTGCAATCGATCAACCTCTTGCTGTCCGTAAATGCGATACCCTGACGAATTGATTCTCGCCGGCTTGAGAAGATCAATTTCATCGTAGTATCGGAGCGTCCGGGTGCTGACACCCGCCAGGAGTCCTAGCTTTTGCACTGTATATTCCATGTTCATTCCTCCTGACAAATTGATCGTACACATTTACGGACCGTCAATGTCAAACACATTTTCACAAAAAAAATTGGCGTTACTTCATTTTCATAATTTGCTAAAATATAGAGAAAGCCATACAAGGAGGGACTGCGATGCTCTATATCATCGGCTTCATTGTAGCCTTACTCGGTGCCGGGTGGGGGTTAACAGGGTTGCTTAGTCTCAAAGCGAGAGACAAACATGCCATCACCCATTACAGTGACGATGCTTATAACCAGCAAACCTTGTTCCAGATGCACAACAACCCTACCCAAGGAATGTAAACATTGAAAAAGGCTGCCCGCAACATGCGCATGGGCAGCCTTTCATATTTTTTACAGGGCTTGGAATGTATCAGTCAATACTGGCACGATTTGCTTCTTACGGGAGACAACGCCCTTCAGAACAGCTTTGTTGTCCACCAATGTTACTTGGTACGCTTTTTCTACTGCTTGCGTTGCGCTGCCGAGAGCGATGGCAACAGAATCGTTATTCAAGATATCGGTTACAACGAACACGAACAAGTCCAAACCTTTTTCAGCGATGTTTGCATTCATAGCCGCTTCCAATTCGCCTTGGCGTGCAAGTACATCATTTACATCCACTGCATTTACTTGTGCGATTTCTACCTTCGCATTGCCCATTTGGAACTCTTTTGCATCCAATGTGAGCAGTTGTGCGATTGTTTTGTCGCTCAGGTCTGCCCCCGCTTTGAGCATGTCCAGACCGTATGCTTCCAGATTGACACCTGCGATTTCAGCCAGCTCATGAGCAGCAGCTACATCTTGCTCCGTGCAAGTTGGAGATTTCAACAGCAGCGTATCCGAAATGATAGCAGAAAGCATTAAGCCCGCCATCTCTTTTGGAATGTCTACGCCGTTTTCTTTGTACATTTTCTTCAAAATGGTAGTCGTGCAACCAACCGGCTCTGCACGGAAGTAGAGCGGATTGCTCGTCTCAAAGTTCGCAATACGGTGATGGTCGATCACTTCTACCACTTGCACTTGTTCAATGTCATTCGCGCTTTGTTGGCGCTCGTTGTGGTCTACAAGGATGACTTCATTTACTTCATTCGCCACTGTTTCTACGAGGCGCGGCTCTTTTACTTGGAAGTAATTCAGCACAAATGCTGTTTCGCTGCTGATTACACCCAGGCGTACAGGCTCTACATTCGCGCCCAGTTTTGTTTTCAAGTCAGCGTACACAAGTGCTGAACAAATGGAATCTGTGTCTGGATTTTTATGACCGAAGATTAATTTTTTTTCCATCATCCATACTCCTTAATCGTAATTTGGCGTCAAAATTATACCATAACTTAGAGGATATGCCCAAGATACATTATAGGTTCAAACTCGATCGTTGGAAATAAGGTTTTGAAGATCATACGGAAAAAAATGGGAGGCGAAGTGAAATGAGAGTGGTAGCTTTGTATGACGTTCACGGGAATGTACCTGCCCTACATGCAACATTGGCAGAACTCGAAGTTGTGAAGCCTGATCTTATTGTCATTGGAGGAGATATCATCTCAGGCCCGATGCCCGTCCAAACACTTGAAATGCTCTTCCAACTGGATACACCTGTGCAATTCATCCGTGGTAATGGCGATCGTGAAGTCGTCCTCACTTTTGACGGTGAGGCTCTGGCCTTAGAGATGTGCTATTCTGCCACGCCATTCCCACCAATGATGAAGATATTTTCACTCCCCTTACATCGGATGCAGTCGTTGCCACTTACTTTGAGGGGACACAGCAACGAACGGTCATCTGTGGCCATACACATGTCCAATTTGAACGTCATCTTGGCGATCTGCGTATTCTCAATGCTGGGAGTGTGGGCATGCCGTTTGCAGACAAACCAGGGGCATACTGGTTACTTCTTGATGGTGACCGCTATGAGCATCGCTTTACACCCTATGACAACGTAGAGGCTGCTGCAAAACAAATCGCTTCCACGAACTATCCGCAAGCTCAGCAATTTGCCGAAGAGAATGTCCGAAAAATACCTACTGCTCAAGAAGCGATGGAATTTTTAGAAGCCATCGCACAAAAAAACCGACCCTCTACTTCGTAAAGGGTCGGTTGAGAAAGATAGCGGAATCGATTAATCGTCCCAGTCTACATCCAGTACAGCGCCTGTCGTAGCGGAAATCTCCAGATCTACTTCCTGTCCTTTGGCCGTTTTCACTTCCACTTCATACACATAGTAGTTATCGTCTTCATCCAGCTTGATGGATTTGATGTTCCCGCTCACTTTAGCCAAAGCAATTTTTTTCGCTTGCTCTACACTAATTTTCACTTGTTGTTTGTTCCAGTGATCGTGGTTGTCGTCGTCATGATCATCGTCGTCATCGTGGTCAACTGTTTGCCACACATCCCCAGTCATTGCATCGACGTACACGTCAATCTCTTGATGCTTGTTTTTGATCTCTGCTTTGTATACGAGGAAACCGTCCTCTTCATCCAGCTTCCATTCGGTAATGATACCAGACTGTGTATCCCGAACTTTTTTCAGTGCTTTTTCAGGCGTGATGCGCACGAGCTTCGCCCAGTTGTGTTTCACATCATCGTCGATTTGCAGGTACGCGGTAGAAGTGTTCTTTTGCGGTACGCTGTAATATTGGTTGCTATGTGCAAAGGCTGTTACGCTGAGACTCCCTACAATCAGTGCTCCTACCATGGTCATGACTACTTTTTTCATATGATCTCGCTCCTTTTTTTCACTGGTTTTGTTTGATCTCCTTTATCATAAAAAGGACAGATGAAGGAAAAAAAAGAGAGAGATTAGAAATTGATGAGAAAATAGAGGAGACCTTTCACAGAATTCATGATTGCCGGTGAGCCTCAGCGATTAACGAAAAGAGCGAGTGCTTTCTACTGGCAAAAATGATCCATTCCGGCTGTAAATCGACGCAAATGCAACATCCGCGCTTTTGCGTGCTTCCCGCTTTTATCCGTATAATGAAAGCAATCGAGAGGACACTAGTCGACTCGATGACATACGAAAGAGAGCGTGAATGGCAGTGTAATACATATCGTTTCTAACTACTTTCTATTTTTTCTTACATGAGAAGGAGAAACGATTTTTCCGTGGAATCACCACTTTTGAAAAACATCTTTTTTTGAATCTATTTTCTCGTCACCATGCAAACGGTCGTCATGTCCGTTATGACTTTGGAAGTGAAAAACCCAGCACGGATCCAATTGGCAACACAAGCAACCCAAGCTATCTCTTATGTCTATACGGAATCCGGCAATCGAAAATAAACAAAAGCACTCTACTAATCTTGTAGAGTGCTTCTTATATGTTTACGATTAACCACTCTGGTGAAAAAGCAGGGACAGCAGGATACGAAAAATGGAAGTACGTCCTTACGATGCACAATGGGAAACATTGTTTAAAAACGAGGCGCTGTTGTTATGTAAAAGAGAAAGAATCTCTGAATGAGCAGTCGTAAATTTCTATTTTCCGAGATTGTTCTTGATGGCTTTCAATCCCGCGATTTCTCCCAGGAAGAACGTATCACCCGCGAGTGTATCCATCGTGTAAACATGGTTGTTTTTCACTGCTTTGATGTTTTTCCAGACAGGATGATCCTTCCAGATATGAATCAACCCTTCCGGCTCCTCTGCTTTTGCCGAACGGCGGTTCTCAGCAATAAAGATATGATCGGGAGCAAGCTCACTCAACGCCTCGATTCCGATACGTCCCCCGATCTTGCCATCCTCGGGCAATCCTGCTATCGGTGTTAGTCCCACTTCCTCATAGTAAATCGGGAAATTTTTGGGATGCATTACTGTAAAATCCTTACCATTGGAAACGAGGAATAGCACTGTTTCTCCTTTATGCTTGTCTGCTGCTACTTTTGCTTCGTTCTTCAGCTTATCAAAATCGGCCAAAACTTGCTTCGCCTTTTCTTCTTTCCCAATAACTTCAGCTATTTTCATGAGGCGGGTGGGTGCATCCACTGAGAAATCAATGACGATGGAATCAGCCATTTTGTTGAATTCCTCAAATCTGGAGCCTTTTCCGGTGCTTGTCATGACAATAACCTCTGGGTCCATCTCCAACAAAGTCTCCAAATTCGTTTTTCCACCCAGATCCTTCACCGTTTTACCCTCGGCATACTTCGCAAAAATTCGTGACTTACTTTTCGTCGACTCAAAACCTTCCGATACAATCGGAGCAAAATCTAGCACGAGGAAGTAATCTGTTCCCATGATATCGACAGAGGCGACACGCTCCGGCTTTTTCTCCAGTGTGACTTCTCCCATCGCATGCTTGATGGTTCGAGGAAAGACAGGCTCCCCTGTCCCTTTTGTATCGGGTTGTGATGCTCCTGCCTCAACCGTTTGCGTTTTATTGGTAGCGTTTGTATCTGTAGTCGCCTGCCCTGCTCCGCACCCCGCCACGACAGCTGTGGCTAAGATTACGGACAGAATGCCTGATAATTTCTTTTTCATATCGATTGAACTCCTTTTTCCATCTCCTGATTTCAAACGTGTCTTACCCTTTTGTCCGGATTAACAAATACAGAAAATAAGGCCCCCCAATGAGGGAAATGACAATACCCGCTGGTACTTCTGTAGCCGGCATGATGCTTCGCCCTAACGTATCCCCGGCCAATACGAGCAATGAACCGACGAGCGCTGTAATGGGCAGCATGTATTGATGCTGGGGTCCGACCAATCTGCGCGCGATATGCGGGCCAAGCAAGCCAATGAAGCCTATGCCTCCGCCTGTCGCTACACTCGACGCAGCCAATCCAACCGCACCCGCCATCAAGGCCAGTCGCTCCCGTTGAAGAGATACGCCCAGACTTGCTGCAATCTGTTCGTTCATACTGAGCAGGTTCAGTACATTTGCCTTCCGATACACGTACGGCAGCAGGACCACCATCCACGGCAAAAGTGCCAGTACGAACTTCCAATTGGAACCCCACAACGATCCCATTTGCCAAGTGACAACAAACTCGAGGTTTCGCGGATTCAACTGAAGTGTCAAAATAATGCTGATGGCGCTAAGTCCCGCCCCTACTGCAATCCCTGTAAGCAAGAGACGGGTAGGAGATATGCCGTGCCCCTTCTTGTATGCAAGCATATAGATGATGGTTGCTGTGGCAGTGGCACCGATGAGTGCGAGGAACGGCATCAAAAAGGGCGGAGCCATGTTCGTCGCTGGATAAAGAGAGACGAACAACAATACGGCCAGTCCAGCACCGGAACTGATTCCAAGAATGCCGGGGTCAGACAGACCATTGCGAGAGATTCCTTGCAGAATCGCTCCCGATACAGCAAGCCCAGCCCCAACCATGACCGCAATTACCATCCGAGGAAGCCGTAGCTCAAACAGCACGAGATTCTGCTTTTTCGAGCCCTCTCCTAGTAACGTCTGCAATACCTCGAAAGGTCCAATACTGTAAGGTCCCGTGTTCAAGCTCAGGACAAAACCGACAAGCAAAAGTACCTCGAAAAGAAGAATCAGTCGGACACTACGGCTTTTTCTTTTTTCGGAAAATAGATCGATGTCCACTACCACTCCCTCCTTTCCTTACGTGCCAGGTACAGGAAGAAAGGAACGCCGATGACGGCGATAATGGCGCCAAGCGGTGTCTCGTAGGGCATCGCTATCATTTTGGCTCCAATGTCCGCAAAAACAACCAAAAAGCCTCCCATGACTGCCGAGCAAGGAATAATCCAGCGGTAATCAACCCCGACCAGAAAACGGACGATATGTGGGACGACGAGACCGACAAACCCAACACCACCAACCGTGGAGACTGAAGCACCTGCCAGCACCATGACGACAACCGCCGCCACCCCCTTCACCAGCCTGGTCTTTTGTCCGAGTCCCGCTGCGATCTCTTCTCCCAGACTCAAAATGGTAATGGAGCGAGAAAGGATCATGGCCACAATGATTCCTCCCACAATCCAGGGCATCATGACCGACACTTGGAACCACTCCGCTGTAGAGATTCCCCCTGCTGACCAAAATGCCAGATCGTAGTTGATCTGAAAGAGGAGGGAGATCGCCTGACTAATCCCTGATAGGATTGAGCTGACGATCGCCCCCGCCAACGCGAGCCGTAAAGGTGTCAAACCGTTTTTGGAAAAATAGGCCAGTCCATAAACAAGCCCTACCCCCAGACCCGCCCCCATAAAAGAAAAGAGAATGATAGACTCAAAAGGGAGTCCTGGTGCAAAAGCAAAAACGAGTACGAGCACGAATCCAGCTCCTGCATTAATGCCCATCAAGCCCGTATCGGCAATCGGATTTTTCGTAACCCCTTGCATGATGGCTCCCGCTACGGCAAAAGCAGCTCCTACCAGCGCTCCTGCCAAGGCACGTGGCATTCGCAGTGTTTGAATAATGACATGATGCTCGTTGCTAGAATCATAGTGAAAAATCGAGTTCCAAACAGTGGCAAACGAGATATTAGCCACTCCCGTGATAATGGATGAACCTAGCCCGAAAAGGATGGCGCAAATCCCGGCAACAATCAACACCGTCGCCATCCACGGTCTTGTTCGAAGCGAAGCATTTTTAGTGATCGGCTGCGACTGTGACATTTCCCTTCTTATCCTCCAGAGCAACGTTCGAATGAATCACGGTCAGCTTGTCGTTTGCAGCCGTTCTCGCTCGAGCTTCCGGGATCATCTCCGGAAAGCCAAGCTGAAGCATTCCTACGAGTTTTTCCTCCGCACGTACCCCTACCGCTTGTAAAAATCCTGCTTGATACGTGAACGGTTCCGTTTTCCAAACGACGCCCAATCCCCGCTCCCACGCCGCTAGTTGAAAGTTTTGAATCAACGTGCAGGCTGCCGCATAGTCCTCTTCCCGTTCTCTTTGCCGAGAGTCTTCGTTGACGATAACCAAAAGATATGCCGGGACGCGTAAAAGCAATTCCGGATCTCTTTTTTTCATGGCGTTTTGAAGAATGGCATCGACGACAACCCGCTTCCCTTCTTCCATATAAAGGACGAATCGCCAAGGCTCGCGCAGTCCGTGGTTAGGTGCCCAGACAGCTACATCCAGCAACTCACGAATCAATTCCAGTGGAATCGGGTCCGGCTTGAATTTCTTAATGGTTCTGCGGTCACGGATCGCTTGTGCAATCGGATACAATGATGACTCCATCTCGTTCCCTCCAACAATAGTGATACTCATTCTCAATCATTATCACAAACTTGTGGCCGCAAGAAAATTGAAGAACCTGATTCCTTTTTTGTACATTCCTGTGACTCTGCAAAATGTGTGAGCGCCTCTGATATGGCCTGCTCATGGCCGAGGGCGGAATAATGCAGCCATGGATATACCCCAGCTCGATGTACATTCCCTTTCAAACGATGCTTGCGTACATCCGTCCGAATTTTCCTTTCGTCGAAAAGCAGAATATGATCAGCCTGAAATTCATGAAGCTCATCCAGGCTCGCGATATCCAGAAAGGCAAAATGATCGGTTCCCACTGGCGGTCTCACCTGTAGGTCACCGTATAAAATATCAGAAATTTTCCGCCTTCTCGCACCAAATATACGGGCTCCACCATCCCAAGCCCTCACTGCCATAACGGTTTCATTCCCAATTTTTTCTCGAATACGCTCGCGGGCTGCAACTGCTTTCAAATCATAATAATAGAGCCAACTCGTCGCCACTTCTGCAATTCCCAGCATGGTAGCTACTTGCTGCAAATGATCCCGCCAGGTCGTTGTTTTAAAGGGAATGAGCTGTGTCGGTGCAATGGCTGCCAATTGTTCAAGCCAAGGTGCAACCTGATCTGTACCCACGATCAAATCCGGCTCCATCTGGCGCAGACGGTACAAGTCAAATTCCAGCGTGGCTGCGTCCATCTGGGAGTACGGCCTCTTTTGCCGATGCTTTTCCCAAACGGGGATCAGATGTTGGATCGAGATCCCCAATGCGAGCAGATCACCGATAATTGCTGGATGGAGAACGGCTATTTTCTTATGCAACGATTTCTTGTAGCGATAAGGGGGAACGCCAACGATCTTTTTAAACATGCGACTGAAATAGTACACATCCCGATAGCCCACTTCATTAGCTACCTCAGGAATTATCACGTCCTCCGCCACCAGAAGCTGACAGGCCTTCTCCATTCGTTTCCGATTGATGAATTGCAAGGGAGTAAGCGAGGTGTACTCCTTAAACTGCTGATAGAAAAGGGTCGGCGTCATCCCTGAGTAGCGAGCCATCTCCTCGATCTGAAAAGTCTCCTCACAATGCTGCTCCATATGTTCAGCGATCCCTTGAAGAAGTTGCTGACGATCTGTTTTTTTCTCTTGCTGCGTGATTCCAGCCATAATAGCTTGCCATAGCTTCCAAAAAAGAATTTGCATAGTTGCCTGATCGAAGTGATCTTTTCGCCATGCCAGATGCAATTGTTCGATGTGATGGTGAATCAAGGAGATGGTTTCGACATGGTGCTTCCCCTGGATCGGTAGCATCACTTCGTTTATGAGCCAGCCATCCCTTTCTTTTCTGGCATGAGCAGCAAAAAGCGCCACGTAACAAACATAGATGTTCTCCGTAATGGGCAAAAGGGCGAGCCCTTCCTGCATATCTTCTAGAGATATGACCATGAAATCTCCCTGATTAAGCATCCCTCCTGTCTTATCCGACCGAAACGACGCCCTGCCCTCTATTACCAAAATGATTATTGTTCACTTCTATCTCTCGCTTCTGCAAGCTTCCATTCTTTTGAAATGGACAAAACTTGCACATCATTTACAGTGATGACATTCGGATCACTATATGTGTCTGTTTTTCCCATAACGAACTCCTCTTACATCATGATGTAGCAATCTATTGATAACAATTCTCATCAATTGTACGAAAGACTTGACAAAACTGCAATTCACTTGATTGTGAACAAGCAAAAAACGCCTAACGATCATCCAGATGACCGCTCGACGTTTTTCTCTTTCCACGTAAGCTATTCACATGACTCAACTGAATGAACGCCCTTTTCATCCACTCCGTTTAGTGTCCAACCATCCAAGGGCGTTTGCCCCCACGGCTGTGAGTATGCCCACGCTGTGCCTGACTACCGTGGTTATGGCTGCACCCTGCTCCTTCATGGGAATGCGAATGCTTCCGTACCACTTTTGGTTCCACGCCACGCTCGATACGTTGTCGCAGCGCTTGCGGTGTCATGATCAATCCTGGTGCAGAAAACATACGCTTTGATAGCTGCTGGCAATCGGGGCAAGCAACGCTATCTGTCAGCTCGCTTATCTTCAGCCACTGTACAAATGGACCACATTCCTCGCACATGTAATCGTATCTCGGCATCGTATTTGGCTCCCTCTTTCGCGGTCTTTTTCTTGGCTACTTCGGTAAAATATCTCGGTCAAAAATGCTTGTCGGGATTGATAAGGTGCAGCACGCGTTCGGAATATCGACGATCCCCGCAATTCTTCCCTCCACCGGTGCTGTTCCCAGCAGCATGTACGCCTGCTCCCCTGTGAAGCCCATCGCTGTTTTCAAATACTCGATGGCATTCAGGCATGCATTACGGTAAGCGACATGCGCATCCATGTACAACTGCTGCCCTGTCGTCTCATGGACAGAAATTCCTTCGAAAACGAGGTATTCCGTATAGCGGGGCTCTACTGGACCCGGCTTGAATACTGGGTTGTTCACGATGTTATACTTCGCCATCCCGCCCTTGATGACGTCGACCTGAAGATCCAGCCAACCAGCCATTTCAATTCCGCCGCAGAAGGTCACTTCTCCGTCTCCTTGTGAAAAATGCAAATCGCCCATGGACAGTTTCGCTCCCTTTACATAAACCGGGAAGTAAATGCGAGTGCCTTTGGACAAGTTTTTAATATCGCAGTTTCCGCCATGTTCGCGAGGGGGGACCGTTCGAGCCGCTTCTCTGGCAATCCGGTCAAACTCGGCTCCTGTTAGACTGCCCAACACGGCACTGTGCGGGGTCGGCAAATTCGCGAGTGGAGGCATTCGCTCAGGATTTGTCGCTACGAGGTCGCTTTCTCTTCGATTCCAGCGATCCAATAGTTGGTGGGAAGGTGCGGTACCTATCAAGCCCGGATGAAGAATGCCAGCAAATTTGACGCCTGGCAAATGGCGAGAGGTCGTGTAAATGCCGTGGAAGTCCCAGATCGACTTGGCCGCTTGTGAATAATGATCGACGAGGAAGCTCCCTCCGTTTTCCTTGGCGAAAATCCCGTTAAAGCCCCATTCCGATTGGGGGAGTGCCCCGATATCGAGAATATCGACAACCAAGAGGTCGCCTGGTTCTGCTCCATTCACCCAGACAGGTCCACTGAGCACATGGACGCGATTGAGATTGACATCGCGAATGTCGGAAGGGTCATCGTTGTTAGCGATCTGCCCGTCCGTCCAGTCCTTACATTCCATGCGGAAAACAGCTCCTGGATTCACGGAAACGGTTGCAGGAATGTCTGGGTGCCATCTGTTGTGACCAGGTGTATCCTGCTCCTCCATCGGTTTGTTCAAGTCAACTCGAAATAAAACTTCTGGCATGCTGCTTCCCCCTCACTTGTTCAAAATGGCGTATGCCGTACATTCACAAAAAGAAGCAATTGACATGCCAATGCTTGCTGGTCCCGATAAAAATTTGATGATATCGATTCTTTTGGCTATTTTCTCCTGTATACTTATTAGAAAGAGCTTGTCGCAAAACAGGTCATGCAGTTAATCTACCCTTGACCGGAAAAGCCCCTCATCTCTTGTATCGCTTTCGTCATTGTGTGTCGTTTGTTTCACGCTTCCTTGTCGGACACCTGTCCCACGATCGAACAAACAAACTATAACCAAGAAAGGGTGCGAGAACGATTTTTGAAGCCGGCACGCTGCTCTCGTCTTTCAATTCTTCCTCCGTTATCGAGCGTTCCCATCATCGCGCGATCTCTCATGCTGTCTTTCATTCTCTCTATCAGCATTTACAGGCCTCTGCGAATCTTTCACCCTACGAATTTTCTCTGATCAGGGATGCGCTAATCCATTTGCTACAAAATGGCTCTTTGCCACTTTTCCCGCTATCCTTTTCCACTACGCGACGTTCTTCTGCACTCCAAACTGATCATGTGATTCCAACTCTCGTGCATGCATCCCATTCTGTTCCCAATTGGAAGAGTCTTCTTTTCGCATGGGCGGAAAACAGCCAAGAATGCCTAATCGCCGTAAGCGACGATCGTGTTGTGCTGTTTGCTAACAAACGGGCAAAAGAACGATTTTCGTTAGTTGAAGGCCTTGTCCTCGAGGCGGATTGGGAACATGAACGCTTAACCAATTGGTACCTGGAGGATCTCGATCTGGGGGAAAAGACGTGGTATCGCCTCTTTTTTATTCGCCCATGTACGTCAACTTTGTCAAAGAATACTAGCAGCTATTCGTTTTCAGAGATTCATACGAGTAGTCCCCTCTATCAAGCCCAACTACATACAGCGCGTATCGCTGCACAATCTCTATCAAATACGTTATTGCTCGGAGAAACAGGCTGTGGTAAAGAAGTCCTGGCACGTGCCATCCACTCCTCCAGTTCACGAAAAGACGGTCCATTTCTTGCAGTCAATATCGCAGCACTTCCGCGTGAACTGATCGCCAGTGAGCTATTTGGATATACAGAAGGAGCTTTTACGGGAGCAAAAAAAGGAGGACAACCGGGAAAATTTGAAGCAGCAAATGGAGGAACGCTCTTTCTCGATGAAATCGGGGAAATGAGTATGGAGCTACAAGTACTTTTGCTTCGCGTCCTCGAAGAACGCAAAGTAACGAGATTGGGCTCTCACGAAGAAAAGTCATTGGACATTCGGATTATCGCTGCCACCAATCGTTCCATTGAGGAAGAAGTACGGAATGGGCAGTTTCGTGCAGACCTTTACTACAGACTCAATGTCCTGCAAATACGCATCCCTCCCCTGCGCGAACGCAAGGAAGATATTGCAACCTTGGCTGACGAGTTCCTCCAGCAGCTTCATACCCAATACGCTGGTGGTCCGACAGGCATTTGTGAATCTGCCCTGGCAATCTTGCAGCAGCATTCATGGCCCGGAAATATTCGTGAGCTGCGCAATATCGTGGAGCGAGCTTTTTTACATGCGTTCGGTGATTCGTGGGTTACCTCTCACCATCTTCCGAGCGAATGGCAGCAGCAGTATGGACTGCAAGAAGCATCCGGTGAACCTTTGCCATTATTGCGCGAATTAGAGAGACAGACGATCCAGCAAGCCATTACTCAAGCTCCGTCCATCAGCGCCGCTGCCAAAAAGCTAGGAATTGCGCGAAGCACCCTGTATCGAAAAATGGAAGAGTTAGGAATCGGATAAGCAAATCGGGGGATGAGCGTAAGCAGCTTGTCCCCCCGAAGCAGTTTACCGATGCCCTATTCGTCAGCGAGTGCTCGCCTTATCGTCATTCTTGCTTCCTCTGCCAATTCCTCGTCATTATGATCAATAGCTTGCATCCAGAGCAGCATCGGAATGTACACCGCCATCATCCTGGCCAATATTTTTGTCTCTTCATCCACTTCTCCATACGATTGAAAAAATGACTGGCGGGCTTGTGGCGGTAAAAAACTGTAGGCCACATTTAAATCCGCTCCCGGGTGACCCACATTGAGATCTCCCCAGTCAATGATGCCTGATATATGCCCAGCTTCATCTACCAGCATATTTTTCACATGCAAGTCTCCATGCAGAAGCACTTCACACGGATTTATTCGGTCGATCACGACTTGCCCTAAATAATTCGCAATCGCATCCCGATCCTCTTTAGAAATATGTACAGTTAAGCTAGACAAGAATGTCTGCATCTTTTCTTTTCTCTGTGCAATGCCCAGCAGGTTTCTGTGATCATGTTCGATCCCGTTCTCGCGGGCACGCTCGGGCGGAAACGCATGCAAGCTTTTTAAAAACGTCGCAAGTGCCACTGCCGATGAAATACGCTGCTCGTCGGTCAAGCCTTTCGGAAACGTTCCCGGAACATACGTGTACCCCAAAAAAGGGAATGGATAGTCTTCGTTTGGTTCCCCATAAAAAATTGGCTTCGGATACGGTATCGTCAGGAATGCCGCGAGCATCGGCAGCAGCACTCCTTCCTTTTTGATCAATTCAACAGCGACATTCCGCCTGGGAAAACGAAAAACATATTCGTCCCCCACTCGAAAAACCACGTTATCCCAACCACAGCCGATCAGCTTGATGGGCATAGAAGATAGCTGCGGAAACTGACGGAAAATGAGTGCGCGTGCCAATGGCTCAGATACTTCCCAGTCAGCATCCCATGGATTCGAGTTGGTCATTATTTTCGTTCCCTCCCATTTGTCGTTTCATCTGCCATGATGATGCTTGCAGCTACGATTGCGTAGCACGGATCTGATAGACACATTTCTTTCCGCCGATTGCTACACATTCCGTCCGTTCTACGCTCGTCTGGAGTAACGCTCGGTAACAATCAAGCTCTCTTGCACAGATCATCTGATACCGATCCGCTACTTTAAAATAGGGGCAATTGTACTGCGTGATCACATATTCCTCATCACTGACCTGTTCCCATCTCGCCATAAATCCGTTGTCATCTTGGATGCGTGCCATCTCTGCCACCTTTTCAGATAGCGCTTTTCCTTCCATTTGTCCCTCGTATTTCTGGATAATCTTCTCTTGCTGTCTTGCGAAAAATTGATCCACTCGGTCTACCCCGTCTGCCAGCACGATATGCTCCATCAAGTCCACGGCCAGTTGCCCGTAATCATTCGGAAATTGTTCGTTACCTTGCTGTGTCAACGAGTAGTAGTGCATCGGTCTTCCTGCTTTTTGACGGCCTACTCTACACACAACAAAACCGTCTTTTTCCAAGTAGATCATTTGCCTGCTGACAGCTACCTTTGTGAGCTCCAGCCTGTTTTGCAAATCCTTTGTGCTGAGCTCCCCTTCCCTTTTCAGCAACAATAGAATGTATTCACGTGTTGATAGATGTCTATATCTCTCCATTTTCTCTTCGCCCCTTTATTGGAAAAGAACGATACGCTCACAGTATATGTCCTTTGTATAACTAATTCAACAAACATGTTTATAAAGTGACATTCTTTGTCCATCGTGAGACCTTCGTAACTGTAATTTATTAAACATTTTAGTTGAGTATATATAAAATAGTGCCTATACTGTGATTGTAGTGCAAGGTGCTTTTTCCCAAGAAGGATAGGTGAAACGAATGAAACCTGTATTCTCCCTTCTCCGTGAACGACAAGTTGAAGTGACTTATCAGGAGTCTTTGGCGGCACATACTACCTGGAAAATTGGCGGACCTGCGGATTTACTGATTACGCCGAGCAGTAAATCCCAGCTGATCATGGTCCTACAAATACTGAATGAACATCACGTCCCATGGATGGTGCTGGGAAAGGGCTCCAACCTTTTAGTCACAGACAAGGGTTATCGTGGCGCAGTCATTACATTAAACAAGGCTTTGGACTATGCCCGAATCGTAGGCAATCAGATTTACGCAGGGGCCGCCTACTCCTTGATCAAGCTTGCAGCATTAGCAAACAAGCACAGGCTCAGTGGCTTGGAGTTCGCAGGCGGAATACCCGGGTCTGTCGGCGGTGCTGTGTATATGAATGCAGGCGCGAACGGATCAGATATATCGGACATTTTCCATTCAGCAGAAGTGATCACGCAAACGGGAGCCATTCGCTCCTTGCGTGCTGTAGATTTGGATTTTTCTTATCGCCACTCTTCCTTGCAAGAGACTGATGTCATTATCACGGAAGCCGTTTTGGAGCTGACTCCGTGCGACAGCGAAAGCATCAAGCTTCAGTGGAACATGTATAAAGAAAAACGTTTAAAAACACAGCCACTGCCGTTTGACTGTGCGGGTAGTGTATTCAAAAATCCCCCAGGCCATTTTGCTGCAAAGCTCATTGAAGATGCAGGCCTAAAGGGCATGCGGTACGGAGGCGCGGAAGTATCGAGCAAACATGCCAATTTTATTATGAATACCGGTACTGCCACCGCACTTGATGTATCGACACTCATGAAACAGATTCAGGAAAAGGTTCACAGCCAATCAGGGATTCTCCTTGTACCTGAGGTTGTGATCGTAGGTGAACAGTAAGCATAAAAAGGGAGGTCTTACGATGATTCAAATTAGCGAAGCTGCCGTCACTCGCATTCAGCATATGCTCGAACAAGAAAGCTCTTCTCTCTTCATTCGTTTTGGGGTGAAGGACGGAGGGTGCTCCGGAATGACCTACGGACTCGGTTTTGATGATACATATCAAGAAGGCGACACCACAATTGAGATGGATGGTGTGAAGCTGGTCGTCAATCCGGAAAGCTATCCGTATGTCGATGGCGTCGAAATCGATTACAAAGAGACTGGAATGATGGGTGGATTTATGATCCAAAACCCGAATGCAATCGCAACCTGCGGCTGTGGAAGTAGCTTCCGTACAGCCCTACATCGAGGGAAAAGAGAAAAGTGTGAGTAAATCATCTGACGAAAATGACTTGTCACCGATTCCAAATAAATGCTATTTTATCGAAAATTTCTCCTTATTACTTATGTAAGGTGACAATATGCTTTCATTTTCTAGGCTAATCAATTGTAAACCCCCAATCCCGTAATCTCCCTCCTACGCTGTTTGAGATTTTCGGAATGTTGATCATCACCTTCTTAAGATTTTGTCGTTGACTTCAGTTATTTAGTAAAACTAGTAAAGTAAGAGATATTGATAAACAGATACAAACAAGTACTTTTTACACCCACGTTCTGAAGAATTAAGCAAAAGAAGTATAAATAAAGAAGATAAATAAATGAGCATGGGAATTATCTGCCCATGCTCATTTATTTATTATTCATCTAATTTAGATTATTATTGGTATTTTCATCGAATTTGCAAGAAGTTTCATAGATAGTTTCGGTAACTAAATGTACCATTCTTCTGGAATTAACATCTGGCCACTTCACCATTCAACATTGCCATGTTCCACCTGGCTTGGCTGGTCAACAGGATGATTCAAGGTCTCTAAAGTATTCTTGCAAAGAACACATTAAAACTAGATGATGTATCCTCGCCTCAAGGAGCTCTCTGACACCTGATGAAGCTTCTTCACACCCGGCATGAAGTGTCCTGCCTTCGATTGTTTCATGCCATCGCCGAGAGCACAATCCATCCTTTGAAAAGCAGCGAAGCGAGAAAAACAAGAACGGAACCTACATTATGAATATTATTCTACAAAGAAGTTTTGACTGCCCATTAGTTCCGTGTAGACTTTTTTCGTATATTGTACAATCGCTGGCGGTGCCTTCTTAACCGATCCCGCATCAAAAGGGGGCTTCGGATCGTACTCAAGCGTCAACTGCGTTGCCTGTGCTATCTCTACTCCAAACTCCCAAGCTACAACTTGAAGAGCCATGTCAATGCCGGAAGACACGCCTGCTGCAGTGACAATCTTCCCATGATGCACCACCCGCTCCTCCAGGAACGATTAAAACATCCGCAGAAGGAACTTCCGCATAACAGTATTCCGCATGCAGGTAGCCCATCTTTGAATCGAGTTGAATCAATCCTTTTTCTTTCGCGACAAATTTGGTTTTGCATTTCATACTTCCAGCGAATACTTCATAAGGACCAATAGACCAATTGCATCTAATGCTGTCACACCGTCATACAACAAAATAGCGACTTCCATAGTGTCATTCTCCGTTAGTTCTGTTTCTAAGTTGTAGGTAAACTTGTTCAAAAAACACCTCTTAATTCAAACGGGAGACAATGTCGCAACACGCCTTTTCCCCCGCAACCATTGCCATGGCTAAAGGAAGAATATGCCCCACACTAAGATTAACAAAGCGATGAGACCGACTCATACAATCTCATAAACAGTTTTACCCTCCAAAATCGTACACAGAACTTTTGTGTTTCGAATGTCGGTTGGCGGTATCGATAACGGGTTGCGGTCGAGAACAATCATGTCCGCTGATTTCCCGACCTGGATTGACCCGGTTACGTTATCCAAATACATCGACCGTGCCCCATTGATCGTAAACAGTTCGATAGCTTGAACGACGTCGAGGGCCTCGCTGGCATTAACTGTCCCTGGATAATCGATATACGGGTTTTGGCGGGTAACCATCGCTTCGAGGCTCGGCCACGGATTAAACGACGGCACGACAGGCCAGTCCGTTCCATAGACAGCCAAAGCGCCAGTATCTACCACACTGCGAATCGAATACTTGCCATCTGCGCGCTCGGGCCCGATCACCACTTTATCCTGGTCATGAAAATCGGAAGGGAACCACATCATAGGTGAAAACTCAGCCACGGCATCAAGTGCGTGGAAACGATGAATATCTTCGGGATGAATAAAGCTCGTATGGGCAATCTCATGTTTCAATCCAGAGAACCCGTTTTCCGCTCGAGCAGCCTCAATGGCATTCAGTCCGACCCGAATCGCTGCGTCTCCGACGGCGTGCATTTTGACTGTGATACCCATGCTGTCTAAATAAGCGAGATCCTTTTTGAGCTGTTCAGCATCAACTAAAATGTTGTCGTTGGCATCTTCGTCTCCGAGATACGGCTGCATAAACGCCGCAGTCTTGAATGCAGGGACTCCATCTATAAACATTTTCGCAAAATCCGTGAAAATGCGGGAAGAAGCGTACTTCTTGCGGTCTTCGATCAACGCATACTGCTCTTCCATGCTGATCTCTAAAGGCACCTTGTACATAAGGTTGGTAACTATCCGCAAATGAAGTCCGTTTTCATCATCCAGCCGCTTATAGGTCTTCAAGATTTCCCGATCCGTCATCGGTTCTTTTATGCCCGTAATCCCATGGGAATTGAGTTGGTTCACGATCCACTTCACTGCTTCAAAATGTTCTTGCTCACCGCCTTTGGGAATATGTTTGGCGACAAGCTGTATCGCAGGCAGCTCGATCAAGACTCCTGTCGGCTCTCCACTTTCATCGCGATGGATGTGACCGCCCTCTGGGTCAGAAGTATGGGCGTCGATTCCTGCAATCTCTAATGCCTTACTATTCACCCAAGCATTATGATGGGAGAAGTCGTATAAAATGATAGGACGTGAAGAATCAATAGCGTCTAACTGGCTTTTGTTTATGTACAGCATAATCTCGGGCTGCCAGTCCACCCCTACAATCCATGGCTTGCTCGGATTACTTTTGGCATATTGTCGGACGCATTCCAAGATGGCTGTTACTGACTTATGAGATTCCGGAGGAAGGTGGTATTCATTTAACGTGGAATAAGACCCCAAATACGCATGAATGTGCATATCATGCAAGCCAGGTAAGACCGTCTTTCCTTTCAAATCAACTACTTCGGTTGTTTGAGTGATCAGCGACTTGATTTCGTCGTTACTCCCCACTGCAACGAACTTTCCCTCTTTCACCGCTACTGCCTCAACGTAGCGATAGCGCGGAACTACACAATAAATCTGTCCATTCAAATAAACGGTATCCGGTGCCACCAAATGAACAACCCCTTCGCAAGAAAGTAGAATCGCAGACAATCAGATAGCTAGCCGCCTCCCATCCCCATCCATACGGGTGCTTGCTTGAGCTTTATTATGACAAAAGCTGAAAACACCGCCTATTACCCAAAAGGGTCATTTTTGCGCTCATCCTTACCCCGTCAGGCCATGTTGCTGCCAATGGGTGCATGTATTATGATTGTGGAAACCTGGTACCATAAGGGGGAAAACAATTTGCTGGATAAGGGCGCATCTAAAACAGATTATTTGAAAGTTCTACAATTTATCGACTCCATTCTGGTTCCCGCAGAGAGTTTTCGCAAGCAGGTATTGCTTTCGCTGTCACAACTATTTGGTTTTAACAGATCTATCTTTTGGACAGTTGACAGGCAAGGCAATTTATACGATCCGCTCACATACAACGTGGAGGACCGACTGATCCAAGAATATGTTTCCTATTATTTTCAATTCGATTTGCTGCATCCCCAAAAGATTCTTCACCGGATTTCTACCAGCAAGGCTTTGCGGATTAATGACATCATGTCCTATCAGGAATATGAACAATCTGTTTACTATAAACAATTTATGCAAGTATACGGAAACTACGATATGATTAGTGTTTATCTGGAAAAGGGAAACAAATTGCTGGGCGGTATTGGATTGGCACGCTCCAAACAGGAAAAAGGGTTTACTGCTGAAGATGCCCGAGTATTGGAGATCCTTGCCAAGCATATCGCCAATACCTTTGCCATGCATGCACGTGTGGAAGAGCTGGAGGATGAAAAAATACTGTTCAGACCCATTCCAATATGTCCTCAATCGGCATGATTATCGTCGATCCCCCTGCCATTATTCGCTATGTGAATCCGGCGGCCCGGGACATTTGCATCGAATTGACCCGTGGGAATACATGGACGAATCCGATCAAAGCCTTTATTGGGCAGCTTTTGGCAGACCATTCTACCAACAGGCTTCCTGCTTTTGTCACGACAGCCCATTCACCTAAACTGCAGGAAGTAACGATACATGTCCAGCACTCGTTTCAGACTCAATCTTCCTATCAAAGAAAGCTTCAATATGTCGTTTACCTTGTCCCAAAAAACAAAATAGCCAGCCGAATGGCATCGCATGACAGTAACAAGCTTGCCCCCTTGACTCCGAAAGAGTGGGAAGTTTATGAGCTTGTGCAGCAAGGATATACAAACCAGCAGATTTCGGGCGAATTACACATTAGTCTGAATACGGTCAAAAGGCACTTGCAAAATATCTATAAGAAAATGGAAGTAACGAACAGAACGAGCTTGTGTTACAAGATTAACTCGTAGTTCTATCTTTTTATGACGCGAGTCCGTCCGTTGTCTCGATGGCCATCATGGTATTCTCTATCTTTACCCTTTTGCTGGGGATCGCCTCATCGTCAATCTCATCACCAGTGGCATGAGTTTTTTCATGACGGCTAGCCATACAACCAAATAGCCTATTCACTCTTTCCAGCAACATCAACACCAAAAAGCCGATTCTCTCTTAGAGAAAATCGGCTTTTTGCCTATACTCATCACTCCTCCCGCTTCGTCTCGATCGATAATCCTTCGACATGCTTGCGACTCATCATTTTACGCTTCTTCCGGTTCTCTTTTGTCTCGAAAACGATGTCCATGTCATAATCGGCCGGATACAGTTCTTTGCCCTCAATATGCAAGGCGAGGCGCTTTCTGTTGATTTTATATTTCTGATTTTGAATCATGACGCCAACGATACCTTTGGAGTCCTCCGCAGCAAACACAATGCCGGTTCTCCCCAGATAGGAAATGAATACACAATCACCAACAGCAAATGGTTTGTCTCGCTCAGGCGTGGCTGGTGTATCTGCTGCTTTTTCGGAAATCTCCTGTGAAGGTTGCTCACGCCTCTCCGCTTCTCCTTCTACTGCCACTTCCACTTCTTCCGACTTTTCTATTACCCGTGTCTCCACGTATTGAGGAGCCTCATTCTCTTCCTGCTCGACGGCTTGGTATTGTTCCAGCCTTTCCGCAGTGGAAGTCGTAGTTGTGAATCCATTCCGAGTAATTTCCCGTGAACGCTGAATCATCTCAGACGGGATACCCAGCTTCAGTGCGATCAGAAATGCGTAGCTCTGGCCAGCTTCTCCGATTCGCAAACGATACAGTGGCTGCAAGGTCTCCTCGTCGAATTCCATTCGTGCATTTTGGAACCCGGCAGTTGCGGAGGCAAAATTTTTGATTTCGTTAAAATGTGTATTCACAATCACCGTCGCGCCTCTTCGGTGCAGCTCCTCCAAAATTGCAATCGACAGGGCGACACCTTCTCCTGGATCTGTACCGGTAGCCATCTCATCAATCAGAACGAGGGTCGAGGCATTAGTGATCTGCAAGATTTCCAGGACATTATGAATATGCGCGGAAAACGTGCTTAACGCTTGCTCGATGCTTTGACCATCCCCAATATCTACCGCGATGCTGCGGAAAATAGCAAAGCGACTGCCTTCCTGTACAGGTACGAGCAAACCCGACTGCACCATCATGGTTAAAAGCCCGATGGTTTTCAACGTCAATGTTTTCCCGCCTGTATTGGGCCCTGTAATAATAAGCGATTTGTATTCTCGACCAATCTTCATATGCAGCGGCACCATTTTCGGACCGAGTAGCGGATGCCGTGCTTCTTTGACATCGATGATCCCTTTTTCGTTTAGTTCGACATTCGCACCTCCGATTGCCAATGCGTACTTCGCTTTTGCGAAAAGGAAGTCATACATCCCAACAGTCTCGACATTCACGGTGAGTTCATGCGTATATTCTTCTGCGAACGCGGATAATTGCATCAGTACTTTGGTTACTTCGCGTTCTTCCTCTGCCTTGAGTGCTGTGAGTTCAAACTGTACAGTGCTGATCTCCGTCGGTTCCATATAGACGGTTTGACCGCTCGCCGATTCATCTAAAACACTACCAGCCACTTGCTTGCGATGCTCTTTTTTGATAGGGATGACATAACGTCCATTGCGTGTACTAATGACATTTTCTTGCATGATCGAACGATATTTGTTCATGATGGAATCCAGTTGTCTTTTCAGGCGCTCTTCAAATACGATAATCCGTTTACGCACCTTCAACAGGTCTTTGCTGGCGGAATCGACAACTTGCCCATGACGGATGCATTGTTCAATTTCGTTCTTCAATTTTGTGGCGTCGTACATCGATGCTGCATAGCTGCTTACGCGTGGTGCCAATTGTGCTTTTGTCGCCATGTACTTCATTAGCTGTGAGCAACTCGTAAGGAACAGGTACAGATTTGTAAAATCGTTTACCCCAAATACATATCCCGTCCCCAAGAGGGAAAGGATCTTCTCCATCCCTTCCAGCGCAGGAATCGGTACACTAGCTCCATTTTGCAGGATGTTCTTGGCTTCTGCTGTTTCGTCCAACTTGCTTCGCACTACTTTGACAGAGTCCAGCGGCATCATTTGTTCTACATGCTTTTTCCCTGCGTACGATAAAGCGTATTCCATTACCTTTTCTTTGATTTTGTCGTATTCGAGACGCTGTAATGCTTTTTCATTCATGACTGATTTCTCCTTTTTTATGAAAAATAAAAAAGGGCGAAGAATGAACAAATGTCATTCTCCGCCCTTTTTTTGGGGATACCTAAACAAAACGCAACCAAATAAAAAACCGCGCTGAACACAGCACGGATTTTGGGCGCAATGATAGGGTTTTCACCTAAGGCATTGTATGATATCCGTTGTTCTTAACTAATTCCAAGGCCGATTATCACCCAGCACAAAAAAACTTTGCTTCATGGCAAAATTTTCGAATGATGAATCAAGACCTTTCATATGGAATTGCTTTAGTTAAGAACGACCGCCGACATCAACATCTCTCCCTAGATATGGTTCTCTCCACTATAGCGCATGTGATCCTCTGCCGTCAATGCGCTTCGAATTTGTACACCTTCACGCCATAACCAGCAAAGATATCGTCAAGCTGTTTTCTTACCACATCCCAGTCCCCGCCTGCTAAACCGCAGCCAATCCCGTATGGAATGGCAATGGTCAGATTTTCTTTTTTCGCGAGGGAGAGAACTTCTTCCAACCCTTTTTGCAGCATGTCATATTTCGTGTACACTCCTTTTTTTCCATAACCGAGCTGTGCGAAAAGGTTGGCCATGTACTTCCCTTCCCCAACCTGGCAAAGCTGTACTTGTCCAAGGAGGTCTCCCCGTGCATCCGCATACTGCTCGCAATGCTGTTTGTATTCTGTATAAACGCTTGGGTATTTGGCTCTTATTTGCTTGGCAAGCCCTGCTCCCATCACACCCATGCAGTTGACCTGCTGCACGATGATATTTTCCGTAGCTTCCAAAATGTTGCCTGACACGACTTGTACCCATTCACTCATGGCATTCACTCCTTTCCTTATACTACATGCAGGGCTTTCTTTTTACGCCTTAAGAAGCGCAGACAAACAAAATAAAGCAAAGATGCAACTACGCCCAGGACATAAAACTTGAGAAGCAGCTTAAAGGTATGCGTAACGATTAAGAAAAGCATCATGGTTGCAATGATTCCAGCCACGATGTACAGTAGCGTTTCTAGTAGGAAAAGGAGACTTCCCTTGTTCCATGGTAATCGCTTCATGACCCAATCAATGGCGAGAGATTGCGGAATCCCTAACAAAAACACCGTCGGGAACGTAAACATCGCAACGAGAAGAACTGAGGATCGATCCTGAAAATACAGAAGTGCAATCCCAAATGTAAATAAAAAACTGGCCAGTATCCCCGCAATAAACCTTTCAGCCATGCTCGACAATCACTCCTTGCTCCCTACACCTGCTCACGAATAAACAGGTCTGGATAGTTCAGAACCAACCCACTTGTATCGACCGTGATATTCTCCACGAATGTTCCTGCCCGGTATTGATAGACAGAAGAGCCCCCATTGCTTTCGAGCAATGTATATTGCTGTTGCACTTGTCTGTACGTCAGCTCATGGGCTGAGAAATAGGCTACTTGGATAGACTGTGGCTCCCCTGGAGAATACGACAAACGGCGGATCGGCAGTGTATTCGTGAAAGGCGTACAAGAAATATCGATATCGATACAGCCAAAGAGCTCGGGAATGGGCTCACCCACCTCGTTCGTCCAATTTCCCTTGCCATCCGATGAGAGATGCAAAGCTCCTTCTTCGCCCATGATTGCTAGTGAAACCTCTCGCGTGACCCAATTTGAATCAAGGACAATTTCATATTGGATTCTTGTTAGGGTGGCGTCATCCAGCCTCCTGATCACCATGCTATTTACGTGAATTCGGTTCGAGCCCTCCCGTATTCTCAAGTGCTCATATCCGACACCTGTCGTTGGTTTCCAGATAACATTCGCTGGTAACATGCAAACCCCTCCGATCATTTGTTCCCCTTTTCTCCATCCTATCATTTCTTGGATGAAAATGGTAGGGTCCTGTATGATCGGCTTACTCAACGCATACCTGGGTCATCCACGGAATAGGATTATAGTACCGGAAAATAATGGAAAGGGGACGTTTGATGGATAATCCCTCCTTCTCCTTAACACAACCTGACATGCTGTCCATTATTCGCAATGGTCTCCCACGAACGCACTCTCCCCTCAATATCATCATCATCGGGGCGGGGATTGCTGGTCTTGTTTCTGCCTCCTTGCTAAAAGCAGCGGGACACAACGTAACGATTTTGGAAGCTGCGGACAGGATAGGCGGCAGAGTTTACACATTGCGCTCTCCTTTTACCCACGGCCATTATCTAGAAGCTGGCGCCATGCGTATTCCTCACACGCACGAACTTACCCTGGCATACGTGAAGAAATTCTCCCTTCCCCTTCATCCATTTATCAACAACTCTCCGAACGACATCATCTCAATAAATGGCATCAAGACAAGGCGTTGGATCTATCAACGCGATCCCGGCATCCTCCGCTTCCCTGTAGCGCCACATGAAAAAGGCCGTACTTTCCATGAATTAGCCGGGCAGGCCATTCGTCCTGTCATTGACTTCATCAAACTCAATCCTGCGACGAACTGGCCCATCATTGTTCAAAAATATGATCGTTTTTCCATGGATCAATTTTTGCGCTTCAATCCTGTTGGCCCTTCCTTATCCGCCCCCGCTATCGATATGATCAAGGTCATGACTGGCTTCGAGGGATTCCCTGAGCTCGCCTTTCCCGAAATTTTACGAGACTTCATCCTGTTCGATCCTTCTACACGTTTTTACGAAATAGCAGGGGGATTTGACCAGCTACCACAGGCATTTCTCCCCATATTACAGGACAATATATACTTCCGGCATAAAATGACGCGAATCGTCCAGACGGGAAATCAAATTACCATTTCTGGCGTACGTACCGACACAGACGAACTGTTCCAGATGACCGGTGACATTGCGATTCTTACCATCCCTTTTACCGTTTTGCAGTTTGTTCAGGTTGAACCGTACGATCTGTTTTCCTATCAAAAATGGAAAGCCATTCGTCAACTCCACTATGTTTCCTCATCCAAAATAGGCATCCAGTTTTCTCAGCGCTTCTGGGAAGCACAGGGAATAAGGCACGGACAAACCGTAACGGATACGCCTATTCGCCTCTCCTACTTTCCCAACCACGGGTTTGATCAGCCTGGGGGTGTCGTATTGGTCAGTTACACATGGGAGGATGATGACCTTCCGTGGCTCAGCATGTCGAAAGAAGAACAAGTGATGCAAGCGGTAAAGCATCTGGCAAGCATTCATGGAGAGCAGGTGTACACTACCTTCGTTACGGGGATCACACATAATTGGGCATTGCAGCCTCATGCTGCTGGTGCCTTTGCCTTGTTCAAACCGTTGCAGGAGACGGAATTAACTCCCTACATTGGTGCGCCGGAAGGAAGAATTTATTTTGCGGGGGAGCACACCTCGAATGAACATCACGGCTGGATTCAAGGGGCGATTGAATCTGCTTTGCGAGTGGCTGTAGAGGTGGGGAGAAAATGAGCGGGGGTCTGTACGATGAAAGATTCCGTACAATCCCCCGCCTCTTATCGACTACGATTCTTTTACGAATTCAACTCATATTCTTTTCGAAGCAGCGCCAGCTTCACAAGATCAATGTACATCCCATTTTCAAATTCCGTTTCTCGATGGATTCCTTCCACTTGAAAGCCAAATTTTTGGAGCAAATGGATGGAGGCCGTATTTCGGGTATCTGCGTCTGCTTCTATTCTGTTTAGATGCATATCCGTAAACCCGTACGCGATAATGGGCCGCAATGCTTCCGACATGATCCCCTTATTCCACCACAAAAAATTCAGATCATATCCAATCTCCGCTTTGTTATGTACAGCATGATAATTTTTGTAGCCGCAGCTACCAAGAAATTTTCCAGTGGAACGATCCGTGACCGCCCATCTGAGTCCCTGTTTTTGTTCAAACAAGTCTCGATACCATCGAAGTTCATTTTCAGCATCTGCTATCGATTGAAACCTCGCTATCCCTACATATCTCGCCACATCTTCATGTGACAACACTTCAAAAATATCTTCTATGTCTTGTTGATCAGGTTGTCGAAGAATCAATCGGTCTGTTTCGATGAGAGGGAATTGATTGAACATAGTCAGATTACTCACGATAAGAACCTCCTCGCAAACGTAGGATGAGAGATGTTTGGTGCCTGCTCCCTTTCATCATCTAGTGAATGATATGGTTTATGATCGAAAGAAGCAATATCTCGAATTGCTGAACTTGCTTGTGCGTTGCTCCTCCTCTTTCCGAGGACCAGAACGATCGCAGCAGTCTGTCTACAGTATCTTACGAAAGTGATATTCCATCTCTCCAGCCAGTGCTGCCAGAGTATCACCTGTTTCGCGGAAATCATGAGTATAAATCGTTTCAAACGGCCCAAAATCTGCTTGCTTATAAAATTCAAAGCAAGGGAATCCATCGTGCGCTCCTTCGATCTGTAAAAAACCATCCCTTTTCGCCGTTACCGATAATAAGTAGTCAACTGGAGGCGCATGGTCATTCAGGGGATTGCTCGCACTTGCGCTCATTTCAAAGCTCACTTCTTCATCCGATTTCCATACCATGTTCCTGCACAGAATACCCTCAGTACTCGCTTTTCCTTTTCGCAAATGAATCGAGCCATCTGGATTCGTGATCTTCTCTGTTGTGATTCCCGTGTTCTGATAAGTAAACATTTCTTTTTTCATAAAGTCTACGACAACCTCTTGCTCGACTCTGGACCGCATGGCGTTAACAGCATACGGGGTAAATTCACGTGAATCGCCTTCGAATTGAATGATTTTTCCTGTTTGCGGATCAGTCCTCGGTTCCGTCCATGACAAGGGGATAAATACACTCGCTCTGATTTTGATCAAGTTCACCATACCTTGGCACCTCCATGTGTGATTGTTCTTCTAAGACAAATATGTCATGTTTTGCTGAGGAACGAACTCCATGCAGATAGCTTCAAATTCTTTGCAATCAGCCAAATTGGACAGATTCATGGGGGCTTGTATCCTTTCTACGCCCATCTTCGGATTCACCAATAAATAATAAGCCATGAGTAACGCTTTTCTACAATGATCCTGATTTGGTTCACGCACGAGTAGCTCACAGATGATAGCTGTTCTCTTATCCTCGTCATATTGTAAGGCGAAATGGTAGTCCCAAAATGGTATGGAGCTTTTACTCCCAGCAGAACAAACAATAGGGAAACGCGCATGTACAAATTGATTGATGATCTCATGTACATCATCCGTGCTTACCTTCTTCATTTCGTTGTCAACGCAGCTTATTCCTTGATGAATAACCTGATGATATGACACATTCAATAGATGCTCCCGAAATTTCTCTATTAATTCCCCGCGCAAAAAAATAGGACCTATCATGATAAAGTATCCCCTCATTTTCTTAATCGCGTTACAATGACCGCCATGTTATGATTTTAAAATACGAGAATTATCCAAGGATTACCACATAAGAATTCACATAAAATCGCATGAGTAAGGTGGGATGATGATGTTGCAAGAGAATGCCAATCTTTACGCTCCAGACAGATGTATTTTTCTCGTTACGGGGATTATGGCTTCTGGAAAATCAACAGTAGCCCAGTTACTTGCTGAAAAGCTGACTCGAGGCGTTCATCTGCGTGGTGATTCGTTCCGACGAATGATTGTAAATGGCAGAGAAGAATATATGCCTGAACCGTCAGAAGAAGCCATTCGTCAATTACGGTTGCGCTACAAAATAGCAGCCTCTACGGCAGACACTTTTTTTGAAGAAGGATTTAATGTCGTTGTACAGGATGTTGTGATCGGCCCCTTTTTGGGTGAATTTGTTGAAATGATTCGGAATCGTCCATTGTATGTTGTCGTACTCACGCCCAATGAAAAAACGATTGAAGAGAGAGAAGCTTCCCGTTCCAAAACAGGGTATGGGGCTTGGACGATTCCCCACCTCAATAAAATCTTGCAGACCAAAACGCTAAAGCTCGGCATGTGGATCGATTCTTCCGAGCAGACACCTCAGGAAACTGTCGAGGAAATCTTGCGGCTTGCTTATCGAAAGCCCCCTCGTGTCACTCCGTTGCCTTGAAGTTGGTTGATCTTTCTCTCATCATAAAAAAACCTGAGTTCGGTGAAATCCCGAACTCAGGCAACCAGATCGTCTATCTTCTTACACTGCGTACATGGTTGGCCAGAAGTACTCTACGCCTTCCGCGTACAAGAACGCTTGGAACTTTTTCAGCTCATCAGGAGTATTTCGGACAGCGCGTGGAGTCAGGCCATATTGTAAGCAATACGCTGTCAAATAACCAGCTACTTCACCGACGTTCCACTCTACTGGGTGGAGACGGAAGCATCCATTTGTAATATGGGTAACCCCAAGATTTTTGCCCGCTGGCAGCAGGTTATTTACACGCACAGGGATTAAGCTGCCCAACGGAATTTGGAACGGATAGGTAGACACATCGACGTAATTGCGGTTTGCAGTGCTCGGATGCAGGTCGATTCGGTAGCTGCCGACCCCAACGGAATCATGGAAGGCTTCTGCTTTGCCTGTATTGCGGACAAATGCACTCACATGTTGCTCCAATACGGTGAATTCGGCTTTGATCCGGCGGGATTCGCGAATATACGGATACATCGCCAGTCCATCCTCTGTTCCCACTACATCCTTGCGCAGGCGCAGTCCTGGATACCCTTGTCCACCATCTGGGCGAGGAGCCTCTGTTTGCATCCAATACAGAAGGGAGAGACTCAGTTGTTTACCACCGTAGAGGTGACGCTGACGCTCTTCCTCTGGCACATCAATGATCGAGCCCAGCCAGTAATCATTTTGCGGCCAGTTTACGAGCGATACGCCACTCTTGTACAAACCGGTTTGGAAGTTTTTCGGGTCAGCAACCTGACGATACGTGAAGAGCGGGAAATATTTAGTACCTGGGAATAGCTCATATCGTACTGATTCAGCAGTATTTCGCGGATTGGAGCCTGTCCAGCTGAGCAGCTTGTCCGGCCAGAAATCTGCTTTGTAGTTTCTCCAGAAGTCATACGTTTCCGGCTTGGCAATCGTATGATCTTCTCCCTCCAAATAGTCCATGGCAAAGACATACGTAAACGCCTGAATATCATTTGGCTGCGGCGGCCCGACAACAGCATTTGGCTCTCCTGTTTGATCGACTGATTCAGCGCCAAGTACGTATTCTACGCCGGCTTGCGGGAGTACATCTCCACATTCTGTCGCATCCAAGAAATAAGGTGCTACCAGTTCATGAAAATCATGATGCTTCCGATCTTCAACTGTGATCGACAGTACGTTATCGCCAGCCATGCGAACGGCATGCAGCTTGTGATTCGTCAGAATAGTAAGTCTACCACTATTAATATAAGGAGCAAGCATCTGATAAAAAACAGCGAGCGCTACTTTGGGTTCGTGGCAAAGGCGACTTACGGAACCGTTACCAGGGTCAAGATTTGGGATGACACGTGCTTCTGCCGTCATTGGATAATGGTTACGGTAATAGTCACGCACGCTGTCACGGAATGTGCGATAGCTTCGCGTGCAACCAAACTGTTCAATCCATGGATGCTCATCTGGCGGTACCGCTTGGCTCGTAAATTGACCGCCAATCCAGTCGGTTTCTTCCGTCATAATGACTGATTTTCCTGATTTTGCTGCTGCCAGTGCTGCTGCGCAGCCACCAGTACCTCCCCCAATGATTACCACATCAGCATGAAGTTCTCTCATTCTTCTTCCCTCCACATTTTCCGCTTTTTGTTTGTTTCTGCCAATTAATACGCAAGAAATGACAATACGTTACAATTTTCGCAAAAAAAAACTAAATTTTTTATCCATTAGCTTCTACTTGTGCAAACCTTGACTCTCTGCATCAGTGCCTCAAATTTGCTTAAGAGTTGCTGCCCCTTTTCATCCCCTTCCTGCTGTCTCTAGCCAAGCCAGCATTCCACATCTCCCCCCTGAAATACATATTTTGGGGTGAGATTATCTTTGCAAAGCTCCTCAAAAACAAGAACACACGTTCCTATTTAAATATATACGAACACAACGCGAACAGTCAAGAAATTATTTCCTTTTCTTTCTATTATTTGTAAAATACTAAGCCATAGAGAGCATTCAGAAGTGAATGTAAGCACAAAAAATCCCTCCAGCCTAGACTATCTCCAGCATGAAGGGATTTTTGAATCGTCTTTATTTAAACAAATTAATCGTGGTAATAATAATCGGCATCGCGAACACATCAATCAGGAAGGCACCTACGATTGGAACGACCAGGTATGCTTTTCGCGAAGGACCAAATCTTCCCGTTACTGCCGCCATATTCGCCATTGCGTTTGGAGTAGCCCCCAGACCATGTCCTGTAAAGCCTGCCACCATGACTGCGGCGTCGTAGTTTTTGCCGAGCAAACGGAACAGGACGAAAATGCCAAACAAAACGATGAATACTACTTGAACAAAGACGATCACGAGCATTGGAAGCGCAAGATCGGCAACTTCCCACAGCTTGATGCTCATCAGTGCCATGGACAGGAAAATTCCTAGCGTAACGTCACTGATCAGGTTAATACTCTTCATGTCGATTGCCTTTGGACTGAGCTTATCTACGATGTTACGAACAATCACCGCTACAAACATCGCTCCCACATAACCTGGCAAAACAAATCCGGTTGCAGTCGAGAACAACTCTCCCAAATACGTTCCCAATGCCATACAGAATGTAATCAACAGGACTTGGATGAAGAAGGTATTCGAGTGAATCGGTTGTCCTTTTTCTTCTACTGTCTCTACTACTTCTTCGGTTTCCGTCGGCTTCAGATCGTATTTGGCAACTAAATATTTCACAGTCGGTCCGCCAACCAAGCCCCCTGCTACAAGGCCAAAAGTAGCTGCTGCGATCCCAATCGCCAACGCAGATTGAATGCCCATATCCTCAAGCGTTTGTCCAAAAGCGCCAGCAGCTCCATGTCCACCTTCCATGGAAACAGCCCCTGCCATCATTCCGATCAATGGATGAATGCCGAACACGGAAGCCAAAGACACACCGATTACGTTTTGTGCCAAAGCCAGAAATCCACAGGCGATCCAGTAAATAACGAGCAGCTTACCACCAAGCTTGATCAGCTTAAAGCTCGCTCCCAATCCAACAGTAGTAAAGAACGTGAGCATGAACAAGCTTTGCAAGGAAGTATCCAATGTAATTTGTAAAATTCCGGTCGCTTTCAAAGCCGTTGCAATGATAGCGAACAACAAGCCCCCAACAACTGGTGCCGGGATACAAAACTTTTGCAAGAAACTAGCCTTTTTTACGAGGAATGTACCTAATACGAGAAGTGCTACTGCGAGAAAAATCGTCGTTACTTGATTAAGTGCTAACGTCATAGTTGTCTCCCCTTAGTTGTTCTCTAGTAATCCCATGATGGCTTCATTCGTCAAGTAAGCACCTAACTTTACTGTTCTGCCGTTTTCATCTAAGATCGGGTTCACTTCACAAATATCAAAAGAAAGCGTTTTCTTATGAGCGGCAACGATACGTATCAAAGTGCGGACAACCATTGGTGTTAAGCCAAAAGGAGATGGAGCACTTACTCCCGGTGCAAAAGCTGCGTTTAAAACGTCCGTACATAGCGTTAGCATGACATGATCGTGTTTTTCGATGAATTCGCTTACAGATAAAGTAATTTCATCCATTCGTGCGTCTGTCATCTCTTCTTCATACACATAACGGACACCGAGCTCATCTGCTTTATCAAATAGCTCCTGCGTATTTCCGAAACGCTGAATCCCTAACACAAAATAGCTACTGTTTTTGTCATGTTCTAGTATTTGCCGAAACATCGTCCCCGATGAAGGCTGAACTTCATAGGATCGCAAATCGAAATGAGCGTCAATATTGATAATGCCCAGAGAAGCCTCTTTTCCAATATGCTTTCGGACACCGACGTAATGTCCATACAATGTCTCATGGCCTCCACCTAAAATAATGGGCGTCATGGCTTTGGAAAAGATGGCAGAGACGGCGTTACCCAACTCTTCCTGGGCAGCTTCTAGCTCTTCGTTTGGACAAGCAACATTCCCCACATCAACAATCCGTTTTCCTTCCTCCACCTTCCAAGGAAGGCTTGCAAGCGCTTGCCGAATTGTGTTTGGAGCTTTGGCTGCACCTAATCGTCCTTGATTACGCCTCACTCCCTCTTCACATTCAAACCCAATGATAGCGACTGTGCGATCCTTGGCAACTTGCAATGTATCCAAGTCCGTTATTTCTACAATCTGATGATAGCGAAAACTGCTTCGTCTCTCCGTATGGTCAGTCCGGCCGGTCCACAAATCTGCTGATATACTCTTTGGCAAGCTATTCATCCTTTCTGAACCTTTTGTTTATTGATTATATAATGACAAACTTATTATTTCTAATATATAATTTAAATAAATTGATAGCTTCAAGCTATAAATAGAGGCAGGCGATCCAGTTGGACATCAAACATTTGCACTATTTTGTGACAGTTTGCGATCAGTTGAGCTACTCCAAAGCCGCACAAAAACTGCATATTTCACAGCCTTCCTTAAGTAACGCGATCAAAAATCTGGAGCAAGAAGTCGGCTCTCCACTGCTCGAGAGAAACACAAGAAAAATGGAATTAACGGATGCTGGTAAAATTTTGTATCAGAAATCGTTGCTGCTTCTTTCCCAAATGAACATGTTGAAAAAAGAGATGGAAGAAGTAAAGCTGACTGGCAGCGGAGATCTCATCATTGGCATCATTGAGTCCGTGAAGCACTGGATTCCAAAAGTCATTCGCGGATATCAGGGGCGTTTTCCCTCTATTAACATCAAGCTAATCGAGGTGCTGAGCGGGAAAGCTGTCAAAGAATCACTGCGGAAGTATCATACGCATTTACTCATAACCAACCAATTTATCGATGAAGAAGATATCGAATCATTTCCCCTGTATGATGAGCGGTTAATGCTGGTGCTACACAAAGATCATCCATTGGCGGAAAAGGATTCGGTTCGGTTGAAAGATTTGACTAGTGAGCCATTCATCATTAGTACAGAGGGATTTCAGACGAGGGAGGATATTTTAACCGCCTTTTCGTTTGAACAAGTCTACCCCCAAATCAAATTTGAGATTGAGCGATTTGAAACTGCGTTAACGCTAGTGCGGGAGAATCTGGGGGTAACGATTATTCCGGAGAACTATTTGTCTGGATCAACAGATGCTTCGCTTGTTCGGAAAACGATTGATTCGCCTGCGTTGGAGCGGACGGTTTATTTGGCGTATATGAAAAGTCGTTATTTGGCCCCGGCGGTGCAGGCTTTTTTAGAGGAGGTTCGGGGGAAGTTTCCTTCCAAAACATAGCCAAAACCCTCTACATCACATAGAGGGTTTTGGGTTCCTACTTCTGAGGAATCGTCACCGTTAACTCTTCTTCCGTATTCTTCTGATAATCTTTTTTCTGGTATAGGAGTTCGGTTTCACTCTTCCATTCGAGTGGGAAGTAGTCCGTGTGATCATTGGCTTGAAGCAGCTTTTTCTGCTTCATGGTAGCCAAATCGTACAGCCATATATCTTCTGTCTCTTCGTCTTCCATCCCGTATTTTTCTTTAGCAACTCTCCCACTTAATAAAGAAAAAGCTGCCCATTTCGAATCTGGTGAGAAACGGAATTGGTAAATATACGAGAAAGGCTCACTCATTTTATCGGTTGCTACCTGATAGATTTGTCCGCCGCGATGTCTGCTCGTTCCTGTATCCAATAAGAGATACGCAGAATCGGGAGACCATGTAAAGAAATAGCGGTCGATGACAGCCTCTTTTATTGGGGAGGGAGAATCGTTGCCAACCTTCCAAATGTATGCCTGACCATCTTCGGTAGTTCCCTTATAATAGGCGACTGCTTGAAAGTTCGGCGACCATTTGGCGTGAAATGTATCTTCGCTTGTATACAGCTTCTGCTCGATCTTGTCCATTTGCTGCCATGTTTCCGGACTCACCTGTATACTTTCAGCCTCCAAGGTTGGCTGTGGATAAGTAGCGGGATCAAAAAGATGATAGAAATACTTCAAGCCATCTTCTCCAAGTACTTTTACATGGTGAGTCGAAGGTTCATAGTAGCGGGCATTTCCGCGATCCCCGTCCTTGTCGGGTAGGTAAAATGTGTATTCATCCTCTTTCCACACCCCCTGATAGGTTCCCCCTTTCACTTTTTCTATTTCACGGATTTTATTGAGTACTTGATAAGGAGACCGAGGTTCTTTTTGTTGTTCTTCCACTGGTTGCTTGGTAGGTGCTGTTGTGTTTGGACTAGAGGCTGGAATCGGTTCAGGTGTTGGTTCTTTCCCTATTTCTTGATTTGGTGTAACGGATGGAGTAGGGCTTGGTTTTGCTATGGTCTCTGTTGTTATTCCGGTGTTCTCCGATGTGATCGGTTTGGTCGTTTCCTGTTGACATCCAGCTATCAAAGCGACCATGCAGAGCATCGACAGCCATTTTATTTTGTTCGAAGCTTTTCTCAATGGTTAAGCGCCTCCAAGATGGTAAGAAGTTGAAATAATACATTCCAATTATACCAATTTTTACAGGCATAGAATAAATCCATTACACAATTCTCTCATCTTTATATATAATTGGGAAAGTCTTGAAAACATTCAAAAGCAGGTGATCCTTTGGTTCAAGTAGGCGATGCTCCCTCTACCTTTTTTGTGTTCCTCCCGCTCCTTCTCATCTTATTTTTAAACGTGATTAATATTGTCATCAGTATTTGGGCATACCGTGATGCGAGGAGACGTGGGAATAGCAAGGAGTTCTCCATCATTGTGCTTATTGCGTTATTGTTTTTTCCGATTATTGGGTTGATTGTTTATTTAGTGATTCGGAAAGATAAGTATTGAAAAGTAAGGAATTCTATTTTCCTTACTTTTTTGTTTTCTAGGAAAGCCAAACCTGTCGCAACAATTCGGTTAGGAGCTATGCTTTTCGATAAAAAAAGCAGTCAAATCCACCGATTGAGATGTCAGAATAGCACCTGATCATTTCTGTTAGCATCACCTTTGCCTCCAGTCTGGATAATGGTGCGCCCAGGCATAGGTGGCAGCCCTTTCCAAATGATAACTGCTTATTGCTATTAGGTCGCTGGATATCGAATTGATCTTCCTGTGCAAAGGTATTTTCATCACGATTGGCATAACCGAGCCATGCAAGCTAATGGCAAATAATCCGCCCCAAGCATGAAAGCGACCGCAGCAACTTCAGGAGTTCCAATGGAATGTACCTTTTCCTCTAACCTAAGCATCCATTTGCGAAATACCGGATTCTGATCAAAAAGGTCTTTTCCCCATCTGATCGTACTGAGACCCCTGTTCAGAAAACAGAAACACAACAGGCTTTTCCATGTATGGTGCCCCCCTTGTATATATGAAAGGTTTTTATAAAGAAAACTCCCCACAGCCTGGTCATTTGACCGCTTGTGGGGAATTCATAAGCGATTTGTCATGGGTGGTTCTATCTCCTGAAGTTCATCCTTTACTACAGCAACATTCCACTCAGTCTTTTTCGGGTAGGTGATCGAACACACATAGTCGCCAAGGATAAAAGATGCAGTACGGTATTGGGGAAAGTTTTCAAAGAGACTATACACAACCCCATTCTTTGCCTCCACTTGGCTTATTTCATAGATATGAAAAGAAGTTGTTAGGCCAGTCTTCAAAATTTTGGATAACGCTTCCTTGACTGTCCAGAAAAGAGTGAGAGTCGTTTCATAGGAATAAGGCAAGCATGAAAATAAATTGCCCTCTTTCACTGTCATTTGCGTCTCCAGAACTTTATTTCTATCAACGCTAATTCTCTCAACATCAATTCCCATCGGTAGCTCTTCCGAAAAAGCAATGGCTGCGGCAAGATCGTCACAGTGGGTGATACTCACTTGGACATTGGTTGTATTCGGTAGGTTCACGACAGGGTGATGAAAAATGCCCTGTTCAATACATATTCGCTCTAAGCTGTCTTCTCCAGTCAAAACCGAAACGGCTCTTTTGGCGACATATCTCCCTGTCAGGTAGCTTTTTACTCTCCGCTCAAACTCCAGATGAAAATAGTACTCGAATTCTTTTGGATGCAGGAATTTTACCATTTTAAAAAAATCAGTGGGAGCAGAAAAGCAGCCCAAACACAAACTTGCACGAAACTCTCTATCCGTGCCTTTTACAACGAATTCTTTCGTAGAGATCTGTGGAAATACATGCAATCCAATCTCCGCCTTCCGTTCTCCTACTATGCCAATGGGCAGAGCTTCCCCAGTTCGTGGGTCAATAAAAATACACACTACTGTTTCTCCGTATGTCCTCCCTACATTCCTTTAACGTGCCGAAACATCGATTAAAATTCCCTATGGGATTTTCCTTTCGATAAAAAGCTTATATAGCTAGCTCTTTAAATTTATGCAGAATGTTACGACAACTGCATTTATTGCATAATACAAGGAAATTGGATATATTTAGTATAATAACACGTTTTTTGGAAATCATAAAGAACTCCAGACTTTCGAATCCACTTCATAATGAAAGGATTGCTCACCTTGAAATGGTATGCCATCTTTGTAGATTCTGGTAAAGAAGAAGTCGTTCAAAAGTACCTCAAACTCTATTTTAATGAGGAGTCTTTAAAATCCCTTGTACCGAAGAGATTGGTTCCTGAGAAAAAATCAGGCATTGTGTATAATGTCCTGAAGAATATTTTTCCTGGATATGTACTTATTAAAACTGAAATGACTAACGATATGTTCCATAAAATCAAAAAAATCCCTATAAATTTTCGTTTGGTCAATAACCGTAGTTACTATTCGCAAGACGAGGGCGTTTATTATTCGAGCATTGATGAAAAAGAAATCATCCCGATACTCCAACTCATGGGCAACGGTGAGGTTGTCGATTATTCAAAAGTTTATCTGGAAAATTCAAAGGTGATCGTAGAATCTGGTCCCCTAAAAGGACTGGAAGGCATTATCAAAAAAGTGGACAAGCACAAAAAGAGGGCTAAAATATTTCTATCTTTTATGGGAGTAGAGAAGACAATTGATGTGGGAATTGAAATCCTCTCAAAACCTTCTTAAATGGGGAGCGTCGTGTACGCGCCCCCTTTTTATTTTCTTCATACAAGCACGCATTCCATCGTAAAAACATAGGCTCATGGTAAGTGACATTCGAATAGGATTTCCCTGCTTTCATTTGGGAGGGACAGACAAAAGTTCGATGATTCTTGTTTGGAAAGGAATTTGTCTACATGGTTTTCTCGGACGAAGACAACATGTTTACTAGTCAGGCTGCCATTTTCCTTGCGGCCATGAGCTATCAGACTTATCTATTATATTTTAATGAGGAGCTTATCTTACCCAAAGGCTTTCAACTCCGATACACGATTCGAGCTTCAGCTGACGTAGAGAATCCAACTGAACATATCTATGGTTTTGTGGCAGAATCAAAAGATGAAATCATCATTGCCTTCAGAGGGTACGCAGCCTATCCGGCAGACCTTTTGGCAGCCTATGACATCTTACAAATTCCCTATCCTTTTGTTACAGATGCAGGGAAAACCTTACGTGGATTTACATGCCTGTATCAGTCAACACGAGATCGATTACTGAGAAAAATAAATCAGTTTTCCGCATCAAAAAAGCTGATTATCACTGGACACAACTACGGTGGAGCTCTGGCTGTGCTGGCAGCTTTAGATATAGCGGTAAACACGCAGTTTAGACACCCAATCGTTTATACCTATGGCAGTCCGCGTATTGGTGACCCCCACTTCGCTTCTCGCTTCAATAAAGTCGTTCCAAATAGCCTGCGCATTGTCAATGTTCACGACTCTTTCCCTACCTTCCCCGATCAAAAGTATCCGCCTCCTTTTACCCAGGAAGGCATCTACTATCAACATGTAAAAAACAAGTTTCCTCTCTCGTTTCAACTGAATAATACGCCTCGCAACGATAGTATCGCCTGCTATTTTCATAGCCTCACTCAGCTTGACCCTGATTATGCCCAAACGCTCTGTGTGGAAAATCCGGGGTTTTGTCCCGATACCGATACGTGTATTCCGTTTCAAGGCAAATGCTAGCTTTGACAGCCTTGAAACCGAGAAAGGGAGACACATGAATGATCGATCGTATTTATAACAGTGAAGATGCGATTTTACTTGCGGCCATGGTCCATCAGGCCTATCAGCTTTTTGAAACAGATTCACTTGTCTTGCCACAAGGGTATCGTCAACGCTCGGCGATTCGAGCATTGGCTGGTGTTGAGACGCCGGAGCCCGAGGTATTTGGTTTTGTAGCCGAGTCACCCGACAGTATCGTTGTTGCTTTTCGGGGAACACGCACGTTTAACGACAATGAGTCAGATCAAGATTTGTATCAAGTCCCCTATCGATTTGTCAGAAAGGCAGGAAAAACCCACCGTGGGTTTACTTGCATTTACCAATCCGCGCGAGATGAATTGATTCGGGAGTTGAGCAAGCTCCCTAGATCGAAAAGACTATTTGTTGCGGGGCACAGTTTAGGGGGAGGCTTGGCCGCACTTGCCGGCTTGGATATTGCCGTGAATACGAAGTTTACGCGACCTTTTGTGTATACGTATGGGAGCCCTCGTGTCGGAGATCCTGTCTTTGCTTCGCGGTTTAATGAGACTGTAAAAAACAGTGTTCGGATCGTGAATGTTCATGATATTATTCCGACGTTGCCGTCCAAGGCGTATCCTCCTCCGTTTACGAAAAAAGGGTTGTACTACCAGCATGTCGATCCGAAGCATTTGTTGGATTTTCAGTTGAATAGCTTAGCTGTAAGGAATCATGAAATTGTTTGTTATTTTAAGTTTCTGGCGCCGGAGGACCCTGGGTTTACGGAGAGGTTGTGTGTGGAGAATGAGGGGTTTTGTCCGGATACAGGGATGTGTGTGCCGTTTTTAGGGGGATGTTGATTCCATTGAATCACTCTCTTTTTTTATGCCCTCTTTATCACGGCGTGAGAGGTAATCTACAAAAAAACTTATTGATAACAGTTATCAACAGGATTATAATGGTTATAATTTCCAAATATTTACTTCCGATCGTGATTGAGAAAAAAAGGAGGCATTACGATAATGAAAAAAGCCATTTTAGCAGGGGCATTAGGAATTGCACTATTTTCAGGTGTATCTTTGCCAGGAGTGGAAGTCTCAAAAGCTAGCGCAGCAGCTACAGCTTTAGACATGCAAGAGGTTACGAAACACTATTCTTTGAGTTCATACGAAGTGACGCAAAAAGAATCTTTTTCGCTTAAAAAGGGAGAAGAGCTTACGATATTTGTAAACAATTCAGGATTCCCGATCTCTTATACAGTCTTTGATGCGGATAATCAAGTGATTGGTACATACCAAGCTAATTCACCTTACGGACGCGTCTTTCAAGCAGATAAAGATGGCAATATTTCTGTGCAATTTCAAGCTGGAGCGAATTCTTCCTATATGAAAAAAATGAATTTTACAGCTAAATTCGCTATTTCCAAGTTTTATTAAGCGTTAAGAGAAAGGGGCTGTTTCAAAAATCGATTTTCCGACTAAACGACAGTCCCCTTTGATTCATTAACGATTCAATAAACAGTGTTGTGGACGCCAATGAACCAGGCGCAATAAAAAAAGAAAGCCCCTTGTCTACCAAGGGGAATGAAGTTATTGGTAACGATCTGAAAGAAGCAGTCTATAAGTACAAAACAATCATACGCGGATGTTCATAAAATTAAGATTTACAGAATCGCAATGGGGCAACCAATTTTCCCCGTTGCTTGCTCCTTATTTCTTTAATTCTTCTGGAATTTCAGGTTTCCCCACGAAACCAAAGGATGCGGTAGATACCGCCAGTACCGCAACAAATGAAGCAATTGCTGAAACATGCTTCGCTACGAACATCATCGCTTTATTTTTCATCTTTTCCACCTCCTTTCAGTGGAATGAGCGTCAGTGCTTGCACAAAAAAGGTCTTAACCAGTGTCTCGCTTTCTATGAAAAATAATAAACTGACGATGATAATGGAGATGATCTTGAGGAGCAAAGTCTGATTCTGTTTGAATAGTCGTGATTGCATTTCCATTTTTTGCGGTGCAAAAAGTGCTACTAGGACTAATGTGATGATAATAATCGGGGTGACAAAATCATTAGGAAGGGTAATGAGAGGGATGAATACAGCTCCCGCTATACTTGTCATGGTGCAGTAGACGGACGATGAGTAGTGAAATCCTCCTGAAAATTGGCGTAGTACTAAAAATCCGGCCAATGTGAGTAATGTTCCTTGAAACGTCCCAATCAAAAGTGAAATGGTAAGGCTAATTGTAATGATGAGCAGCATGTTGATGATAAGGATCAACCCAAACTTCATGGTAGGAACCGACTTCGTTTCATGTGGATTGATCGATTTTAGTTGTATGGCTATTCTTTCAGCAAGAGTTTCAATCATATTCCCCATCCCTTTTTATAGCCAGCCATGCCAGTATCGTGATTCCGATTGCCATCCCAAAGAAGATCCAGACTAAGGAAGCAATTCCATATGTGCTTGCTAATTTAAACAAGACCGTTATCAATACTCCTGTTACAATGATCAGTGACAAAATCACCATGTTGATTCTATGATAAATAAAGAAAGGCGCTCCATCTCTGACAAATGTAAATTGCAATCTACATTTCCGAAGTCCATAGCATAATGCAAAGGTAAGGAATGCGGAGATTGTCTGGAATATGAACCCTGTGTTGATGGTTCGATCCTCTAACGATTCAATTGTCTCTAAGGTTCCTATGACGGTCAGGAAGAACACTTCCACCATCTGAATCCCCAAGTATATTCCAGCTGTTATAATAGTCATTAAGGCAGCATGTCCCCAATTAACGTTCCATACCAGGATTAATGCCCCAAAGATGATGACGACTTGAGCTATAGTTGCATAGTCTCCATATGGCGTAAATTGTCGCAGCCCAAACGAGAAAAGCATTAATACCAGACTCACAAAGAGAATCCGGTTGATATGCACCAAAAAGCCAAACCTAAATAGTGTAGTCATAAGAGCAAATATTGCGAGGTATTCCAACGTTGAAAATAGGACAAACAGCATGTAACTTTTTCACCTCAATTACTTATTGAGGGTTATATTCTACTAGAAACGACAGATTCCTGCTTGAATTTACCATATTTGACATTTTAGAGACCGTAGCCGTTCCGAAGATAGTTTCCAAGACCCAAGACATTATAATGCTGCGCTTCTTCTTATTCAAGGTGTCAATCCTTAAGTGGTAAGTGAAAGATAGGACATCCAACCATCCGATTGGCTCAATACTCTTACTCCTTCCAAATTCGTGTACCTAAAACAAAAACCGCCCGGTTATTTACCTGGGCGGCTTATTCATCGTGCGTACACTTAGGATAGAGCGGTTTTTGATTTATTTGCAAAAACCGTCAAAAGTGTCAGATTTGTAAACCCTTCGAGTTGAAGAGGTTTATTTGGCATTGGGTAACCCCCACCAAAGCACAAGGACTCTACTAAGACTCGAACGCTGTTCTTTCCGGAAAATTTCCGCCTTCTCTAATTAGACAAACTGCCAACCGCTGCGCCGCTCTGTCAAAATAAAACTTAGATGGAATACTTAGGTCGGGTATTCCTTCTAGCTCGGAAAATTTTCTGGTTAATTTGTTTAATTCAATTTTACCCATTATATTTTCATTTGGTCCAAATTTGTATACAACAGTTTCATCATTTTCAAATTCTTTTAGTAACAAAACATATGAAGCCAATATTACTCCTCCTCTGGTGGATACCATGGACGCCCAGAATCTACCGTTCTGTCGTGAGCAGTTCTGTAATCCGTCTTAAATATTCCTTCAAATTTAGATTCAAAAATTTCATGATTCAATAAGTCGATGTCATTCGGTTTGTATGTCCCTTTTTGAAGCCTATCCCAAGCTTGAGCAATTTCATAATCAGCTTCAAAACGTCCTACACCATGCTCCTTGATGTGTTCTTTGAAGAATACATGCTCTTTTATCCTTTGTACCCTATGTTCTACCATCCCAGTATTTTTTGCAATAGCCTGAACATCAACATTTGACGTTCTAAAGGATTCGTACATTTCATCTGCTTTGTCTAAACGTCTTAGATATTCATCGACAGAGAGTTCTCTACCACCTGTCTGAACTTTCGCCGGCACCTTCTTTCCTTTTCTTGCAGCATCCACTATTTGTTTTACGTTTTTACTTCTTCCGAGCGTAAGTGCACTCAAGGCAAGTCCACCGATTGCAATTCCATCCGCGAGATTGATTTTATCATCCCGCAACGTATCCAAGTCTTCTTGCATTGGCTCTATATAGCCTTCCCTTACAAACACGCCAACACCCTTAGGCAAATCCTCTGCCGCCTTCTGTAAACCTTTTGGCAAATCATTTGCAGCTTTCTCCAAAGCCCCTGGCAGCTCACTTGCCGCTTTTTGCATCGCAGCAGGAACGTCTCCCAGCATCGAGATTCCTTTGACGAAATTATCCCACATGCTTGGCTTTTCCTGCGGCTTTTCGCAAGCTGGTCCTTGTCCAAAACCAGCAGCAGACGGCCCGCTGTCTGTTGACGACTGATTTCCTATCGTCACACCACCCAAATCCTGCCCGTCATCTTCAATCTTGATCTGCCCACAATAGAAACACATATTCGTTGATTTATTTAGCAATGCCGGATGGCCGCCGACCATTTTGTCCGCTTTCCCATCTATCCATGGCATTGTGGTCAGAGGTATGCACGGCATTGGAGTAAGTACACCGTTGTTAGCTGCCGTGGCAGAAGCGACTGTGGGATTTTGTAAGCTGTTGCACTTTCCAAAGGGCATGATATTTACGTTGGGAACAAAATCCATGATGTTCATTTGCGGCTTTCCTTTTACAAAAACACCATGGCTGAACTGCATTTTCAACCGACTCTGTTTACTTCCGCTGCTGCAAGATAAAATGGCTCCCACAACCACGTAGCTGTTGCGTTCAGCGCTTGACTGCTGGATATTAATACCTTCAATATTGGGCATACAGTCTCCTCCTCTCTGTAAAGGTTTCCATACAGATGGAAGATGCTCTTGTTGATCGATACGCCTGATATCCAATCTATATATAAAAAGGAAAAAATGCCCACGTTTTGATGTATCGGATATAGAAAGGTCACGAGCAATAGGTATAAAGTTACAAATACACCTCTGTGTTCGAAAAACCGCCTTATTCAGTGCGGGATCTGCCCCGCTCGACATACCTGCAACATGGATTACAATAAACGAATATTGCCATGCGAGGACGGACCTCCATCTAGAGGAGATGGTACTAATTCAAACTAGCAAGTAAACTCAAAAAGTCGATGAGGCATTATGAACGCCCATCGACTTTTTTTGAATAAGATATTAAACTAAGAAAAATCAAGCGGTGATAATAGGGGGAAGTATGGACTATACATATGAATCTTTACTGACCGATTTAAAAATTGTACGTGAAATAGAGTTTGAATATAAAGCATCAAGATACTCCATTACTCGAACGAATGGATGTTGGAACTTCACCACATTCAATCAAGAAGATTATCTACAGATAAAGAACCTTAATGATATCGGTTTAGTAAAAGTTGAGGATTGTTTACTAAAAGATCTATTTGATTTAGGAAAATATCAAGACTTAACTATTTTTTAATGTAATTTATTGAATTTGTCTGCTCAACACCCGATTAATGGGTGTTTTTTTATTGAAGTTTATGCACATTCTTCTCATATCTAACAAGTAACCCAGTAGACACAACTATGCATACACATAAAGAAGTCCTTCTTTATTCGAATTGTCTACTATGTACGTCAAGCTATCTTGAACTATTTTACATTAGATGAAAAATATATATAGATACTTACACGATCCTTTTAATGCACATTGCTCAAAGGATTGAGACTAAAAAAGCCTCCCCCGTTGCAGTGCAGATCACTTTAAAGGAAGGCGATAATTTTACTGTGTTGTTTTTTACTCGTCTCCATTGATTCCACTTGGGTTAGATCCTGTTTAAGTCCTCCAACTGCCTGTTGTCAAAGAAGCCAGTACAACAGTTCTCCTTCCAAAGAAACAGCTTCAATCAACTGTATGATAAGCTGCATTAGATACGAACATGTAAAACAAAAAAACCCTTGATTCCTCAAGGGTTCGAGCCTTCATATTATGGGGATCCGGACTGGGTTCGAACCAGCGACCCCCACCCTGTCAAGAGTGGGCAATGTTATAGTTCGAATAAAACAAATCAGAGATACTATCTCTAAATATTGCTGAAATTGCATGAATCAAAGATCCTTCAAATCATAAAAATTATTAAGATGCTAACTGATAATAATTTTGGCACCAGCGTGGCACCAAATTAAATCACAAGTTATACGCCTCTAACGCTAGTACTTGTTAATATTTTGTTTTTTTTCTCCTATTACACTCCTTGTGGGTAGCCTGTAAATTGAGAAAAGAGTCTCTTCCACCTACTGCTAAAGGCTTAATATGATCTACTTCTATCTCATCTCCCGAAAATAAATATCCACTACATAAAGGGCAGATATTATTCTGCTTCTTTATTAGCTCTTTTTTCTCGTCATCAGTTAAAGTTATTTTTCTGCTTTCAATGCTAAAGTTGTCCCAAAAGGCTTGTACTTTACTTAAGAAATAACTAAGTCCATTACCGTTAGAGACATTTTTCATTAGCTCGAATATATTTGTTATCTCTGTTTTAATTTCAGTTCTGTGGGTTCGAATCATCTCTGAGTTAATATTATTTAGCAGATACCAAAGTGTATAAAAGTTTTGAAGGGTTCTTCTTGCATTCATACCTCCTTTTGGAAAGACTGAGTTTAATTCTTCACCTAAGAAATCATTTAAGTTATCAGTATCTTTGTCAATTAAAACTGTTTTTACCTTCCTTATGAAGGATTCAACATTTTTAATGGACTTAATAAAATCCGATTTCACATTATCATTGATAGACGATAGATTGAGTATTTTAGTTATGTCATTCTTATCTTTAATCCTGGCATTTACTTTTTCCGCAATCTTGTAAATATCAAGGTAGGCTGAAACTTCTTCCTTGGTTACTTTACTTTTATACTCAAGATAGGCTAAAGATGTATACAATTCCTCATTCTCCATACGGTTGTTATTTTTCCTAGAATAAAACCATCCTGAATGCTTTTGTGTATTTTCCTTGATTGCACTTATAATTTCCTTATCTATATAAGAGTTCCACATTTCGAATGTGTTTTCCCGTATTGGATAAGGTTTGTTGTTAAGTCTGATAAATAAATCAATTGGATCAAAGTTAGGGTTAATCTTTTCATCAATGTTTACTACTGACAAATTAAAATCAAAAATTTTATCCTTTAGAGAATCAGGTAAATCATCAAATTTTTTTCCATTAAGTTCGTTTAGAATAGGTAGTTTACTTAAAGTAAATTTATACTTTTCAGATTTTACTCTTTTTCCACCCTCGTCTGTAAATTCTTCACCAATAAATCCAAGAATTGAAAGTAATCTCTGTTGACCATCCACTACTTCGGAAATTCCATCATTTCTTTTATAAACAAATAACGGGGGCAATTTTATCCCTAACAAAATACTTTCAATTAAAGCAGAAGATTTAACCTTATTAATTGCTTCTCCACGTTGGTAAGAAGGACGTACTAAAAACCTTTGCCTTAACATCTGCCTACATATGTCTTCAATCGTGGTAGTTGAAGCATCTGGTTTATTTAACCTTAATGATTCAAATTCATGTAGTTTATTAGGGTCAGTATTTACTTCACTTAATAATTTTTCAGACTTAAACCGACCTTTATTATTTAAATATAGATCAAAACTTATACCGAATTCCTGCTCAAAAATCGACGCTGTAAAAGTGTATCTCTCATTGAACTCTTTATAAAAGTGACTATTATCTGTTTTATATTTGTCAATATTGTTTGCAACTATATTGACAAGTTTTTTCTTAAAGTCAGGATTATTTATAAGGTTTAAATCAATTTTTTCATTCTCAAGGATTGACAAAGCCCAAAACAAGCATTCAAAAACAAGTCTGTTTGAAGGGCTATTTGTTAACATAAATTGATCCTTCAAGTCTTTTAAAAACTCAATTTTGTTAAGAAAATTGTTATAGAAAATTTCTATATCATCAATACTATTCGATAAGTTTTCAAAAAATCTTCCAATCAAATCTTTTCTACCTTTTGAAGTAGAGAAATAACCAATTGGAATATTATGAAGCACTAAAAAAGTCCTGATTTTATCCATTACTTTCTCTAAAGTTAAGCTCTTTTCCATTAGCTCCATGTCTCTCTCTAAAAAAAACAGTTCAAGAATCCACGAATATTGATATTTATTTTGTTTTAATTGGTTCTTAAAATATGAAACAGTATCATCTCTTATATATTTTGCCTTCTCAACCTCAACGCTTTTTAATGGAGTTATTCCTGAATTGTATCGCCTAAATATCTCCTTTTTTATAAGATCTTCTTTCCTATCATCTAGGCGAGGCTCATTTACAACACCATACTCTATGATACGAAGTTTAGTATCCCAAAAAATATCTTTAATATCGCTAGGTAAATCGTCAAAACTTTTTTTCTTCAAATATTTTAGAACATTTAACCCATTGTTAGTCAGATGGAATTGGTTTTCAATAAATCTTTTGATGGTTTCAAATCTTTGTCTACCATCTATAACTTCTATTTGCTTTCCTGTGTTAAAAAAAACTAATGGTGGAATTTCTGTCCCTAATAAAATACTTTCAATAAAATAAGATGCTTTATCAGTATCCCAAACATAATTTCTTTGATAATAAGGATCGTACACTGTATTTTTTTGTCGGCGAGTATTAGCAAACAAAGTTTCAATTGACATAACCTTGGATTCAATAGTTAGATGAGATTTAAATATTTCATGAATCTCTTCATCTTTAAGGAAAATATCGCTCATTAGTTCTCCTCTTTTGTTTTAAAAGTAATAAATGACTACCTTATTCTACCATGTTAATTGTGGCAATTCCTACACTTTTGCTCATTATTTGAACGAAATCTTCTATCGCCTCTGATTACATAATCTAGGAATAAAAACGCTTGATCTATGTCTTCTTTTTTCTTAGAAATTTTTGTGTGTACAATAAATTTAGGAATTTTTTGTATTGGTGTTAAGAAGGTTACCGATTGACGAGAAATATTTACTGAAGGACTCGGCATTATCTTTAATAACCCAATTGAACATATTGAAAAGCCGCGGTTGGTTAAAAGTGAAATGTCTGCATGGGAAGTTTCTGAGGTCGAAGTCTTTCTGAAGAATGCTAAAGACGACTGATTATATCCTGCTTTCTTACTCGCACTATCAACAGGCATGAGACAAGGGGAAATATTGGGGCTTCGTTAGAAAGATATTGATTTTGAAAACAATACTTTGGCTGTTCGTCAAACGCTAAGCCATGACGGCAAAACATCGACCACGGAAGCAAAAACGAAATCAAGCCTTAGAACAATTTATCTTCCAAGTCATGTACTTGCCGCTTTAAAAAAGCACAAGAACATAGAGTAAGGCAGGAGAAGTTAAAAACCGGGGCAGAATATCAGGATTTCGACCTAGTAATGCACATCTATTGGAACACCTGTTATCCCTAGAAACCTTACTAGAACGTTCTACGGGCTTGTTGATAAGACAGGGGTTACACCTATCCGCTTCCATGACATGAGGCATACACATGCCACACTGCTTCTTCAAGAGGGAATACACATTAAAGTAGTTGCTGAGAGGTTAGGGCATAGCAATACAAGAATGACATTGGATACTTATAGTCATGTGCAATCTAACATGCAATCTAACATGCAAGCTTCAGCGGCTGAGGCAATTGATGAACTTCTGTTCAAGAAAAAAAGTGATTGGCACCAAAATGGCACCATTGTTAGTGCAGAGGCATGAAAAGAGGGATATTTAGGATTGCTAAAAAAGCAAAAAACCCTGATATATCAAGGGTTCTAATCTTATGTATGGTGATCCGGACTGGGTTCGAACCAGCGACCCCCACCCTGTCAAGATGGTGCTCTCCCAACTGAGCTACCGGATCATGGGATATGTGTGTGATCGTTTAATGGTGGGCCCTGTAGGACTCGAACCTACGACCAATCGGTTATGAGCCGACCGCTCTGACCAACTGAGCTAAGGGCCCGAATCGTATCGGACGTCGATCACATTTATTACTATACAGCATCGTAAAATGGATTTCAAGAGGAAATGAATAATTTCTTGTAAAAATTTTCACTCGTACCAAAAGAACACTAAGAAACCCAGTGAAATCAGGCTTGTTTTACCCTTGCAAAAAGCCATTCCCCACCACTGCTGCCCACATCCCCCCCCTACAAAACATGGGGATTACCTACATGATGGCATCACATCATACATGACTGCATCAAGCATATGAGCAACACCGGCGAAGAATTGGCTCCTGCTAAGCTGAAAGCGATCCAATAAAGTTACAACAAAAACAAGATAATTAGGTAACGATCGAAACAAACTCCCTCATCCCAAACCTAACCTACCCCGCCTGCTCCGTCCCTTTCCCTTTCTCCTCGACAAGCAGCTCCGTTTCCTGTTGCTTCAACGCCTCACTTCGTGCCAACTCCGCCTCCTGCTCATCTCTCATCCGATGCGCCATTCGGCTAGACGCATTGGCTGCCACACTCGCCACGAGGTCGTCCAAAAACGTGTGAACACGTCCCTCTGCCGACTTGGTATCCAGCCTTTTAATCACCCCAACCTTGTGCTTATCCAAATGACCAAAGGTGGTCACCGCGATACTTCCATATCCAAATACGGAGCCTAGCGCCAATGTTTCGTCGCATCCGAAAAGTCCTTCATCTGACGCGATGATGGATTGGAGCGGCTCGGACAAGAGACCCTTCTCTGCTAACGTATCCAACTCAACGCCAACCAGGATGGCGTGCTGCATTTCCCTTTTTTCCAAGACTGCTTTCACGCTCTCGATGCACTGCGCCATTGTGAGATCTGGATGGTAGGGCGACTGCATGAGATAGACGATCTCTGCGATATCATCCACCGTCACTCCGCGTTCTGCCAAACGTGCGAGAGCAGCGTTTCTGACTTCGATGCTGTGTACTTGCTTCTTCATATAAGAGACAACCCCTTCCACAAATCGAGTGAAGTCGTTTCCTACCATAGTATCACACGCTGACCAAATTGCGACAATCTTTCGCCCACAGCCTGACCCTGCACCCAAACTCTTGGGCATGCCCGCTCGCTCCTGTATAATAATGAACAGGAATATCCCAATAAGGAGGACACCGCAGTGGCCCTTGAGGAAATCATCTTGGAAAGCCGGCATTTGGGGACGCCGGAAAAGCTGATTGTCTACACACCCCAACGCTACTCGCCACTCTACTCGTATCCAGTCCTCTACGTACAAGATGGAGAAGATTACCTGGCAATGGGTAGAATGGCTTCTTTGCTGGATCAATTGAATGGGGACAAAGAATTGCCTGATATCATCGCTGTCTTTCTCCCAGTCGAGAAAAGCAAACGGAACGAACGTTATCATCCGGATGGCAAGGAGCATATGGCCTACCGTCGCTTCCTCGCCGAAGAAGTTGTAAGCTATGTCGATACGCATTACTCCACTCATCCTTTGGGAAACGCTCGAACACTTCTTGGCGAATCTTTGGGCGGCGTTGTCTCTCTGTTCACTGCTCTTCACTATCCACATACGTTTGGACAAGTTGCCTGCCAGTCGATTGCCATGGACGCAAAGTTAAATCGTCTGGTTGCTGACGCTGACTTTTCCGTACCGCAAACCATTTATTTGGAGATCGGGACGGAGGAAACGGCAGTAAGCACGGGCCGAGGCACATTGAATCTTCTAGCGGCCAATGAAGAACTACGCGAGATTTTGGGCACGAAAAAAGCCACCCTCGTTTATGAAACGTTTGAGGGTGACCATACGTGGGGCCACTGGCAGCGTAATCTACCGCGTATGCTAAAGACGCTTTACGGGTAAACTTACCGTGGCTGTTCTTCTTGTGGACCTTCATCCTTGATAGTCGATACGAGAGCCTCTTCGAATTCTCCTTTTCGTATCGCAGTCAAGATCGTGAAGGTCAGCACAGACAGTAGAAGCAGGACGAGAAAAATGAATGTGATCATCATAGCCGTATGCATGCAGTGCGGCACCTCCTTGCACTACACAGTCTTTCCTTTCGCACAAGGAATATACGGACCCACGCTTAACATTACACAAATGAAGAATTTTCTGTTAAAATAAGATCTTGTAGAGCATGATAGATAGTAAGGAGGAGTGGTTCTGATGATGTACAGTATCGTAATTTTCCCATCTAGCAAGGTGCAAGAAGTAGCCAACTCTTACCGGAAACGTTATGACCCGGGCTATGCTTTGGTTCCTCCGTATATCCGTTTGAAGGAAGCCTTTGAGCTGGATGAAGCCAAGCTGCCTGAGCTGGTGAGCCATCTGGAGCAGGTTGCCTCCTCTACCGACAGCTTTTCGGCCCATTTCCATCGGGTATCTTCTTTCCACCCTACCAACAACGTGATCTATTTGGCTGTGCAAAACAAAGAACCATTCAACGAGCTGCATCAAAAGATCGCCAATCAGTGTGTGAATGAAAAAGAAACCTACGCATACGTACCGCATCTGACCATCGGGCGTGACCTGTCCGACGATGAGCTGCGGGATGTAACCGGCCAACTGAGCATGGCAAAAATTGACTTGAACAGCGAGATTGATCGCTTCCACTTGATTTATCAGCTCGAGGATGGCATCTGGAGCGTTTACCAGACTTTCCTTCTCAAAAAATAAACAGCTTTTCCTCAATCACCAACCCTCCCTGCGTATCCAACGTAGGGAGGGATATTTTCTAACAAAGGACGAATAGCGATGAACCTGCAAACCTACCAGATCCAAAAAGCCACCACTGAACAAGAATTGGCGGATGCCCTGTCGGTACGCCGAGTCGTTTTCATCGAGGAACAGGAAGTACCGGAAGAGTTGGAAATCGATGAGCATGACACCTTGGATGGTGGAACGATTCATTTTGTGGCCTACCGCGATGGAAAGCCAGTGGGCGCAAGCCGTATCCGTACGTACTCACCTGGCGTGGGAAAAATTGAGCGGGTGGCGGTTGCCAAAACAGAACGCGGTACTGGACTGGGCCGCCAAATCATGCTAGCGATGGAAGAACTGGCCAAACAGCACGGATATGACAGCCTGAAGCTGAACGCACAGACGCACGCCCAGCGTTTTTATGAAAAGCTCGGCTATGAACCTTTTGGCGACTTATTCGACGATGCGGGTATCGAGCATATTGCGATGGTCAAATCCATTCACGAATAACAGAAGCCGCGTGCAATTCCATTCCCTCAGACGGAATAACAACCTCGTTTTCGCGTTGATCATTATGCGAAGCGAGGTTGTTTTTCATTGGCACCAGAGAAAAGAATTATTTCACCAGCGGTTTCCGGATGGACTCAATTACGCGATCTAAAGAGTCAGCACCGTAGCCCTCTGCTACTTTCTGTGTGGCCAATGCTAGCAACGGCTTCAACCAATCAACGGGGATTCCCTGTTCCTGGCTGGCATGGATGATGTGTTCAAGTCCGAGTTTGTTCGTATTCATGTTGGACACATCGGTTGTGAAGTTTCCTTCATCACGGGCACGTGCGGCAACCGGATCGGATAAGAGCGGGGCAATCACGTGATTTACCCAGTTGGTTGCGTATGGAAGAAACTCTGTTCCTGTTATGTTTGCCGTACTTAATAGGGCATGTGCATGCATGGAGCCATACCAAGCCCCATACATCATGGTGAGCAGCGACAAATCATAGATCAACGGAACACCATAGTCTTCACCGAGATAGGCAGCGTTCCCTCCCAACAGTTGTAATGTCGGTTCATAGGCTTCAAATAAAGCCTTCGACCCGCCGTAGAAAATGAGTGTTTCTGGCAGTCCAATCATTTGAGGGACAGCCATGATCGCTCCATCGAGATATTGCCCACCGCGCTCGCTTACCCATTTGGCTGTCTTGCGTGCATCCTCCGGGGTTCCGGTGGTCAGATTGACGATGACACGCCCTGTTAGTTCACTTTCCGAGGGCTCCAGTAGCTCTTGCATGACTTTGTAGGTCGATAAGCAAACAACGACCAAGCTGCTTGCCGCGATTGCCTCTGTTACACTGCCCGCCAGCACTGCCCCCTTCTCGACTAAACCTTTGGCTCTATCTGCTGAACGATTCCAGACAGTCGTTGGATGACCGCCTTTTAGAAAAGCATCCGCGAGTGCTACTCCCATATTGCCAAGGCCAATAACCGTTACAGACGCAGGAATTGTTGTTGATTTCATAGGTCGACACTCCATTCATTTTATTTTTGCAAGCGAGATGATCCGGCGCTACATGCAAGGTCAACCGCTCTTGATTGCGATTCTAAAGCTTTACACTAGTGTGAATGTCAATACAAAAATCAATGCTTCTTGACACTTCTCACCCGGTGGAATAACATGGAACCAGAAACATACGATACCGTATCTTTTGGGGTGAACCATGCAATACGTACGCGAAGATTGGATTCGGGCAGGGCTCGATATGTTGGCTGAAGCGGGCATTGACGCTGTCCGTGTGGAGCCTCTCGCCAGAAAACTGAAGATCAGCAAGGGGAGCTTTTATCATCACTTTCCAGATCGTCAAGCGCTACTGGACTCCATGATCGATTATTGGGAGGAGCATGCGACCGAACGGATCATTCGAGCGCCACACTCGGACAACATGTCGTTGGAACAGTTGTTGGCGGGCGTTTTTAGCAGCGAGCGAAAAATCGAAGCCGCTATCTACAACTGGGCGAAACAGCATCCTGCCCTTTCCAAGCGTCTCGTGGAAATCGAGCAGCGCAGGATCGGCTTCGTTGCCTCTTTGTATGAGAAAAAAGGGCTGGCTCCCACCGATGCAACGGCACGCGCTCAGCTCGCATACCTCCTCTATATTGGTTGGCTCGTGCGCAGGGAGCTGGAAGTGCCTTTTGATATGTCCGCACCGTTGCATCATTTTATGACTTGGATTTGATTACCCCCTACCTACCTGCCTGACAGATTGTCTTGCGCAGGGATTTTTCCACCCAAAACATACGGATGCGTATCTTCCACAAAAACCTTACGAATCAATAGGAGGCATTCTCATGATGCATGTTTTCCCCATCTCATCTGCTATCTTCTTAGTCATCGTGTCCTTGCTGCATTTTTATTGGGCCTTTGGAGGAAAATGGGGGACCGATTCTGTCATTCCCACAACCGCTGATGATTCACGTCGGACTTTTTCCCCTGGGATAGGCGGAACGATCATCGTTGCCTGCTTGCTCGCATGTGCCGCTTACATGTTGCTCGCCCAGAGCGGTTATCTCTCTCCCGTAATAGCCCCTGCTCTCATTCAATGGGGATGCATTGTCTGTGCCGCTGTATTTGTCCTGCGGGCTGTTGGAGACTTCAACTACATTGGCTTTTTTAAAAAAGTAAAAAATACGAAGTTTGCCCGTCAAGATACGGCATTGTATACCCCTCTATGTTTGTGGTTAGGGATATCATTTCTGCTTGCATTGTTTTAAGTTCACAAAAAACCCTCTTCCCATAAAAGAGAAGAGGGTCGTTTCCATTACGTATGGATGAATTACGCCTTCCGCTTCGCCGCAATCGCACGTAGCTGTTTAACAGCATCCATCGCTACGGTATGAGAGCCGAGCATCGCATGAAACGGCTCCTCTCCACGCCAGCCATGGAAATCAGAACCGCCCGTTACAACAAGTCCGTACTGTGCTGCCCATTTGGTGTAACGCATTTTTTGTACCTCATCGTTGTCCGGGTGATTGACTTCAATCCCGTCCAATCCGAATACAATTAACTCCTGGACCAGCTCATCATCGTCATACAGACCCGGATGAGCCAGCACCGCCACTCCGCCAGCCTCTTTGATCAGCGTGATTGCTTCCTGCGGGGTAATGCGAGGAGGATTGACATAAGCCGCTCCTCCTTTGCCCAAGTACTTATCGAAGGCCTCCGCGATCGTTGAAACGACGCCCAGCTCTATCAGTTCTTCAGCAATATGCGGTCGCCCGATATTTTTGTCCGTACCCTGCTTGCGGCGGTATACCTTTTCCAATGAAATGTCGATGCCGAGCTCCTGCAGTCGTGCTATCAGCAGTTGGTTACGCTCATGCCTTGTCTCTCGCAAACGAAAGAGACGCTCTTCAAAAGCTGGGTCTTCATACGGGACAAAATAGCCGAGAACGTGAATATCCTGCCCCTTCCCTACGGAGCTTACTTCGACTCCCGGAATGATTTCCACGTCGAGTGCACGGGCAGCCTCCATTGCTTCTGGAATCCCTGCTACCGTGTCGTGATCCGTGATCGCCAGTGCAGCAAGTCCTGCCTCCTTCGCCAAACGTACGTTTTCCGCTGGCTCGCAGGTACCGTCTGACGCTTTTGTATGTGTATGCAAATCTGCCATAAGTTGCATCCTCGTCCACTCCTTCTTTTCTTTTTCTACAAGTCTGAATTGGTATTGCCGTACATAGTATTGGAGTAAGCTTGATTTCTCAATGGTTGAACCGAGGAGGATGTCCATGCGGTTAAAAAACAAGACCCTTACCGGTGTCGTTCAGCCACTCTCTTATGTTGACAAAATGCTGCGACAACAAGGCTTTCATCGATCAGGCGGGGACAGCATGCCCACGTACGATGTCGTCATGTACGATTCCGCCAGCAGCAGCGCGTATTTTTTGCGCATCCCTACGAACTACACCAACACAACAACCGGAAAAGGGGAACTGAATGTCAAACTGGGTCATCCGTATTTGGAAGCTAAGTTCTATATGAACACCACGTCCGAAGAAGTTTTTTTCATTCCCAAGGCCGTCCGCGAAGCTGCAGAGCATAAGCTAGCAGAAATCGCCGATTACCTTTCTGTTCCCTCTGCTCCATCCTGAACGGTTCTCCACAACCACCGATTATGTTCAAACCGGTATGCCACCCTCTTTGTTTTCTGAAGCCCGACCAAGTACCCCATAAACGCCGTTCGAAACAGAACGTAGCTCGAAGCATTCTCTATGGAAATGTGTAAACGCTCACATAGGAGAGTGAACGCTTCTTCTGGTGTTCTCTCCTCTACCAAAATGTCACAGATCACCGAGAAAATCCGCTCATGCCAAGCAATATTTTTATTCACGGCATCATGAGAGGTGGTGGTATATGCTCCGTGCCCAGGCAAGTATCCCTTGAAGTTGGTTGCAAGCAGTTTATGTAGACTGAGTAGGGTCTCATGCGCATCCACAAGAAACGGCAGCTTGTGCTTTTCCAAAACCTCTTCGCCTAAATAACTGTCGGCAGCGAAGCAAATCTCGTCACAGACGACGCCAACCTGTTGCCAGCTATGCCCCGGCAGAGAAAGGATAAAGAAAGGTACTCCAGCAATTTCGATCCCTTCATCCAGTGGAAGGAGGTGGTCCACCCGAGAAGGTTGCGCCAGCAAAAACTTGTTTTTGAGATCCTCAAGTGGTGCTGCACCCATATTCAAGTAAATGGGCTCAAGTATCGGATTCCGAATGATCGCCTCTTCCAGCGGTGGCGCATAAACCCTTGCTTCGGGCCAGCATCCGAGCAAGTAGGCGTTGCCACCGAAATGGTCGGCATGAGAGTGTGTTTGAATGATTGCACACAAGGGCTGGGCGATAGCGTCCAGTCCTTTCTTGATTTTTTTTGCGTTCTGGGTATCTAGACCAGAATCAATCAAGATCGCTCCATGCTCACCAATGACAAGTCCTATGTTAACATGACCAGAAAAATAGCCAACACGCTCTGTTATCATTTGAAATGCTTGTCCAGACAAAACAGTCCCTCATTTCATCCTTTTCCTATTTATTTTCTCCAAAATATCGCCTTCCCCTTCCCTATTCCTATATCTCGTGTTCGTAATTACATAGAGCCCCGACGAGCGATCATCCATTTGACGCGAAAAAAGCGGGCCAATGATCGTATACGGTGGCAGAGGTTGTCCGAGTCCACTGAACATATGCGTATTCGCCGCCACGGCAACGATTGTCAGCAAAGAGAAAATCATTCTCTCCATCCCGATCGTTTGAATCGAGGAGAGTACGATTAACCCATCTATTAGAAAAATCAGCAAGGCAACACGCAGCTTGTATCGTCTGGCAAGAAATTGCGCGAGCAGGTCTGTCCCACCCGTATTCGTCTCGTAGGCAAGCATCAAGCCGATACCCATTCCGATTAATACGCCGCCAGTAACTGCGGAAAAGGATGTTGACCATAGGTTCCAACCACGCATATCCGAGAGAATGTCTATGAAGAAAGCAGAAATCAGCATGCCGTGAAAACTGTGAAAAAACAATCGGCGATCATAAAAAAAGACGATGACATACACAGGGATACTTACCAAGATCATCACGAGACCCGGCGGCATTTGCATGTAATACGTCGCCAACAAACCGATCCCGATCATGCCCCCGTCCATCAGGCGGTGCGGCACCAAAAAGAGATTGACTCCTATGCCCAGAAGCACGCTTCCCGTGAGAATCGCTACACCTTTTTGCAGCCAGTACACGTCGCTCCCCTCCTTGAACCGTGCTCGTTTAGTTTATGATCGGAAAGCAGCAAGTATGTCCAAGCATTGCCTAAGAATGCGCTCGTTCAAATCGGAACGTTTTGACTGTTCGGTTGACCTATTGGTATACTTACGAGTAACAAGAAAACCTGTAGCTTGGCTCATGAAAAGCTTATCCATTGCAGGTTTTAGATCGAATATTTATCCGTTTTTGGTCGTACATGTAAAATACCATTATCGTATCGGAGGTGAATTCTCCACCTTTCGCACTGCGGGAGGCGGAGGTGTGCTTGGAGAGTCCGATAGGGGAGATTACGCTGAATCTGCTGCTCGTGGTATTTTTGGTTCTTCTGAACGGCTTCTTCGTCGCAGCAGAATTCTCGTTGGTAAAAGTTCGCCAAACTCGTCTGACCCAGCTCGTCAGTGAAGGCAATAACAAAAGTGCCCGCTACGCGCAAAAAGTCACCCGAGAGCTCGACGCCTACCTGTCCGCCTGCCAGCTCGGAATAACGCTGGCTTCGCTGGGATTAGGCTGGGTCGGTGAACCCGCCGTCGCCCATTACGTCGCGCCCGTCATGGCATTTTTTCATTTCCCATCTTATTTGGTCGGTCCGACCTCACTTGCGATTGCCTTTGCTATCATCACATTTTTACATATCGTCTTCGGAGAGCTTGCGCCCAAGTCCTTGGCGATCCAAAAAGCGGAGGCCACTTCCCTATGGACTGCTGCACCGCTCATGTTTTTTTACAAGCTGAGCTATCCACTCATCTGGTTTTTAAACGGAGCAGCCAATTTACTGATCAGACGTCTTGGAGTAGAGCCTGCCACCGGAAACGAATCTGCTCATACAGAAGAAGAAATCCGCCTTCTTATGAACCAGAGTCATAAAAGTGGTCATATTGACCAGACCGAGATGGCTCTCGTCGACAATGTCTTCGTGTTTTCCGAACGTCTTGCCCGGGAAATCATGATCCCGCGGATTGAGATGATTTGCCTCTACGACGACAACACGTTTGACGAAAACCTCGAAATCATGAGAGAGTCCCGTCATTCACGCTTTCCTGTCGCCCATGAGGATAAGGACAGGCTGATTGGCTTTGTACACACGTCAGATTTTTACCTCTCTGCGCTAACGACAGGGAAAGCAGCGTTAACTGATTTTCTCCGTCCAGTATTGACGGTGCCGGAGTCCATGGAAATTAGCCACGTCTTGCGCTTAATGCAAAAGCGCCGTTCCCAGCTCGCCATCGTGATTGACGAATACGGAGGTACAGCAGGGTTGTTAACGATGGAGGACATTTTGGAGGAAATCGTCGGTGATATTCAGGACGAGTTCGATGAAAATGAGCGCCCTGAAATTGAAGAAAGCTCCAGCAATACACTCTCGGTTTCCGGCAAAACTCTCTTGACAGAACTGAATGATTACATATCGATTGAAGTCGTTTCCGACGAAGTCGACACCATTGCCGGATGGCTCTACAGCCAGTTAAATGAAGAGGTCGCGAAAGGCAAAACCGTCGCATTCCAAGGTTATCTTTTTGCGATCAGTGAACTGGAAAACCATCGCATTACACGGGTGAGCATCACGTATTTGGGAGCAGAAGATTCGTCTGCTCTTCCTGAGGACATCGTGTCGCTGCACTCCTAATCGAAAAGAACAACCATAATGGCAAGTGTCCCCTGCCGACAGGGGGCACTTCTTGTTTCCGAGGTGTCATGATGAACTACGCTTTACTAGACAACAACCCCATCCTGTTGCTACCTGAGAACTACAATCGCATACCGTTTTGGCGCATGGCTGCCCGGCAGGACAAGGTACGCTGTCCAGCCTGTGCATCGGCGCTTCGTCTTCATGCTGGCATTAGCTTTGAGCCGCATTTCTTCCACCCTGAAGGAGCAGAGTGCCCGCTTCTGACGGATAATGGTCCTGCTCCTCTCGATTCGCTGCAAGCGATCAATGAGACGGCTGCCACTGCCTTTCAGGCTGTCTTGGCTGCTACGGTCGAAAAGGATCACAGCGACGATCACACGAAAGAATCACTCGCTTTCTCAACCGAGGAGCACAACGAGGTATCCATAAACGAAGAAAATCCAGCCACCATCGGCTCCTTTCGCCTTCCGAAAAAGAGAACGATTGGCACGAGCACGACGCCGCCCCCGTCAGCTCCAAAGCCACCGATTTTCCGCAAACGCTTGATGCCTAAGAAGACCATCTCTCACATGGCTGAGCAAATGCGTGATCAATCGATGCATCCGGGACAACAGCAAGCGGTGCACGCTACCGAGGGGCCTTTTCTGATCCTCGCGGGAGCCGGAAGTGGCAAGACGCGCGTCATGACTGCACGCACGACTCACTTGATCTCAGAGTTGGGCGTCAAGCCGAATCAAATCATGGTCGTGACCTTTACGACCAAAGCCGCCGATGAAATTCGTCAGCGCATTGCCCGGCAACTGCCCGCTGGACAAGCACGTGAGCTGATCGCTGGTACGTTCCACAGTATCTTTTACCGAATGCTCCTGCATCACCAGCCAGAACGGTGGGATCAGCAGCGCCTCTTGAAAAAGGATTGGCAAAAATGGCGGTTGATGCGCGAGACCGGCGCACTGCTCGGTCATGATGATCTTGCCACGTTAAAAGAAACAGAGATCACCGAAGCACTCGGCATTGTCAGCCGTTGGAAAAACGAATACATCCTCCCCCATGAGGTCGCGTATCGGGAAGCGACGAACGATGCAGAAAAACGGGCGATCCAGCTTTATCCTCTTTATGAGGCCACGAAGAACAAGCATCAATGGTTTGACTTTGACGACATGCTCATTGGCTGCTACGAAATGCTGCGCGATGATCCAGGACTCCTGCGCCGTTATCAGGAACGCATCACCTATGTGATGGTCGATGAGTTTCAGGATATCAATCGCATTCAGTATGAGACGGTCAAGCTGCTCGCCGCTCCACAGAACAATTTGTGTGTCATCGGGGATGACGACCAGTCTATTTACGGCTTTCGCGGCAGTGATCCGCAGTACATCTTGGGCTTCACCAAAGACTTTCCGCAGGCGTCGACATTTACACTCGAGGTCAACTACCGTTCCCATTCCTCGATTGTCAGTCTTGGCTACTCGCTGATTGGTCACAATCGGGAGCGTTGGGCAAAGGAATGTCAGTCCTTTCATCGCGAGGAAGGCGATACGTATTTATTCGAGCCGGAAGACGAAGAAGAACAAGCTTCCCGGATCGTCGATGAAATTAACCATCGTCGCGAGCAAGGAGCCCTATTGGGTGAATGCGCGATCTTGTACCGGACCAATGAATCTGCACGCCCCATATTGGAGCGCCTGAGCGAAGCAGGGATTCCTTTTCATTACACGCAAGAGGAGGATTCCTTTTACCAACGCCAGACGGTTCGCTGGACACTGAATTATTTGCGGCTCGCGTTAAACCCGGATGACAGCGATGCGCTAAAAGAAATATTGTCGACCCTCTACATCTCAGCCGAAATGTGGAATGCCTTGCGCAGTCAAGCCATCATCGAGGACAAGCCGATTCTGCACGTTCTTCCGCATTTGACACAGCTCAAACCGTATCAGCGCAAGCACATGCTGCTAATCAATGAGATTCTCACCGCGTGCAAGGATGTTCCACCTGCTCAAGCGTTGGAGCTCATCTATGAGGATGGCAAACTCCGCGACTATCTAAAAAAACGTGCGAAAGACCGGGAAGATGGCCGGGAACGTTGGAGCGATGAGCTTCAGCAAATACTGGCAGCTTCCAAGCGCCATGCGACAATTAGCGATTTTTTGGCTTATATCGATCAAATGGCGCGACAAGAAAAAGAGTGGCGCACGATGCGACCACTCCCGGACGAAGCTGTTCATGTTTTAAGCATCCATCGGGCAAAAGGTCTCGAATACGACCACGTCTTCTTGCCCGATCTGGTAGAAGGTGCCCTTCCTCATGAGTACACATTGGATGAGCTGCGAAAAGGCGGCTCCGGTGCGCTTGAAGAAGAACGCCGTCTCTTATACGTCGCGATTACCCGGGCCCGTCACAGCTTGTGTATCGGTATCCCCCGGGAGCGATTCGGACGAAAGACCCGCACCTCCCGCTTCATCGCCGAGATGGGCAGGTAAGTACTGAAAGCCGCCGCCCATATAAATCAAGAACTCTTCCATGTTCGTAATCAATGGAAACATGAAAAAACAGGCCCCCTTTCACGCATTTTGGGTATAGTATGCGAGAAAGCGGGGCCTGTTATTCTTTTTCGGGAAAATTACTTCTGGTTAGCCGCCCATAATGCTGTAGCCAGCATCGACGTGCAGAATTTCACCTGTGATTCCCCGGGAGAGATTGCTGAACAAGAAGAGAGCGGTGTCGCCTACTTCCGATTGGTCAATCGTGCGGCGCAATGGCGCTTTTTCCTCAATTTCCTTCAGTACGGTGTTGAAATTGCGGATTCCTTTTGCAGCAAGCGTACGGATTGGACCAGCGGAGATCGCATTGATACGAATGTTCTCTTTGCCCAGGTCGTTTGCCAAGTAACGAACAGATGCATCAAGCGCTGCTTTGGCTACACCCATTACGTTGTAGTTTTGAATCACGCGCTCACCGCCAAGGTAAGTCAAGGTCACGATGCTTCCGCCCTCGGTCATCAACGGACGAGCAGCACGAGCAACTGCTACCAGGGAGAATGCGCTAATGTCTTGTGCCAGCGCGTATCCTTCGCGGGATGTGTTGACATACTCGCCTTCGAGCTCTTCGGTTTTCGCAAACGCGATGCAATGCGCTAGGCCATGAATAACGCCCACTTTTTCTTTGATCACAGCAAAAGCCGCTTCGACGTCCTCATCCTTCGTGACATCGCAATTCACCAACAGCGACTCTACTCCCAATTTTTCCGTGAGTGCCGCCACGTTTTCACGCAAACGCTCCCCTTGGTACGTAAAAATCAGATTCGCTCCAGCATTATGTAAGGATTGCGCAATTCCCCAGGCAATGCTGCGGTGGTTTGCTACGCCCATGATGACGATGTTCTTTCCTTGCAACAATGTATTCATTATGTATCTGCCCCTTTCCCAACTTATTCCCCTGCATTATAACCGATCTTGTCCATGGATACGAGAGGATAAACGAGAGGGGCAGTACAAAAACATTTAATCGGTACTTCCGGCCTGATCGGTTAGCACAGGTAGCGCGTCAGAGGTAGCCCACGATTCCTGCAATGGATTCAACGATGTCCCCATGACCGGGAATTCAGTCAGTGACTGCAAGAGATCGTCTGTTTGCATTTGCTCCTGATGGTTCATACTGTCAGTCCACACTCCTTCCTCCAGACTAGACTGGCTAGGAATGAGACCTTTTATGCATGCAAGTGGTTCGCGTGCAAATAGGCAGACAAAATCAGATACACCGCCATGGCACCAACAAAATAAACGCCGTACTGTGCCTTTTTGGTTTGGCCGATATAAGGGACGAGATGGCTGGCCGATACATACAAGAATATACCTGTTGTCATGGCCAACATAATGCCAGACCAATTCGGTGGAAACATTTGCTCGGCAAAACCAAAGCTGAGAGCTCCTGCAATCGTCGCGATTCCAAGCGATGTGGCCCCCAAAAATGCCTTCTTTCTCGAATTGGTCGCTGCCAGTAAAAGAGAGGCAATGGTCACACCATCCGGAATTTTATGCAGCAGCATCGCCACCAACACGGATACCGCTACTTCTGAATCCATCCGCAGGCTAGCGACTAATGAGACCCCTTCGACAAATGCATGCAATAAAAAGCCCGTCATGACCCCAATGATTCCCGTGGAGCCAAATTCTCCGCTCGATTTGCTGATTAGTTCCAGAGCAAAAAGCGTCACAAAGCCAACGAGCACAAATGGCATCAACCACAAGCTCTTGTCAGAAAAGACATGTGGCATCAAATCTAGCAGCGTAATCGCCAGCAGTAGCCCAGCCCCTGCACTGATCATCGCGAACAATGCCTCGGATGACCAGGCACGCAGACATAACAGCAGTCCCCCGATACTGCTCGCCAAGGCAGCAGTCAAAAGGACAATCCAGAAAACAGATTGCATCATCCGGTCCTCTCCTCACCCAACGAGCAAAAACATGCTTACTCCTTCCATATGTACGCGCCTGTCCCGGTCATTATGAGCAGACAACCAAATTTGACAAATTACGACGACCTGTCCGAATCGGACGAAAGATCACTAGTTTTTAGAACCTTTGTCGATTCTCTCTTACCCGGAAAATTTTGGTGCTATAATGAGTCCACCGGGAATACCGAGAGGAAAAAAAGGAGTGATTCGGGATGGATGTACAAGTTTGGATGGCTTCAAAAGAGGTAGCTGATCGCCTTGATGTGCATGTTCGTACACTGCGTAACTGGCTGGACTTGTTCGTACCTGCTCAGGAACGTCTGAAAAATCCGCAGGGTCACTATTTGATCAGCGAAGCAGGGTTTGAACTGCTCAAGGAAGTAAAGGAAAGAAAAGACAACGGCAACAGCTCGTTAAAAGATATTCAGCGCCAACTGATAGAGGAAGGTCGCCTGTCCGAGGAAATGCTCCTGGAAGAAGAACTAACAAGCGCGGAAGAAACCGCCGTTACGATCAGCGCCACAAACAAGCTGGGAACGGGCATGCGAGAAGTAGAATTGACGGTCCACGAGACACTCGTCCAATTTCAGCAGGAGCTCACACAGCTCTCCTCTATGAATCATATGCAAACGACCATTTTACAAAAGATTGCGGACATTGAAGAAATGCAAGAATCCCTTCGCTTGGAAATGCGTCGCGTTACTTTTGAACTGGATCTCATGCAGCAGCGCTTGACTCGTCGCAAGGAGCGCTATGCCCGCTACGAGCCTCGCTGGTCACTCAACCCTTTCCGCTGGTTTACACGTTCCGATCGCGCAGCCGAGCAATAATCCTATTATTTTGATAAGGAAAAAAGTGACAATTGAGAGAAGTACCTCAACAACGGTAGTCTCCCATGTTCTACTGTGATAAAATGGAACTACATGAACTGACTGAAAAGCAGGACTATTTACATTCCATAAAAAAAGGACTGGGGCTTTCGTTGTGAGAAAATTGCATATTACTTCGGTAAAGCCGGGCGATGTTATCGCCAAGAGCGTGTTCCAAGAAAATGGGAATGTTCTGTTGGGGATCGGGGTACAACTAACCTCCCGTTACATTGAACGGCTTGTTCAATTGGGAATTGATACCCTTTACATTCAAGACAAGCACACAGAAGATATCATGCCCGAAGATGTAATCCGCGATGAGACGCGTAAAGAAGCCGTGGATGCCGTGTACAAAACGATGACCACCCTCATGGATCAGCCGCAGATCAAGCGCCGTACGTCTGCACCTGATTTCGGGAGCAGTTTTCAAAAGGTGTTTCGGGAAATCTTTCAAGATTTGAGCAGTCGCAAAGATATCTTGGTCAACCTGTCCAGTCTTCACGTGTTGGATGGTTACCTTTTTCACCACGCTGTCAATGTCGCCGTTCTGTCTGGTGTGGTAGGGATGGCCAAAGGCTACAACCAGCAGCAGATGATGGAGTTGGGGATTGGTGCGCTTTTGTTCGACATCGGCATGACACAGGTTCCTAAGGAGCTCTGGACCATGCGTACCGAGCTAAGCGCAGAAGAACGACAACGTGTACAATATCATACGGAAGAAGGCTTCCATATTTTGCGGAATCAACATAACATCTCGGTCGTCTCCGCACACTGTGCGCTACAGCACCACGAGAGATACAACGGAACAGGATATCCCCGTCAGCTCTGTGAGAAAAACATTCACGAGTATGCGCGCATCGTTGCAATTGCTGATGTTTACGATGCCTTAGTTTCCCCGCGTCCATTTCGGAAAAGCTATTCGCCGAGTGATGCTACCGAGTACTTGTTCGCTACAGGAAACACCTATTTCGACCTCGACCTGCTCAAGCTATTCCTGCAGCACGTCGCCATTTATCCAATTGCTTCCACTGTATTGCTAAGTACAGGGCATACGGGGGTCGTTTCCAAGGTGAATCCATTGGCAGTGAATCGACCGACGATCCGTATTCTTACCAATGAAGATGGCTCTGAAGTAGCGAGCACCTATGAAATCGATCTCTACGATAAAGAATGGATGAGCGTGACGATCGTCAAAACCTTATAGGCATAAGATCAAGCTGAGATTCATTATTCATCTCAGTTTTTTCATGCGTGGGTACGTGTTGTTTTCGTACGTTGCAAATATCCCGCAACTAACACGAGAGCGGCCAATCCAATTTTGATCGCATATTCGAGCCAAAGCCTCCCTGCGATCCACTCATGTACCGCATCTTCCATGAGAATCATATTCGCCGCTGTCACAGCCAGGACACCTGAACCAACATAAACAAGCCATACAAAGCGCTCCATCGCTTTTAGAATGAGCTGACTGCCAAAAATCATGAGAGGCACACTGATTACCAGGCCCAACACGATGAGGACGATATCTCCTTTGGCAGCCCCTGCAATAGCGAGTACGTTATCCAATCCCATCATCACATCTGCTACGACAATCGTCTTGACCGCTTGAACCAAGTCTTCACTCGAGCTGATCGCTTCCTCTCGCTCGTCCTCGCGTAACAGGTTGTAGCTGATCCATAGCAGGATAACTCCGCCGATCATGTACAGATACGGGATTTGCAGCAAATAAACAGCAAGAATCGTAGCAATCACGCGTACGATGATAGCAAGAAACGTCCCCCACAATATGGCTCGTTTTCGTTGTTCGATAGGAAGCTTCCGACAAGCGATGGCAATAACCACGGCATTATCTCCACTTAATACGAGGTTGATGGTAATGATGAGTAGCAGTGACGAAAAAAAAGCAGATTCAAACAAAGGATGCACCCTCCCTGAACTTTTTGAGCCCTACTCGCCACCCTTGTATGGTGCCCCCGATTTTTTGTATGATGGTAACGAGGAGGGTTGTCGAAATGTCGAAACAATTCGTTATAGAAGCGATCATGTTGGCTATCTACGGGGAGTTGATGGTCCCATCGCAACCAGTAGAATATCTGATACCCGCGTCGACAATCTATGAATTGGACGAATTTATCCAGAGTCCTGAACCTATCATGCCCTACTCTGCTGATGATCAGTATGTCCGGCGGATTATGAAAGAAATGAGCCAATTTTTTGCCGATCCATTCAATCGCAAGCGAATGGAAAAAGGACTGATAGCCCCATGGTCCAAGGTTCCCTTTTCTTTTCCGAACGGTGTGACCCTGACAGTCGTAAAAGTGGAGGACAACGCCATGTGGGGGGAGATATTTGATCCCGTAGAGACACAGCTATTGTTGACGGCCATGAAATTTGAGGCCCCACTTCTCACAGACCAGCCTGATTATCAGGATCGGATATTGGAATATATCGTGCCTGTTCAATTTTACGATGTGGATGATTTTGATTTCGCTCTCGAGCAAGGAATCTCATTGAACGACCTACGTGAACCATAAGCAAGAAAACAGACCGACGAGCCTGACGCTTGTCGGTCTGTTCTTTTTCGTCCAACATCAAGCGCTGGTGTCTTTGCCTGTCACAAAAAAACGTCCTGAGTAGGTTTGTCCATGGTACAATATGGGTAAAGACATGGAAAGCGGTTCGGGGAGGAATTGTGCACATGGAAATGACGAAAAGAAGCAACGGTTCGGATTGGGAGGCAGAAGCAACTGTTGACCAACAGATTTTGTTTAAAATGGGGAATGAATATTACGGACTATCTATTTCACTCGTACGTGAGATCATCAAGCCGCTGCCCATTACACGTTTTCCAAAATCTCCACCTTATGTCGAAGGAGTTATTGATCTGCGTGGACGGATCTTACCGATAATCAACTTGCGGAAAATGTTTGATTTGGAACCTTTGGAGGAAACGGATGATACTCGCTTTGTCGATTTGCAGATGGATGGGTTGAACATCGGGATTATCGTGGATGCGGTCTCTGAGGTCATGAATATTCCGCAGAACTTGATCGAGCCTGCCCCACCCATTATCGCTGGTGTAGAGGGCAAGTATTTGCAAGGCATTGCCCGTTTGAACGACAAGCTGATCATGCTGCTCGATGTGGATGAAATTTTTGGACAGTGGAAAAAGAAGTAAGGGAAAGTGTAAAGCCCAGTGCGATGATGCACTGGGCTACTCTCTTCCTCCGCTTGCTAAATACGCATAGTTTACCCATACCATCTCTTCGATTCCCAAAATTTCTTTGAACAGGTCAACCGAGTCGTACAACAATGAAGCTCCTGTGTCGTCATCGACGTTCGTCAACAACTGCAAATCGAAAAGGGAACGCAACTGCTGAATCTGCTTCGGACCCACGATCCGACTAAATGACTGCGGCTTGATACGTGTGATCCCTTTACCTACCTCGCGCCGATACAACTCCGAACGCACTACCCTCTCCAGTATGTCTTCATACTTTTGCCGAACGTCCTCGCTGTCTACGATTCCTTCCTGCAGGTCAATCTCTGGATAAAGCCTACCAAACTCGGCTTCCGCCATTTCTACATCGAGCGAGTAGCTGATAGTCGCTGACGCAACCTCGAAGCCTGCATCGAACAAGCGAAAGCCCCAGCCGTTGTCCTCAGCGTCATGAAACCAGAGGAGAGGTACGAATTGCTTGGACAGTCTCAGCAAAAAATCAAGCGTCGTACAGGTTTCCAGCCACTCATCCTGCAGGAAAAATGCATTCCAGTCGCTGTTGACGTTTCTGTGGAAGTGTGGCTGCTCTGTCTTGGATAAGGCAATCAGTACTTTCGGTTCGTATTTGCGTGGATAAAGAATGCCGGTCGTGAACTCACCCATCCGGTTTTCCACCGCTTTCTGGAAGGCTTCCCTGATCCTTTCTTCTTAGTCTATTCAGGCAACGCTTGTTTTTTGCTGTGATCTTTATCAAACGTGCTCGTGTGGATCATCGTATGTACCGCTCCCTCCGGTAACAGCTCGGAACGATACAAATGAAAATGCCGTGCCTTCCATTGTGGCGGCTCCTGCGCTAAATAACGTTCATTCCAATCCAGGAGGGCCAACTCATCACCGTTGCAATGCGGACCGCGCGCCAGCGTAATATGCGGCCGGTACCGTTTCCGATCGTAGGACAAGCCTTCGTGCAATTCGAACCGTCTGCCCAACAATAAATGGAGCTGGTTGAGAGGAGAAAGTTGGCCACGCAGTCCCAGCCAGAGAACACGTGGATGCAGGGCATTCGGAAAAACCCCGAAGCTGCCAACACGCAGGGTAAAAGGCTGGATAATCGCGCTGACGATATCCATATCCTCACAGATTGCGGGTACGAGTGACTCATCCACCTCTCCAAGAAAATGCAGAGTCAAATGCAAATTAGCGAGAGACTGCCACCTGTCCGCCTTCACATCTTGCTTCAACCGTTTTTGAACATCGGCAATATAAGCGGCAGCCTCAGTTGGAATATCCAATGCTATGAATAAGCGCATTTCTGTCCTCCTTCGAAAAAAATAGCCCTCCTGTGACGGAGAGCCATTTATCTTTTATGCCGCGTTAGGCAGCCATCATCTTTCCGGTTACGATTCCCAAAACACTCCTGACGTATTCCGCAAGACGGTTCGATCCAGGCTGGTAGGTAAAGCGCAAGGTCAGCTCGCTATGACCGACATGACCAGCGGGAGGGATATTCCAGAAGTACTCTGCTTCCCCGTATAAATACTCTTCAATGCGCTGCTTCTTTCCTTCGATATCGATACTCGGATCATGCGTCAAGGAAAACTTCATCATGACAGAAAACGAATCTGTCCAAACGTGATCGCGCTTATGTAATTTCCCATGGATAACTACTAAACCGGCGTCTCCCCACAGATTGTACTCGAGCAAAGCCTGAAACTGAGGATGTACCTGCAGCTCCAGGGCCGGAAGCCCTCCTTCGATCGTAAGTGTATGACGTTGTGCCAGTTGCTCAATCTCCCCTTGAAAACGGTGGGCGCATTCAGAAACAGCTTGGAACAAATTGGGTTCAACAGCGTACATCGTCGTCACCTCTCCCAATGGATTGTCTGTCTTACCTAATTCGAATTCCCTCTTGTCATATCCTTTGTTGAAAAATGACTTATTTACCCATATTTCATCGAAGACTAAAAAATTCCCGGGAGAATCTTTTTTCACAATCTCTCAACAATTACAGGTATGGGACAGACATTCCTGGAAACGCTTTCGCAAACACCTGCGCGAGATGCTTCTGTACATCTTCATCCAGCTCCAAATGATAGAGGCGACCGCTCTCATAGCGCAATAGTGGATAGGCGCCTACCTGCAAGGGTGATGCGTCCTGCGTCTGCACATACTCCGGCAAGGTCATCAAAAAGCGCGAGAAAGGATTCGCCTCATCCTCTGACATGTGAACGACCTCGAACAAATGCGAGAGGCTTGGCGTCAACACGATCATCGCGTAATCGCCCGCTTCCGCAGCCCATACGGTAAAGGACGTATCCCGGACCTCGCTGCGGGCGTGCCTGCGCATGACCCATACTGCTTGCTGCACAGTACTCATCAATAAATGCTGCGCTCCTTCTTCACCATGGACATCTCTCATCTGCTTGTAACGCAATACGAAGGCCATCCCCGATTCTGTAAACACAGATGCAGGCAAGCTCATCGCTGGGATGCTTTCGGTCTCTTCCTCACGCACCTGCACCTCTTCTGGAAGTGTATCGGGTGTTCCCTCATATAGCGCTTGAATCATCTCGCGTGTACGAGCCACTTCCCCTGGGGAAAAAGAAATCGACTCGGAATAGATATGGGTTAGCTCACGATCCGTATAAGCCAAGTAGTGCAAAGAAGTATAAGGCTGCTCAATCAATCTCAAGGCCATGCTTCGCTCTTCAGCACGCGCTATATCGAACGTCAAGGGAAAACCAAGTGGATTCAGCGGGTCCGACAGTGTCCAAATGACAGCGAGCAGCTTATTTTGATACGTCTTGAACTCGAGCGAAACGGCATCTCTTGTCTGCTCGCTGAAAGCATCCACCGATTCGAATACTAAATACAGCTCCACCTCACCTGTGCCGCTAAGACGGACAAAGTAAGGAAGTCCCTCTTCTTCTGCCAGCTTGTACAAATCGTGATAAACTACGGGATCGAGTACCTCTCCCTGCGTTGAATCGTCAGGAGAACACTGGCTGTCATCAGGAGTTAGCGGAGGAAAAAAGTCGTCGTTCATCCGTTATTCCTCCTGTTTTCCCCAAGCTTTTAGCAATGCCCAATTGTCCATTTGTTTTAAGAGAGTCCGATCTGTCGCGTCAATGTGGACAGGGGTAATCGCAATATAGCCATGCTTGAGCAAATCATAGTCCAGCGGCTCCGCTAGTGGCATGACTTGAGGATACTCGCGTGCCAAATAATATCCTTCTGCTTCTTCACTATATTTGTCTTCATAGTGGTTCATGGACAAGGTAGCCGGAACCATTCCTTTCACCTCAGCCAGCGGTACATGCGGGATATTAATATTCCAAAATACCTCTGACGCCAATTCTCCTTTGACCGCACGATCGCTGAATTCTTTTACGATTGGACGAATCATCTCCACAACTTCGCCGTAGTTGTCTTGATCGAACCAGTTATCATAGGAAAGAGCAACTCCAGGAACACCCAAAATTACCGCCTCCCTGGCACCGCTGCACGTACCGGAGTAATAAATATCACGTCCGAGATTCGTCCCGACGTTAATCCCCGAGAATACGATATCCGGCTTTTTCCCATGTTCAAACAGGAGATGGTAAGCCGCTTTTACACAGTCTGCAGGGTTGCCATTGACCGCCCACGCTTTCACAGGCATTCCGTAAAAATCTCGCTGTTCAGGCGCGAGTGCACTGCGATAAGTGATTCCGTGTCCGACCCCGCTTTTCTCTTCAACCGGTGCCACGATATAGACTTCCGCTCGCTCCAAAGTGAGCAAAGCTTCTACCAATCGTTTGATACCAAGAGCATCGATCCCATCATCATTCGTAACCAAAATCCGCAAAATAGGGTCTCCTCCTTCATCCATAGCGTTGCCACTCGCTGAGACGTTATTTTTCTTATTGTACTGTAGAAAACGAGGCTGCGCCACGCTTCCACCTAAAACAAAAGGACCCCAATCATATTGGGGCCCCGGCTATTCACCTACAATATCTTTCCAGCGTTCGCGCCAAACAATCCCTTCACGAATCCACTCTTCTACTTGACGCTGCTTTTCCTCCGAGATTCCGATCAGGCATGCGATACGGGCAATCTCTTTTGTCTCCGACGGTGATAGCTTCCGATCGATCAATGCCATGTGGTAGAGCTTGCGCATCATAACGAGCTTTTCAGCCTGCGTCATGGCTACCAGATCTTCCACGATGACCTCCGGACGCTTCGGATAGTCCATATCATCCATTAAAATTTGTCGTTCTTTCAATGTAAAATGCTCCGAATTCACGATTTCATGAATACGATCCATTTCTTTATTTCCTATATAACCGTCGGCGTGTCCGACGCAGATCATCAAGCGAATGGACGCAAACAAAATGTGTTTGTCCTTTTCGATTTTGGTATACACCGGCATGGTTCCTCCTCAAAAAACTTTATGAGCATAATAAATAACTACATATGATAATACGATGTAAAACGAAAGCGGTTTCACATAATTATGTGACAAATTTATGCTATTCCCTCACAAAAATGCGTCTGAAATCAATCCAGCCATAGGCATCCAGACTTACACCGGATAAACGCGGATGTGCAAGCATTTCTACCCGATTCGAATACAGCGGGACAAACGTACTGCAAGCCGCAAGAGTTTGCATGATGATGTCCACGCATGCTTGTCGGTCTTGTGCCGTTTGGACGCACGACATGCGGTTCATCCAATGCGCGATCTCTTTCTTTCCATGCGGATCTAAATGATGAGAAATACTCAACGCACCCGCGTATAGAAATTCTCGTAAAGACAGCTCTGCCCTTTCATCTACATTCGCACTATCCACAACCAAATCTGCGTCTCGTAATAACGAAGGCAAGGCAAGCTCCTCCGGGGATGCGTACCTGATCTCTATGGCAATTCCGTATTCCTCGCACGTTTTCTGAATCCACTGGGCATCTTCTATATGATCGGAATCTGGATACGTATAGAGCGACAGTGCCTCTCCCAGATACCCGCTCTCTTTGAATATACGAACCAGCTCCTGTGAATCCGGCACCTCTCTTTTTCCTTGGAACAAATCCGTATTACCCCAGATGACTGCATGCTCCCTCGTTCCCTGTAGCTCTTGTCTCAAGGCTTGTCCACAAAGGATAGCAACCAGGAGACTTCGAAGCTCGCTATGTGACAGCGGGCCATTTTTTGCTCCATTCAAACTGACGTATTGAAAACATTCTTCCAATCTGCCAACGTCACTCCATGCTAGAAAGCTCGTATCACGATGATCATCCAACGCCGTTACGGATAACAAGCCCTCATCTGCCTGTGCTTCTGCTGCCATTCCAGGAACGCACCAGATTTCGATTCGGTCCAAGAACGGCCTTCCCCCAAAATAAGGCGTGAACGCTTCTAGCACGATCATGGAATCGTCGTTGCGGACTACTCGAAACGGCCCCGTTCCTACTGGCATTTTAGCAAATTGCTCCCCCATCTCCAGAACGTAATCACAGGGGACAATTGACATATATTCCTTGCTCAGTGCCTGTAAAAACAATTCATCCGGCCTATGCAAAGAGATCGTCAATACGTAGTCATCTTTGACGGTAATCGATTCAATTGAAGCGGCTAGCCAGCGATGTTTAAAGGAATGCTCCATCAAACGAAGTAAAGAAAAGCGCACATCATCAGCAACAAGTGGGCGGCCATGATGGAATAAAACACCTTTCCGCAAGTAAAAAGTCCACTGCTTTCCTTCTTCACTCGCCTCCCAATAAAAAGCGATAGCGGGTTCAATCCGTCTCGTGCATGGATCAAACCGGACCAGAGAATCAAATAGCTGCTTGACCATATGTGACTCGGAGCGCAGGAGAATATGAATCGGATCAAGCCCTGCAAATGGTCGACTGTAAAACAAACGCAAGGTATCAACTCTGCCCTTACTTCCCTTTTCCCGCTTCACACGATGTCCAAACTGACTATTCATCCATCGTGAAAATTTTTCACCCAAAACAGGCAAATTTCTCCCTTTTTCCTCGATCATATCCCGTGCAGCACGAATCTCCCCTTTTTGCACGAGTTCCTTGGCTACGCTCATAATCAGGTCTTCGGGCACAAGCAAGCACGTCAATACAGATCGATTTCCTCGCCCTCTCCCCGGCTGCCAGACTATCCATCCCTGGCTTTGCATTTTTTTCAAGGTCAAGGTCGCATTCCGCAATGTACAAAACAAAAGGGAAGCAACTTCAGCTAACGATATGTCAAGCGGATTCCCTATCGCTTCAGTAGGTCGACCCGCACATAAGCGCATGTATTGTTCAACGAGTTGCATCTTGCCACCACCAATTTCCTCATAAAACATGAAAAAGCTATACGCCTAATCGTACGCTTTTTCTCCGGTCTTTGCCACCTTACAATTCTAAAAACACCAACTAACCGGAAAAAGCCGAAAGAAAGGATTTTCTTATGTCACACATCCCTCATGCACTGCGTCGAGTCTTTGCTGCGTATCCGACACTCCTCTGGGTCCGTTTGTTCGGCGAAACGCTTACCTCTTTATCCAGCGCCATGATCGCCCCGTTTCTCGTCTTGTACTTGAGCGAGAACATCGGCGGCTCTGTCACTATGACCATGCTCGTCATTGGTTTGCAGCCCTTCTCCGAGATTTTGCTGACGCTATTTGCCGGTGGCATCACGGACCGTTATCGCCGTAAAACGATCATGCTACTCGCCTTGTTTCTACAAGGCTTCGCCATGCTGGGAATGGCTTGGGCAGACTCTATACTGGGCTTTGCGATCCTGTATATCATCAACGGTGCTGGTCGCTCCTTGTTTATCCCTGTCAGCCGTGCACATCTCGCTGATACGATTTCCTCCACACAAATGGCTGGTGCTTTTGCCCTTCTCAATACTTCCAGCAGTATCGGGGCAGCATTGGGACCTTTAGTCGGTGTCATCATTTATAAGTACGATCCTGCTATGGCATTTTTATTTACTGCGATCTCGCTATTGATCTATGCTTTTGCCGTCTGGTGGAAAATACCGCAAACCCCACTGCCAGAAGCTCCCGTCGAAGAAGCAGCAGACGTACGTTCACGCGGCTCCTGGCATGTTTATCGACCAGCCCTTGCCATTATGATGCTGGCTTTGCCGATCAGTCTGTTTTACGCGCAAACCGAAACGAACCTCCAGCTTCATCTGAAATACACGCTGCCAGACTATTTGCAAACACTCGCCTTGCTCATTGCGGTAAAAGGGGTCATGTTGCTTCTGTTCGAGTATTTGCTCGTCAAATGGACCCAGCACTTGCCAGCCCGCCTGTTGATTAGTGGCTCGTACATTTGTTTTCTCATCGTATCCTTGGGCTACGCCTTTATTGACAACGTACCTGTCCTTCTCGCTTTGCAAGTGTTACTCGTCATCGGAGAGAGTATTGGTCTGACGCAATTGATGGCCTTCGTCACACGGATATCACCTGTCACAATGCGCGGGCGGTACTTCGCAATAACAGGAACACACTGGGATATTTCCCGCATGTGCGGACCGTACTTGGGCAGCCTTGTCTTGCTGCACTATGGCGGCACGCTGCTTTTCACCATTGTCGCAGGCATTCTCTTAATCGGTGCCGGATTCATATACGTGTATCTTTCCAACAACGAAAAAGCCTCCCCGCTTGAACAGGAAGGCTGATTCGACCCAATTAGGTTAACAAAAAGCGATCTTCACTGAAGCTTTCTCCACCGCGGGCTGTTTCGAATGCTCGAAGCAGATCCTGCGGTTTCATCGTCCGTTTTTTCTCATCCGGAATGTCGAGGATGATTCCCCCATCGTGGAGCATCAACAGACGATTCCCCATGTTCAACGCTTGTTCCATATTATGCGTGACCATGATCGTTGTCAGTTTATAGCGCTCCACGATTTTTTCCGTTAAATCTACAATCAACTGCGCCCGTTTCGGGTCAAGCGCTGCTGTATGCTCATCGAGGAGCAAAATCTTCGGCTCTGTGAAGGTAGCCATCAACAGACTAAGCGCTTGACGCTGTCCTCCCGAGAGAAAACCAACTTTGGTCTTCAAACGGTTCTCCAGCCCTTGATCCAACTGCTTGAGCTGCTCGCGGAACAGCTCTCTCTTCTGGTTATTCACCCCAAATCCAAGTGTACGGCGTTTCCCCCGCCCCAAAGCGATTGCCAGATTTTCCTCAATCGTCATGTTCGGCGCTGTACCTGCCATTGGGTCCTGAAACACACGGCCGATCAGACCTGCGCGTTGGTGCTCCGCCAAGCGCGTGACATCTTTGCCGTCAATTGTAATGCTACCGTTATCTGGCGTCAGTCCACCGGAGATCATGTTCATCATCGTCGATTTACCGGCACCATTACTACCGATAACGGTGATGAACTCTCCTTTCTTTACCTGCAGATTGACGTTTCGAAGCGCGATCTTTTCATTCACAGTTCCTGCGTTGAATACTTTGTTGACGTTTGTAATTTTAAGCATCGCTGCTTCCTCCCCTTGCCGTGCGTCCCGCTTGCTTTTTCCAAATGCCTTTTGCCACAGTTGGAACTGTCAGGGCAAAGATAACAATCAGGGCAGTAATCAGCTTCATGTCAGAAGGATTAAGCCCTGCATCCAGAGCCAGTGCAATGACCAAGCGGTACACAATCGAGCCGAGAATGACAGCAAGCGTCACTCGGAAAATCGAAGAACTGCCAAACAAAACTTCCCCGACAATAACGGAAGCGAGACCGATGACGATCATCCCGATCCCCATCCCTACATCCGCAAAGCCTTGGTATTGGGCTACCCACGCACCAGCTAACGCTACCAAGCCATTGGAGAGAGCCAAACCGATGATCGTAGTCGAATCCGTGTTTACCCCAAAGCTGCGGATCATCTTCGAGTTGTCACCTGTCGCCCGCAAATCCAGACCCATATCCGTATGCAGGAACCAGTCAATGATGAGCTTCAACACCATGACCCCTACGATAAAGACGATTGCTACACCAGACAGCAAGGTAACTCCACCTACGGCCAGGTTTGGAATGCCCATATCCTTCACATAAGTGAACAGGGTATCCTCCCGCAAAAGAGGCAGATTCGCTTTCCCCATGACACGCAAATTGATTGAGTACAAAGCGATCATCGTCAAGATCCCCGCCAAAAGTGCGTTAATCTTTCCTTTGGTATGCAAGATGCCCGTAAAAGCTCCTGCCAGACCACCTACGATGAAAGCCAGCAGAGTAGCCAAAAACGGATTGGTTCCATCGATAATGAACTTGGCTGCGATTGCGCCTCCCAAGGCAAAACTACCATCTACGGTCAAGTCAGGAACGTTCAGGACACGGAAGGTCAGATATACACCGAGAGCCAAGATACCAAATAGTAAACCTTGCTCAATGGCTCCCATTACTGCCAGTTGATTCATAGAAGAAATCCTCCAATTACTGCATTTATTACTCGATCACTTGTCCAGCACGGTCGAGCATGGCTTGCGGAATCGTCACACCCATTTTTTCCGCTGCTTTCTTATTCAATACGAGCTTCATGTCTGCTTGCACTTCTACAGCCATATCAGCTGGCTTCGCTTCACCCTTCAGGATTTTTGCTGCCATATCGGCAGTTTGCTCGCCCAGCTTCGTGTAGTCGATCCCGTAAGTGGCAATCGCTCCGCTCTTCACAGAGTTTTCTTCCCCTGCGATGACCGGAATTTTTTGTGCTTCCGCTACACCGATAACAGCTGCAATCGAAGATACAACCATGTTGTCAGTCGGTACGTAGAAAGCATCTACTTTGCCCACCATGGACTCAGCGGCTTGCTTCACTTCTGTCGCGCTCGTAATCGCTGCTTCTTTGATTTCTAAACCAAGCTTGCCGGCTACAGCTTTTGCCGCATCTACCTGTACTTTGGAGTTGACTTCACCAGAACTATAAATGATTCCAACAGATTTCGCATCAGCTTTCATTTCTTTAATCAGCTTCAATTGCTCTTCGACAGGGTTCATATCCGATGTACCGGTTACGTTGGCTCCCGGCTTGTCCATCGCAGCTACGAGACCAGCTTCTACCGGGTCTGTTACCGCAGTAAACAGGATCGGAATCTCTTTACTGGTTTGTGCAGCAGCTTGTGCCGTTGGAGTCGCAATGGCCAACACCAAATCTACTTTGTCAGCCTCGAATTTTTGGGCAATCTGAATGGCTGTATCCATGCTCGCTTGAGCGGATTGCACATCGATTTTTACTTGCTTGTCTTTTTCGTAGCCGTTTTTAGCCAGTTGGCTGATAAAGCCCTCTCTTGCTGCATCCAAAGCAGGGTGTTCAACGAATTGGGCAATGCCAATTGTCAACTGCTTGGTTTCAGACGGAGCAGGTGCCGTCGTAGTTGCAGGAGCTGGTGTAGAATTGTTTGCAGGGGTAGTGCTTTGCTGTCCACAAGCGGTAACAGACAAAAGCAATAAAGGAAATAAAAAACTCTGAAAAATTTTAATACTCTTCTTTTGTTTGAACATTTAGTGAATTCCCCCTCGTGAATTTTTTTCTACAATTTTAACATGGATAAAACGGTTTTAAAAGAATAAAAAGAGAGCATGACGCTCTCTTTTTACTTGATGATTTCTTTCGCCTGTTGTTTGAGTGCCTCAGAAATAGTGAGCCCAAACTTTGCAGCAGCTGTTTCATTAATATACAAATCAGCTTGTTTCGAAATCTCTACAGGAGTATCAGCAACAGTTTGCCCTTTTAAGATACGGGCAGCCATATCGCCTGTTTGTTTACCGATTTGGTAGTAATCAATCCCGTAAGTAGCAACCGCTCCACGTTTCACTGTATCGGTATCAGAAGCAAATACAGGGATTTTGTTTTCCTCTGCTGCTCCGAGTACCGCTTCAAAGGAGGATACGACGGTGTTGTCAATTGGGATAATAATGGCATCTGCTTTACTAGCGAGCCCTTGAGCTGCCAGCTGCACTTCGGATAACTGTGAAATGCCTGCCTTGATGATTTCTACGCCTTCTTTTTGCGCTGCGTCTTCCAATTCCTTGACCTGTACCTCTGAATTAATTTCGGAGGTCGTATAGATCACGCCCAGCTTTTTCAGCTCAGGCAGGAAGGTTTTCACCAGCTTTAATTGTTGTTCCATCGATACTTTATCGGACGTCCCGGTGACATTTTTGTCTGGCTTTTCCAGACTGCCAACCAGTTGAGCCGAGATCGGGTCTGTTACGGAACTGAAAACAACAGGTTTGTCAGCAATCGCCTTGGCTGCAGCCTGAGCGGATGGCGTCGCAATCGCTACGACAATATCCTTTTTATCTCCGGCATACTTCTGTGCGATCGAGACGGTATTGTTCATGTCACCATGGGCGTTCTGGGAGTCTACCTCCAAGTTCTTGCCCTCTTCGTAGCCAGCATCCTTCAGACCATCCAAAATTCCTTTATGAATAGCATCCAGCGCAGGGTGCTCCACAAATTGTGTCAGCCCCAGCTTCACTGTTTGCCCTTGGCCTGTCGTTGCTGCTGTCTCTGTTTTCCCACCTGTTTCGTTGCCACATGCTGCCAAAGAAAACGCCAGCAATGCGGTCAGTACCATACTGACTGCTCGTCTCATCTGTACTTCCTCCTCTAGTCTCTACTCTCAGCTGCTCTAATCACCCTAAGCAATTAGGCTCATTGCCATCTATGCAACTTGTGTCCCATTATAGCAATTATATGACGCATTGAGAAGCCCCCTTTCCTCACTTACGGGGAACTGATTTCTTCCTCTGCTTTGCCGATTTTCTTTGCATATACCCTAGTGATTCTGTAATGGTCGACTTCTCCCACGACAAATTCGTACATCCCCTCTTTTACTCGATCCCCCACGCGCGGCGGATGATCGATTTGCATGTAAATCCAGCCTGCTAGCGTATCGACATCGCTCGACTCCAATTCAATGTCCAGATAATCGCCCACTTCTTCCAGTAGCATACGTCCGTCTAGTGACAGCATCCCGTCACTGCGTTCCACCTCCGGGCGCTCGTCGTCGAACTCGTCTTGAATGTCACCAACAATTTCTTCCATTATATCCTCGAGGGTCACCAGCCCGGCAGTGCCCCCATACTCGTCAATGATAATCGCCATTTGTCCTCGCTGTTTTTGCAGCATGGTCAACAACCGGCTGATCGAGATCGTCTCCGGTACCGTCAAAATAGAACGCATGAAGGTCTGAAGGTCATGGCTCTCTCCTTCTAATAGCCCAGTCAGCATATCTTTAATGTGCAGGCTGCCTACTACATGATCCTTGTCACCATCCACTACTGGGTAGCGGGTAAACCGCCCGTTTTGGACATGCTTGACGTTTTCGTCAAAGGGATCGCGCAGGTTCAAGACAACCATATCCGTACGCGGAACCATAATTTCTCTTGCCATCGTCTCCGAGAAATCAAAAATATTATCGACCAGCATCAGTTCGGTTTGATCAATCAAGCCGCTTTTATGACTTTCATTGACAAGAATGCGAATCTCTTCTTCTGTATGTGCTTCCTGATGCGGCTCCAAGGATATATGAAAAAGCGCAAGAAAACGGCTCGCGGACCAGTTCAGCATTTGAATAAAGGGATACATGATTTTGTAAAAGAGCTGGATCGGCTTCGCTACTGCCAATACTACCTTTTCGGAGTATTGAATAGCCAATGTCTTCGGAGCCAGCTCCCCCAGAACGATATGCAAAAACGTAATCACCGAAAAAGCGATAATAAAGGAAATACTGGTAACAACCGTTTCATTTAAATGGAAATAACGAAAAACTGGATGCAAGAGATGCGCGATGGCAGGCTCTCCCAGCCAACCGAGCCCTAATGAAGCGAGCGTAATCCCGAGTTGGCACGCGGAGAGATAGGCATCCAAATTGTGCAGGACCCTCTCGACGTCAACAGCACGCTTGTTTCCTTCCGCTGCAAGCTGGGCAATGCGCGATTCCCTTACTTTTACGATCGCGAATTCAGTCGCAACAAAGAACCCGTTCAGGAGTACGAGGATTATGACCAAGATCAAATTAAACAAGCTTCCCCAAATTGCCATGCTCCCCGCCGTCCTTTCCGTCCATGCTTTGGGATATTGTTTCCCATCCTCGCTAAAATGTTACCTGTTCGTTTTTCTTTCTTTTTGAGATTGTGATACCATAGTGCTGATTCCTATGCCTTTTGTAATGAGGTGAGTCTATTGTCGTACCGTCCAGACCTGCCCTTGATCGTTCAAAGCGATCGGACGATATTGTTGGAAACACAGCATCCTTTATTTCCCGAGGCCAGACAAGCTATCAGCGGTTTTACCGAGCTAATCAAGAACCCAGAATACATCCATACCTATCGAATCACTCCTTTATCGCTTTGGAATGCGGCTGCATCTGGTCTTACATCCCAAGAGGTAACAGACGTGCTTGGCAATTACAGCAAGTACGGTGTCCCACCTACCATCGTCAAAGAAATCGAAGATACGATGCGAAAATATGGCTTGTTTCGTTTGGAACGCATTGGTGATCAACTCGTATTAATGAGTAATGACCCACTTCTTTTAGCAGAGGTGACCAGCTATAAATCAATCGCTGCTCTTTTTGAGAATGAATTCGTCATCAAAAGCTATGCGCGGGGTCTGATCAAACAAGAGCTGATGAAGCTCGGGTTTCCTGTTCAAGATTTGGCAGGCTATACAGAAGGCGAATCCTGTGCAGTCAGCTTGCGGGAAACGACATCCCGAGGCAGGGCATTCTCCTTGCGCTCTTATCAAAAAGAAGCTATCGATGCCTTCTATTCTGGTGGAGCTGTGACCGGGGGAAGCGGCGTACTCGTCCTGCCCTGTGGTGCTGGAAAAACAGTCATTGGACTTGGTGCCATTTGCCAATTGCAAACAGCCACACTCATTTTGACCACGAATACGACATCGGTTCGTCAATGGATTGCAGAGCTCTTGGACAAAACGGGACTTGATCCAAATATGGTCGGCGAATACACTGGTGACAACAAAGAAGTCAAGCCGATAACTGTGGCGACTTATCAAATTCTTACATACCGCCCCACCGCCGAAGATGATTTTCCTCATCTGAAACTCTTTTCAGAGCGCGACTGGGGGCTTATTATTTACGATGAGGTGCATTTGTTGCCCGCACCCATCTTTCGTGTCACTTCTGGGATTCAAGCCACTCGCAGACTTGGGCTGACTGCTACTCTTGTTCGGGAAGACGGACGGGAGGAAGATGTATTCACGCTAATTGGTCCAAAAAAGTTCGAGGTTCCGTGGAAAGTCATGGAAGAGCAAGGCTGGATCGCAGAGGCGCATTGCAGAGAAATTCGACTCCCCTTTGAGCCGAAGTGGCGGGAGGCTTATGCACATGCAACCGCTCGTCAAAAGTTTCGCATTGCGGCGGAAAATCCAAAAAAACTGGAGGTCGTCCGCGAGCTATTGGAGAGGCACGCCCACGATCGTGTTTTGATCATCGGGCAATATATCGATCAGCTAGAGCAGATGGCAACAGCCCTCCAACTGCCACTCATTACAGGAAAAGTACCGGACAAAGAACGTGAGCTTTTATACACGCAGTTTAAAAAAGGGGAAATCACACGCCTGATCGTATCCAAGGTAGCCAATTTTGCGGTTGATTTGCCGGATGCCAACGTCGCGATCCAAATTTCCGGGACGTATGGTTCCAGGCAAGAAGAGGCACAGCGCCTTGGACGTATCTTACGGCCAAAAACAGACGACAACACCGCCCATTTTTATACATTAGTAACACGAGACACGAGAGAGCAGGAGTTTTCGCTCCATCGCCAGCTTTTTCTGGTCGAACAAGGCTATCCATACGATATTATAGAAATCGAAACGCTGGTCTGAAACGTTTACGAGTAACCAGCGTCTCATAGAGGGAAGGGAGGCCAAAGATTCAATGCAATCCGACGCCGAAATCATTCAGCGGATTCTTCAAGGCGACATCGAAGCGTATCGCGACCTCATCCAGCGATATCAGCATATGATCTACGTTTTCATTTACAAAATGGTAAACAATCGCTCTGATGCAGAGGATCTCACTCAGGAAGTATTTGTTAAAGCGTATGAAAAATTGTCCACATTCCGCGGGGACAGCCAGTTTTCTTCTTGGTTACATACGCTTGCACGAAATAAGAGCATCGACTTCTTGCGTCGCCGAAAGTATCATGACTCGGATGAACAACTGGCCTATGTGCCGTCCAATACACGGGACGAATCCCCTCAGGAATCGCTCATGACAAAAGAGCAACGCCGAGAAATTCAGGAGGCCTTTGCCTTACTGTCAGATTCTTATCGAGAAGTGATTGTCCTTCGCTGTACGCACGAATATCCGTTTGAAAAAATAGCTACACTCCTCGGCATCGCCGAATCTACAGCTCGCGTCCGTTACTTGCGTGCTCGTCAGGAACTCGCAAAATTGTTATCCCGCAAGGAAGGGGGGCTCGTACATGAACTGCCAGGCATTTAGAAAAGCATGGCTAGATGACACAGATAGCGATTCACACTCACATATTGAAACCTGTGACGAATGCATCGCTTGGATAGAAACGCAAATGACAACAGAAGAGGAGGTGCAGTTCTTGAAGGAGGTTCCACTACCTCAAGCGAACCTGGAAGACAGAATCATGCAAGCAATCTACCAGACCGCAGGAAAAGGTGTACCCCCTCACGCCGCTTCTGTATCTTCAGAGCAACAAACGAGCACAGTGATTTCAAAGCCAAACAAGCGTTGGACCAAAGGCTTCCCTTCATACGCCTGGGTTAGCGCAGCGGCTGTCTTGCTCGCAGTTGGTTTCGTCGGATACCAACAACTGGAACCGAATAATATTCAAATGGCTGCTGTACAAGAAAACGGAATGAAAGACACCAGGAACACTATTGCCTACGACGAAGCGGAATCAAAATCGGAACCGCAAGCTCCAGCACCTGCTATCGCTTCCCTACCAGCAGCCGCTGATAGTGCGACGATGAAAAAAGCAGAAAGCAATCCAGAGTCCGCGGCTACACAATCGCAGGTCGCTCCGACAGCACCTACAAAAGAGACACCTCCTGCATCACCTCCCCAATCGAACAATGCGATTGCGATGGTGAAACCAGAGGAAAAAGTAGCAACACCAGAGCCACGTACGATCAATAAAGACGGGCAAAACAGCGTGGCATCCCGTGGACTGCAAGGAAACACTACTGATCAAGCGGCAAAAGCGAAATCGGAAGTTCCTGCCGAGTCAGTAAAAAGTGGTGACCATATAGCCGCTAAGGAAGCCAATAGCACTGCTGCTGAGAATCCTACGACCTTTGGGATCGCTTCCCAATTGGAACCAAACACTGCTGATGGCGGCACGACGGAGAATGCATTAGTGGGTCCAACGTTGCCGACGGAAGCGAAGCACCCCATTACGCTCTCTTCCTTCTCGGATTTGAACACCGCTGTACAAGCATCAGATATGCCCGTGCCTGCCCTCTCGCAAGCACCGAATGGGTTCTCGATGAGTACGGTATCGGTCCAATATGAATCCGAAACCAGTCAGAAGGTGACTCGCTTAACTGCAGATTACAAGCGGAACAACGACTGGATTCGCGTAGATGTTGTGCGAAATACAGAAGGCAAGCGCAGCCTCTCAATCCCAGGTACTTTCTCCGCTACTCAGTTGTTCGCGGTCAACGGAGAACAAGCCATCGCTGTTTCTTTTGATCAAACCGATTCAAAAGCATCAACAGCACAGCACGCGGCTCATTTTAACGCTCAATCCGACAACCAGTCGTTGTATGTAGTCATGACGGCACATGGAGTCACTTTAAATGAATTAATGGATGCTGCCAAACATATTACGTGGAATCCGTAAAAAGATCCCTACCATTAGAAAAGACACGACCTGAAATTCAGGATCGTGTCTTTTTTCTGTTCTGTCTTTTGATCAAATCCAATTTACGATATATTGAAGGAAGATAATTCTGAGGAGCTAACTAATGGACAAATTTCACATCTGCTTCGGCCTATCTGCCTACGGTACACTTCGATCCGTCTTCCGCAAACAGAATCTACTACAAACGGAAAGCATCATCTGTATCGAGGATGATTTTTCAGTTGGACCGCTACATCAACTGGAGACCGCAACCGGGATGAATAAAAGGATTGAATGGATTCATTCTTTTTTCAAACGAGTTGAAGCAATCTCTCCCGAAGACCTGACAACAGTAAAGGCATACCTGCTACGAAATCTATCCTTTCCAGCTCAGATTCCGGACGGCAGTAACGTAATTCTGTGGCATGGTCAGAACGCATCTGACAGCATAGGGATTCATTATATTGTCTCCATGCTTCAGGATAAAAGCCTCTCATTCGAAACAATTGACATAACGGCATTTAGTGTGAATTACGATTACAAACTAAGAAACAGAGACGGCAACGAGGTATCTTATGTATTGAAAAGCGTAGGTGCCCTCCCTCCTAATTTCGTGATGGATGCTTATCAGGTGAAAAAGAATATGCCTGCGCCTCTCGTGCAAAGCCACATCCACGAATGGGAAAAGTGGTCGCAATCTGATAGTACGCTGCGCGTTTACAAACAAGGTGAGGTACTGGAAGTATCGGAGGATTTTTATGATGCCTCGATCTTGGAATATGCATCTAAAGAGTTCCAAAAGGCTGCACGTGTGATCGGTACCGTCATGGGGGAAAGCGATCAATGTATTGGTGATATGTATTTGACATACCGAGTTCATGAGCTGATCAAGCAGGGGCTCCTACAGTACCAAGGAGAGTTGATGCCTCTACGCCGGTTAGAGATTCGATTGAAGTAAAAAAACGCTGTCCTCTTTCGCAAAGTGACAGCGTTTTTTTCTACTTTTAATGCTTTTGATTTTTCTCCTGATTCCATTGCTTGATCTGCTCGATGATTTCCCGAATTTGATTCCGTGCTTCCAGATGCTCAGGCTCGCTTCCCCAATGCTGAATCAGCGGCGGCATCGCTTTTGCCATCGTCGTGTACAAGCACCATACCTTTACCATTTCTACGCGCTCAGGTGTCGCTTCTCCTGTCAACAGCTCTGTAAATTTATGAACTAGATCCTCCAGTTCAGGGACCAACGCTTCTTTTTTCTCGTCCATGTCAGTTACCTCACTTTCGGGAACTTTTCTATTTGTATCCTTGGTTTATTTTACGAAAAAATCACCATGTGGAAAAGGAAGATTTTTCAGGTGGGATCGGTTACGCTTAAGCTATCAAAATGATCGAGGTGAAGACTTATCAAAGACATTAATATTCGATTAGTTCCAACAACCAGAGATAACTGGCAGGATGCACTACGCTTGCAGGTGCAGGATGAGCAGCAGCGGTTTGTCCCCTCTATTGCCGTTTCGTTGGCGAAGGTTCATATCCGTCCTGACGGTGACAACTGCGCCTATGAACCATTCTGTTTGTATGACGCTGATGAAATGGTTGGGTTTGTCATGATTGCTTATGACGCCTCCACAGATTGGTGTTACTGGTTCAATGGTTTTTTGATTGATCACCAGTACCAAGGCAAAGGATATGGCAGAGCGGCACTCGCAGCGATCGTGGATACGGTACGGAACCGTTTCCCGCAAAGCCGATTTGTCAACCTGACCGTATGCCCGGACAATGCAGGTGCAAGACATTTATACAGTCAAACCGGTTTTGAAGAAACTGGCGACGTATACGATGGAGAGATTGTCTACAGACTCACGTTATGATAAGCATCAACAAAAACCGCCATAATTTGGCGGCTTTCCTGCATTTAGCTATTTCGTTTCTGGTACCATGAATTGCAAAAGTCCAAAAGCCACACCTGCCGTCAATAGCGCACTCCAGATAATAATACCCACCGACATCCACAGCATGAGCTTTTTCGTAGGGGCTCCCAGCGAGATGCCGATAGCAGCTCCCAGTGGGGCTCCTGTTAAAAGCGGCGAAGCGAGACCGAGGCCAACCACTCCGTATTTATCCCATATCTGCCACATGCGCCCCTGGCGCTTGCTCCGTTTCTCTACACGCTTTAAAAGCCAATTGCGCAAGGAACCTCCCACGAAAATAACAGCACCTGCGCTGATAATCGCACCCACCGCACTACATATTCCGATCAGAACCGGTGGTAGCTGCAACATAAAACCTACAGGGATCGCTGCCCACAGCTCAAACATACCAGATAGTGTCACCGAGCCTGCTTTCCATAATACATCCATTCTGTTCGCCTTTCCCCTCTCGCTGTCTTTTTTCATTCGTCATGGTTAAGACGAGCAGACTTGCCATTAAGTAACGGAATTTGCCAAATTAGGATGTGACATCCCTACGGATAAAGGTCGCGTATGCAATGATCAGTGCTGCGATCGCCCATACACTCAGTACCGTCAACGAGAACGGCAACGTCATCCCCTTAATCGGAGGCAGTGTTCCATTGAGATAATCCGTAAGCTGCAAATTTACCACGAACAAGTATTTGGCCGATTCCCAGGAGGATGCCATCTGCGTCAGGATCGTTCCGCTAATTAACGCCGCCATCATAATTCCCATCCCCGCAGCCGCACTCCGAACCAAAACAGAGACCATAAGTGTTACCGTTGCAACCACGACGCAAACGAACCAGCCTAGTCCGTACTGCATCAGCAAAAATTGCCACTGTGGCAGCATGAAAGCGCCAGATGTCTCGAGCTCTCCTCCCGATACTTCAAAGCCCGTCAAAATGGGCAGGTCCCATCCTGAATAGCCAAACACGACCCCAGAGAGCAAGTAAGCAAGAATCAGTGTCGTGAGAACCGTAAGAGAGGTAAACAGCAGCAGGGTGATGTATTTGCTGGTCAGTACCTTCCAACGCCGTACGGGTCGCGTTAATAGTAGTTTGACCGTCCCCTCACTAAACTCAGAAGATACGAGGTCAACCGCGAGTACGACGATGATCATCGGCAAAAACATCGAAATGGCTTGATCCATAAAGCCACGAGCAAATGTAGGTCCCCCCGGTGCCATCGGGTTAATGTCGTGATCCAAATAATATTGCTGCTGTGCAATCCTGACCTTGATAAAATCCCGCCACTCTTCAGGAAGACGGCTTGATGCCAATCTGTTTTGCATATCGACGATTTGTTGGGTTAATAGCGGGCGCCAGTCAGTCGTCCCCATTCGTTCTTGTGCAGTGACAACCGAGCGGTACTGCGCGTATGTAAAAATCGGGATCAGAATCGCCAAGATCAGCACGACGACGAGAAAACGGCGCCGACGCAGCAATTTTATGGTTTCATTCTGTACGAGCCCCACCATGCTCTGCTCCATGACTTCCCCCTCCTCCCGTCAATGTAAGGAACAGGTCTTCCAGTGTAACCGTCTTTGTCGCAATCCCCATCACAGGAATGCCACCATTGACCAGCGCTTGGTTCGCCTCGCTCACTTTTTCTATATCCATGCGTGATTTCAGACGCTCTTCACTAATCACCCACACTTCTGTCACTGCTGGCAGTTTTCGCAGGACTTCCTCGGCCTTTTGTATATGGGAAGACGGGATTGTCCAATCGACCTGATCAGCAAACTGCTCCATCAGTTCTTTGACTAATCCAACCGAAATGACCTTCCCTTGGCTGATAATCGCCACCCGGTCGCACATCATCTCGATTTCACTGAGAAGATGACTTGAAATGAAGACAGCGAGCCCTTCCTCCTCGGCAAGCTTGCGAATAAACTGGCGCAATTCACGAATCCCCGCCGGGTCCAAACCGTTCGTCGGTTCATCCAGGATCAATATTTTCGGACGGTGCAAAAGTGCCTGCGCGATCCCCAGACGCTGCCTCATTCCGAGTGAGTACGTTTTCACCTTATCATCAATCGCCCGCTCCAAATCAACGAAGCGGACGATTTCCTCAATACGTTCAGGCGTAATGCCGCCGCTCATTCTCGCAAACTGTTCCAGATTCTCTCTGCCCGTCAAAAACTTGTACAGCTCCGGATTTTCGACGATACAACCAACCTGCGCAATCGCTTGCGGAAACTGTTCCTGAAGGGAGATGCCTCCGATGCGAATATCTCCCCCATCGGCTTTTGCCAATCCAACGAGCATGCGAATCGTAGTAGTTTTGCCTGCGCCATTTGGCCCGAGAAATCCAAATACCTCTCCGGCGAAAACGTCAAACGTAATATCATGAATGATCGGCTTTTTGCCAATCGCTTTTTGCAATCCTTTTACTGAGAGGACCGTTTCGGCCAATGTGCGCCCTCCTATCTGAGTCTCCCCTCGTCAACTGACGATGGCATTCTGTTTATGGTACACTGTCATAAGATGTCCATCCACATTATACCATGACCATACACTTTAAAACGAATAGGAGGATACCCGATGCGCACATCTGGCCAATTTCTTTGGCGCACGGCAGGTCTCTTGTCTTTACTCTCCTTTCTCTTATTTGCGACAGGGTTTGTCCTCGCGATGAATCCGCAGCAGTTGGCACCATCCACAGCAACCCCACCTACCAAAAAAGAGCTGCCACCCTCGCCTTTACCAGAAAAGGGTGTCCATAAAGTAGTCGCACTAGGAGATTCCCTCACGCGCGGTGCCGGAGACGCAAACGGTCAAGGCTATGTCGGACTCGTTCGCCAAGCATTGGAGAAAAAATCGGGCCAGTCGATTACTTTTACAAACCTCGCGATTAATGGACAGGAATCATCTGAGTTGCTCAAGCAAATGTCCCAGGAGCAAGTAAAGAAGCTGCTTGCAGAGGCCGATCTGATTCTTTTTACCATCGGCGGAAATGACTTGTTCAGGCAGACAGGCGGGCTGTATACCATTGAAAAAGAAAAAGTGACCACAGCTCTTAATCAGCTTGCGGTCAACTATGAAGAGATTCTCAAGCAGGTTCGTACCGTCAACAAGACGGCGACGATCGTTTACACATCCCTGTACAATCCTTTTGGCAATACCGAAGCAGCCGTCGACACCATCGGGCCCGTACTCGACTGGAACAATCAGGCGTCCCAAATCGCCTCCCGGTACCCGCAAGTTTTCGTGGTGCCGACCTACGACTTGTTCTTGCGCAAGGAACAAAACTACTTGTATACAGACCATTTCCACCCGAATGCCGATGGCTATAAGCGGATGGCGGATCGTATCTTGCAAGCGTTAGAGTGATTCAGCCCTCGCCTCATTCAAGGACTTGCCGCGGGTTGCCTCAAAGGCCCGAGCACCCGCCCATTGGAAGGCACTGCTCATCATCGAGGTAGCTGCTACCACCAGGAACAAGGTCGTACCTCCGTAATGTGCCAACAGCAATCCACCCATCCACGGACCGATGAACTGGCCGAGGTTGCTGAAGCTTTTCGCACCGTAATAGCTGCCGCGCATATTCTCTGGTGCCATTCGGTCGATCAGGACATCCCCTGCGGTAAACGTAAGGATTTCTCCAATCGTGAAAAATACCATCGCCACAATGAAAATCAGCCACGAATTGGCAAAGGCATAACCCACATCACCAACCGCATACATGACGTTTCCCACCAATATTGCGGTGAGAGGCGTCTTTTTTTCTGCCCAAGTCGTCAACGGAAGCTGCATCACAACAACGACAATGGCATTGACGGTCATCAGGATGGCAAACAGTTCTGTTCCGTTCACGACTGTCATTTCTGCGAATTTGGCCAGCGTAGAAGACATCTGCGAGTAGCCAATCGCTCCTAAAACACCGGCGAGCATGTATAAGCGAAACGCCTTGTCATTGACCACTACGCTGAATGCACGGCTAAATGTAACGACTTCTTTCTTTTGGCCTTCAATTTGTTTGATGCCGAACTTGTTCAATAATCCTTGCAAGCTAATCACATAGATCAGATAAATCAGCGCAGTCATCAGGAAAGGCAGGGCTACAGAGCTTTTCGCCAGCACTACCCCGGCGATAGGCCCAACCGCTACCCCTACGTTAATTGCCATGTAGCGAATACCGAACACCCGAAGCCGTTTCTCTTGCGGCGTTACATCTGCCATCAGTGCCTGTGAAACGGGTTCGTAGAAGGAGCGACAGAGTCCCCCTGCTATATTGAGCAAAAGCAGAATCCACGGGTCTTTACTAAGCGCAAACCCGACGAACACGAGCGTCCATACATACAACGCCCCTAGCATGACTCGCCTGCGCCCGATCCTGTCTGACCATGCCCCCGCAATAAAGCCTCCGATTGTACCCGCGAGTGGTCCTGCTCCAATCGTCAAACCGATCATTGCCAAGCTCATATCTGTTTGATTAGACAAGTATAAAAACAAAAACGGCATGCTCATCGAGCTGGCGGCCCGGACGAACACGGTCCCGACGACTAATGACCAGACGATCGGGTGAAACTCCTGTAAACGCATCTTGATCCAGCTCATTTTCTCTCTCCTCACCACTGTTATGCTTTCCCATCGCTGCCAGAACAGATGCTCTGTGATGTTCCCATTGTAGAGAGGCAATGGTCGTTCGTCAATGAGCATTCAAAATTTTTTGATTATGAAACATTTCTATGAGAGTAATCAAAATTTCGATAGGGTTGGACACAGAAGCCTTAGACAACACAAAAGACCGCCAGAAAACGCTGACGGTCTTTGCCTATCCTTTTTACAAAGTAACTTCAATACGATCAACCATTTCTCCCTGCTCGTTCCATTTCACCGCACGGTAAACGCTATCGTGGTAAAACGTGAACCAAGCACCTTGCTTGATCCCGTTGTTGATCCATTCTTCTTTTGCAAAGATGGATGTCATCGGATAGTCGTCGTAGGCCATCACCCATAATGGATTTTGATGGGCGTGTGTAGGCATGATGTCCGCCAGATGCAAAAGCAGGTGCCCCTCTGTCTCCATTCGGACAATAGCATGTCCCTGACTGTGACCGCCTGTATGATGAAGCGTGATTCCTGGCACTACTTCGTGCGAAGCTCCGTACGTCTTTACCTGATTCTCAATCGGACGCCAGTTCTCTTCCCAATATGTATTCTTCGAGCGAATATTCGGCTCTCTCATCTCTGCCCATTCCTGCTCCTGCACGTAGATGACAGCCTGTGAAAACGTAGAGACCAGTTGTCCATCACGAACAGAGACAAGTCCGTTGGCATGATCGTAGTGCATATGTGTCATGATGACGATATCAATATCGGCAGGAGACAACCCTTTTGCAGCGAGGGAGTCCACCACTTGAGACTCTTCCTCCAAGCCAAAATTGCGCTTCTGTTTTTCCGTTAGCCGATCATTTCCCATACCCGATTCAATCAAGATGCGCTTGCCATGAGCCTGTACCAGGATTGGGTCAGCACGCAAAGGGATTTGATTGAGATCATTTGCTGGGTATCTTTTGCTCCAGAGCGGCTTGGGCACGACTCCAAACATTGCGCCCCCGTCCAGCTTCGTGAGTCCACCTCTCAGCCAAGACAATTGAAACTGACCTACCTGCCATTCGTTCCCTACCATGATCCTGCCGCCTCCTCGATTGCTCGGAATGATGATTGAAGTTCGAAAGCGAAAAGCACCCCGTTCAGGGTGCCTTACAGCTTTTCTGCTACACTTACAGTTCTAGTCGCCGGGGCGATTTCTAACAGGAGATCACTCGATACAGCCTGCACAGTGACATCTGAATCACTTCGTCTATGATGAAGCACGAGTTGCGCTACCTTTTCATTCTCTCGGTATACGCTGATTAATGTCTGTAATGGATTGGCACTCCCGCCTGCGATCAACTTAAACCCCGGGGCTATCGTAAACGTCCATCCCTCCACCTCTACTAGCGGTGCTAACGAGTACAGGAAGTAGCGTTTCCCTAAGAGAATGCCATTATGGTTCATCAAGGCGAGAGCCCCCAATCAAATGAATTTGAACAGTATAACTTCATTTTGCAAAAATTAGCGGATGTTGAAAAGCGATTCGACAAAACTTCTAAAAAGACGACATACTTTTCTTAATCATATCCGATCACCGTTGTTTTCGAAATAGAGAATCTTTCATCCCTTAAATCGCTCTTCCTACGGTCGCCCCCTCCAAAATGGCGCGCTTGGCATCGAGCTCTCCCGCTTCTTTAGCACCGCCTATGAGGTGCACAGGTAGCCGATCCAGCAATGCGTGGTATAGCGAATTGTTGGAGGTCGCTCCAGCCGCTACAATGACCGTATCAGCAGGAATCATGCGTTCCTCCCCATCCTGAATGAAATACACCCCTTCTTCAGCAATTCGGCTGTATTCAATTTGTGTCAGCATCTCTACGCCCCGTCGCTTCAGGTTGGAGAGAACTGCCCAACGCGTCGTTTTGCCCAAGCCCGATCCGACATGCTTTCCTCGCCGCAGCATGCTGATTTTTCGTTTTCGCTGTTGCAGTTGCTGTACAGCTCTTCCATCGAGAATCCGATACTCCTGCAAGTACTCCGCTGCCTTCGGTGAAATCGTTTCGTCGTGCATCAGTAAATGGGACAAATCACATGCGATTCCTCCCGCACCGACGATGACTACTTGTCTACCAACCTTGGCGCGCTTTTCAAATACCGCATCGTACCCCTTCACATGTTCGAGCTCCACACCTGGAATCTCTGGACGCCGTGGAATGACACCCGTTGCTACCACAACTTCTGCAAAGCCTTCTTCGATTAGGGCTTCTGCCTCTGCCAGTGTTCCCAGCCTTATTTCGACACCAAGACGCGCAAGCTCTGTCTGATAATAGCGAAGCGTTTCATTAAATTCCTCTTTACCCGGCACCTGTCTGGCGTAGTTTAATTGTCCACCGATCTGTTTTTTGGCCTCTATGATGATCACCTGATGCCCTCGCTCTGCCAGCACACGAGCCGCCTCCAAGCCAGCAGGCCCCGCACCGATTACAGCTACCTTCTTGCGGTTTTCCGCCGGAACCAACTGCCACTCTGCTTCTCTGCCCACGAGAGGATTGACCAGACAGGAGGCTACCTTCCCCTCAAAAATATGATCGAGACAGGCTTGATTGCAAGCAATGCACGTGTTTACTTCATCAAAGCGTCCTTCTTTACTTTTTTGAACGATATACGGGTCCGCTAAAAACGGACGGGCCATCGAAACCATATCACTGCATTCCTCATACAAAATCTTTTCAGCCTGACGCACGTCGCTGATTCGATTGCTGGCGATAACCGGGATGTTCACGACCTGCTTGACTTGCTGCGCCACCCATACATATGCTCCACGCGGCACCATCATGCCAATCGTCGGTACTTGTGATTCATGCCAGCCAATTCCGACATTGAGAGCATCAGCTCCTGCCTCCTCCAGCATTTTGGCAAATTGCAATGTCTCTTCCATCGTCGTACTATCTGGCATCAAGTCCAATCCCGACATCCGGTAGATGATCGGATAATCCGGTCCGACTGCTTGGCGGACACGGTTAGCCACCTCAATACCAAAACGGGCTCTGCGTAAAAAGTCCCCACCCCACTCATCTTCTCGCTTATTGGTCACAGGGGACAAAAATTGATTGATCAAGTATCCTTCCGAACCCATAATTTCTACGGCGTCAAAACCAGCTTTTTTAGCACGGACGGCACCATCAGCAAAGCATTGGATCGTTGCTTCGATCTCCTCTGCATTTAACTCTCTCGGCTTCCAACGGTTAATCGGCGCCTGCAATGGTGATGGTGCTACCGGGTCTAATCCTGTTGCTTCCTTGTAGGCATAACGCCCAGCATGGAACAGCTGCAACGCAATTCTCCCATTGGCTTGATGAACCTCTTTCGTGATCAGGCGCAATTTCTCGATATCCTCGTCTTTGTATACATTGCAATACTCGTCGCCCATGCCGCCTTCTGGATGTACGGCAGCCCCTCCTGTCACGATCAGACCTGCCTCTCCATTGGCACGCTCTGCGTAAAAGGTAGCAAGCCGCGCTACACCATTCTGAAGCTTTTCAAATCCAACGTGCATGGACCCCATCATAATCCGATTTGGCAACGTCATCGAACCAATTTGAATCGGTTCCCATACTTTTGAAAGTTCCACGTTAAACGCCCCCCTTAACGAGTGAATGCTCATTCATTTTCATTATCTATACGATTCTCTCTCTTCTCCTCATATTCCTCCTTCCTCATCCATTCATGCAAAAAGCTCAGGGCATTACGCCTGAGCTTCCTTATTTCTTATGTACAGCCTATGTTTTTATGTGCCGAGTTTTACGAGCATTCCTAAATCTGCAGAAAATCTTGCGATGGTTTCTGTAAATACGATATCCTCAGCTTCTGTTCGCGGCATCTGCACAACAAAATGATAATCCAGTACGACATTGGCTTCTGCCTGCTTGCCATGCTCCACAAAGCGGCGCTTTTCTGTCAGCGAGCACTCAGCTACCAAGCTTTTTGCTTGTGTCCATAAGTGTTGAATCTCTTCATCTTGTAAGCTATAAGGATAGTCAATTTCCACCTCAATTTCACAACTGTCCTCTTCCGCAAGCGAAAACAGATGGATGGTCGCCGTTGGTTGCTTCTCATCTTCCGCCTCGGAAAACGTGATCAGAACCTCTTGCCCTTCCGATTCTTCCAACAACGAATGATCGGAGCGCAAGACGATATCCGAAATCATTCCATGCGTATGTAACTGTTGATTTAGTTTTTCCACCATAAATTGTAGCACGTACATTTTTCCTCCTGTTTCACGATTTCCTCTCGTTGCAGTATAGCACGAGTTTTACAAATGCGAAAAACCCCTTCACGAGGAAGGGGTCGGGGTATTGTTCATATTTTTTTGATTCATGAATTCGGACAGCCACGCACGACGTACTTCTTTGTTTGGACAGTAACCTAAAATGTAGCTTTCTCCGCGCATATATTTTTCCTTAATCCACTCTTTATGCTTGCGGAAAAAGGCATGCTGGAAATCAATCGGCATCTGCTGATATTCTTCCAAAGCTGAAGGGTTCTGGAGGAAAAAATCTTCATCATACACAAACTCTTCGTTTTGTTGGCGGCTGATCAGGTACACAAAAGCAATCACCAGGAACAGGTTCACCAAGAAAATCGTCATAGAAATCCCTCCAGTCAGTAATAATTATCTGATTAATCTGTCTTATCAGCATATTATTATTGTACCACGAAATTGGTGTTTTCTAAACCTTTTCCATAAACGAATTTTTAAAAATTTTTGATGAATCGACAAATAAAAACACCCGCTCGTGATGAACGGGTGTTTTTCGTACTCGTTAGGAGTTTGTGTTCGGACTATCTGTCGTTGCAGGACCAGCATCCTGACTGGACGGCGGGATGATATCCGGCGGTGGAGTAGAGTTGTTGCCGTTGTTACCTGCTGGTACAGTCCCAGGAGATTGTGTTGCATCAGTCGCAGGCGTCTGCGCTCCCTGACCTTGATCTGTCGACTGGCCTTGCCCTTCTGGGTTTACGACATCAGGTGGCGGCATTGCGCCTTCATTTGCCGTACCGTCTTGATTGTCTGTTGGATTCGTCGGCTCTTGTTCTTTCGGAGCCTCCGTTTTTTGTTTCGTTGGTGTTGACGCAGCTGATTCTGTCGTTTTCTTCTTGACGCTCTTCTTGTTGCTTGTCGCTACCGCTTCACCGGCACCGAGTATCGGCGAATTATTGAGCGCTACGACGCTCTCACTCAATCCCATCTCTGATTGCAAGGAATCGCGAACAGACTCGAGCTTTTCTTTTTCGAGATAGGTGTATCCTCCCTGCCAATATGCCCCATTATCCAATGCAGTGACCGTAGAGGAATTAAATCCTTTGAAATCGTAGGCCAAGCCTTTGATCTGATCCTTGGAAAGATCGGTATGTATATTCTTGGCGCCTACGTCCATGACGTTAAAGATCTTCGTCAACCCTTCAAGAGAAGCCGCTTTGTCCACAACAGCCTTGATGACCTCTTGTTGGCGACGGTTACGGTCGAAGTCACTGGAGTAGTACTTCGTTCCACGGTTGTCATGACGATGTCGTACATAACCAAGTGCTTGTTCACCATTCAATTTTTGAAGTCCTGGCTGGAGATTGATGTGTGTATCGTCAGTTGGATCATCGTATACCAGTCTGCGATCCACATTGACTTCCACACCACCTAATTCGTCAATGACCGCTTTGAAACCATCGAAGTCAATCGCTACAAAATGCTCAATCGGAATACCCAGTATTTCATTCAACGTTTTCTTCGTTAAGGAAATACCATCTTCGGTAACCGTCTTGTTGTTGCGCTCTGCTTGTCTGCGTTCTGCTTCACCATTGGCATAGACAGAATTGATCTTATGGTAGTCGCGATAGCCTGGAATCTTGACGCGTGTGTCCCGTGGAATGGATACCATGGTAACTTTCTTCGTCTTTGGATTGGCAACTGCCACGATCATTACGTCTGTATTCATGGAACCTGTTTCAGGACGGGTATCAGAACCAAGCAAGACGAACGACATTGGCTTATCCGAGTAGTATACAGGATCGACATTTTGGGATACTGGCGAAGTAAATCCGCTGTTTGCAGGGCTCGTTACTTCCGTCAGAGTGTCTTCAATTTTCCAATAAATTGCTCCAGCCACACCGCCAACCAGCAGCAAGGTGATCAATGTGAGGGATACCACGAGTTTACGTATTTTTCGATTACGGCTCGGCTGTTTCTTTCGAGAAGCTGAAGCGCGTGTTTTCACAACAGTATCTGGCATATGAATCAGTCTCCTTGTTCGCGCACGCTTTTTGACAAAGTAAAGGGAGGCACGATTTTGAATTGTGCCACTCGACAATATGCACCACTATTTTCTTCAGTTGGCAATACTCTGATTCAGGTATTGTACCATATCGTTGTCTGCATTTGTAGAAAAATGTTCCTTTAAACGAAAAGTCCCCCATCTTTTTGTCGATAAGGGGACTTTAGTTGCATATATAACTTTTGGCTTATTGCAAGCCACGTGGCGCCTGACTAAACCCTTGTACAGGACCTTCAGGACGCTTGTTTTTGGAGCGATGTGAATCTCCGCCCTGCCGAACATGGCTCTCTTGTTTTCCGTTTACATCATTCGATTTCTTTTCCATGACATACACTCCTCCTCTGTACCAACTAACGGGTAGTGTACGTCAAGCTATGTATTTTCATTCTCTGTCGAGGATCTGTCTTTCTTTTGCGGCATAGTAATCTTTTCGTGCCAAAAGGGTATCGATATCATATCGGCCATTTCCCTTTGTTCTCATCTCTGCCAGAGCAACCCCGAAAGCTGCTTGTTCTGTAAGGGACAGCGCTTTGTTTTGCGCATAAATGATACCCGCGGCAAACGCATCTCCTGCTGACTCTCGAATCGGCATAGCCGGGGCAGCAAGCCATTTTTTCTCATGTGCGGTGCAAAGCCACAGCCCTGCTTCCCCACAAATGACCATGACCTGATGGATACCTTCTGTCACCAATTTTTTCGCGCATATTTCCACATCATTATAGGAATGAAGCGATTGGCCACCCAACACTTCCAGTTCATCAATGCTCGCGACAAGTATATGAACACCTTCAAGTAACCCTTTCCATTTTTCTGCTTTTTTCACAGAGACAGGGTCTACGATGATCTTTTTGTCGAGTCTTCTGGCTTCCGCCAAAAATGCCCGCATAACCTCGACGGGAAGATTGGCATCCAGAAACAAGCCTGCGGCCTGCGGCAAGCGCTTGAGACCTTGCTGGACAATCTCCGCTGGCCACTCTTCATTTAGTTCCATATCTGCAACAGCCGTGTACAATTCACCGTCACGATCACGAATAGCCAAATAGCGCCCAGTCGATTTCCCTGCGATTCGCAGCATACCATGGGTAGCCACTCCACTATTTGCTGTGACTTGTCTTAACCACTCGCCATCTGCATCTTCTCCCACCAGAGCAAACAGCTGCACTTCTTCTCCTAGCCATCCGAGATTTTCCGCCACGTTTCGAGCTACACCGCCTGCTGCTTGATGCACTTCACCCGGATTACTTGTTCCAGGCAACAGTCTAGCAGAAGTGATTCCCTGCACGTCAACATTGGCTCCTCCCACGCATAGCCAGTATTCTGTTATACCTTCCAGCATTCCAGCATTCCCCCTAGCCTTCTGCTCATGGTCTAGTCCATTGTGCTCCTCTCTTTTTTCGACAGCATCTCCCCATTTACCTACCTTTTTAAAAACTTCCTGACAGATCAAATTCTTTATTTCGAACCACTATATTCCGGTTATTCATGGATGACGTCCTGTAGAATCCGTGCTACATTGAGAAAAATGAAAAAAGTAAGTTACGAAAGAAAGGTTGGGGATGAACTGACATGAGTGCCTCATCGACACCCATTCACTCTACACCCGCAGGGACTGCGGCACCGACTGTCTATCGCATGCTCTTTGCCATTAGCATTGCGCATCTGTTAAACGACAGCTTGCAAGCGGTCATCCCTGCATTACTTCCTATTGTAGAGAAGAATCTGGCATTAACGTTTACACAAGTCGGAATGATTTTACTCGTCATGAATCTTACTTCATCTGTTTTGCAACCATTCGTCGGTTACTTCTCCGATCGCAAATCGATCCCTTTATTGCCACCACTGGCTTTGATCGTATCGGGCTTGGGGATGCTGGCACTCGCTTTCTCGGGCAATTACTATTTCGTTCTCCTAGCAGTCGCCTGTGTTGGAATTGGCTCAGCCATTTTCCACCCAGAAGCCTCACGCTTCGCTCACTTGGCATCCGGTCCTCGCAGAGGGCTGGGGCAATCCATTTTTCAAGTAGGTGGAAATGCTGGGCAAGCACTCGCTCCCTTGATGACCATCCTGGTCTTTGCGAACCTGGGACAGACTGGGGCTGCCTGGTTTCTGCTGCCCGCGCTGTTAGCTAGCGGCATCTTGCTCTATGTTGCTCTCTGGTATCGTGGACAACAGCGTTTGAAAAAGGCTACTACCGCACCAGTCACGTATACGAATCGGAACAAGAGGCTGATTGCCCTCGGCCTCCTGATTGTCATCGTCAGTGTGCGTTCCTGGATGAATGCTGGCTACCAAAGCTTTTACCAGTTTTATTTGATGTATGTGAAAGATATGGATTACGCCAATGCACAGCTCGTCATTTTTGGTTTTCTTTTCGCAGGAGCGATTGGGACATTTTTTGGCGGACCGCTGTCTGACCGATTCGGAAAAAGGAACTTGCTCATCATTTCCACACTCGGTTCACTTCCACTGACATTGCTGACGCCTTACGTCTCAGGCTTTTGGGCCTTTCCATTGCTGGTGATTAGTGGCTTTATCATGCTTTCCAGCTTCTCCGTCACGGTTGTATACGCACAGGAGCTACTGCCTGGTAAAATCGGTACCGTATCCGGGCTGATTATCGGGCTTGCGTTCGGAATGGGAGGCATGGGCGCTCTCATATTCGGCTATCTCGCCGATCTCTACAGTTTGAGCTTTGTCATTCTGTTATGTTCGTTCCTCCCGTTGATTGGGTTTATGGGCTTTTTCCTGCCGAAAGACAAGACACTCCGCGAATGGGCTCACTAATCTATACCAAAGAAAAGTCAAAACAAAAACCCGAGGACACAAATCCTCGGGTTTTTGTTAATGCTAGGGATCTAAACCAATACACCTGTTGGTGCGCCCAGCACTTGGGCAATGACTGGTGGATACACCTCAGGCGTACCATACAGTCTCCAAGTACCATCCTCACCTTGACCGAACAAGCCGTGGATCATCCAATCTGCTGCCAGCATAGCACCCAAATCAGCGCCAATAGACAGCTTGATTGTCTCGCCATTCACACGTTTTGCCGTACAACCAGATGAAGTGATTTCTTGCACGAGTATGGATTCTTCCGTGATATCTTTGATCGCCATCGGGTTGCTGTAAAGATTTTGAGTCGCTTCCTTTTCCAGCACACCACGCAGGCGATAGGATTCCGGCAATGTTTCCTTCAACTCGGCGAACAATGGCTGCATGACAGGATAAAGCGCGTATGGTCCCTGCTTATCCAGCCACTTGAAGAACGCCGTCAAAACAGACATCAAATTTGTTGCCAACGTTTTGGTCGTTGCGTCCGTGCGCGTGAAAATGTCGTGGACGAGGAAGTATACCAGGTCCTCTCTGCGCAGCTGCTCCCATGTGAAAGATGGGCCAAACGCTCCTCTGACGAATGAACGGAAGTTGTTCATGACCTCATCGTACTTTTTGACGGTTGCTTCTGATTTGCCCTCGGTCATCTCTTGCACGAAACGACTGATGTCCGCAAGTCTGTCAGGATGTACGGTGTACACACTCTCCGGCAACCCCTCGATCAACGGACGGCGCAGCAGGTTATGCACATGCAGGCTGTCATTTGACAACGAGAGGCGCGGACGTAGCATGTCCATACGGATAAAGCGAGCCAAGCCTTGTCCGATTTTATGATCCTGTTCCATTTGCTCCATCAGCTTATGGAGTTTTTCATGCAACTCCTCGTTTTCTGTAGCCGCAACCAAGAGCGGAGCCAAATCATCGAGCTGTTCATGGGAAGTAACCAGCCATTTTTCAGCAAAATAGGTTTGGACTGCCCACTGCAACACTTTTGGTGGCATAGTAGGCTGACTCGTGATGAACAGAGTTCCTTTGGACAAACGAGAACCTGTTGAAGTAAGAACGCGAATCTCCTCTTCGTTCTCAAATGCAAGCAGCAGCAAAAGCTCTGCCACTTCGTCCAACTGCGGTGGATACCCTTCCAGAACCAGGCTGTCATCCTGCAAAATCACTTCTGCCTGTACTTCGTATAGCTCCAGCAAGGCATCCTTTAAATTCGGGAACAAATGCTCTTCCTTGCGTGTCGCATATACCCATATCTCACGAGCACCATCTCGTTTTTTCAGCTCAAATGCAGGGTTCGACTCGATTACTTTCAGCAGCTGCTTACGATCTGGCAAAGCATAGGTACGACGCAGAAGCGATTCTTGCTTCGGTGCTTCCGACTCGCTTGCCGCTTCCCCGAATTGAACGATGAAGTGATACAGCTCTGTCGTATAGCTTCTCTTGCTCGTATCTGCCTTCGCCGCTTCTACTTCTGGATGCTGATGTAACCACTCGAGCAGGCTTTCCTTGACATGTGGCTGCAAGATGATGCTGCCAGAGAAGAGCATATCACGCAGACCTAGATTCAGCAGGCGCCCTACGATCAATTGTCCAGGGACAACATTCAACGTATTGGCACGAAGCAGATAGTGTTTTTCTTCCGATATCGGTTGTTGAACCGTGATGACATCACGATCCACTTCCACGATTTCATAAACATTCAGGTGTAGTCCAGCAAACGCACGGCGAAGATCAGGCTCCATCCGACGTCCATGCTGTTTGATATAGTTCTCAAGCAGCGTGCTTCCACCTGTTTTGACGTCCAATACACACCAGTTGAAGAAATGGGCTGCCCACTCAGGACGTGCGACGCTCTCTTGGGTCAAACCTACTTCTTCGGCAAAACGATTCCGCGCTTCTTGAATCGTCTCGCTGGTTACATTTGCGCCGACAAAATGGTTCAGTCTTTCGACCCAGCCAGCGTATTCTTTTTGCAGCTTTTGCTCATGGCGGCTACGCAGCTCCGTAATAGGAGTGACAACCCCACAGCATTTTTTGTATTTTTTTCCGCTCCCACAAGGGCACAGTTCGTTTCTTCCTACCGACATAGAGGGTTTGGATCTCCTTTCCATCCCACGCGGCATGCGCGGGGAATCATGCACAATCCCCCTATTTTACCGCATTATTCGTCATGTGTTCAAGTGTTCTCGCTTTGGTTCATGTGCGATACCCACATCCGTGTTGTTGCTTTCCCATTGAACAATAAATTGTTCCAGTCGATTCATCAACCTGACGATGCGCTGCTTCTCGCCCATGCATGCTGAAATAGCAGAGAGTTGGTTCGTGGCAAAAAGCTCCACCACTTCCTTCTCCATGTCTTGAAGGCGAATCCGATAGCCCGCGATAACATCGCGCAGGATGGCAAATCTCTGCTCTAACCGGATCGTAGCCTCAAGTTTACTCATTGTTCACTGGTCGCTAGCACCTGTTGAATGCCAAGTACGATCTGCTCATGCTTATGTTTCTCTTTCATTAGCACTTCTATAGCTTGCATATTGCTTTGTTGAAAATGAGCGACAACTTCTTGGGACATTTCTTGATTTCTTGTCTCCAAGCGGTTGATAGCTTCTTGCATCAGTTTTTGTACTTCCTCGAGAACTTGCTGGTTGGTAATGGTAGACATAGTAGCATCCTCCTTGGTAAATAGTAGTTCTTGTTGTTCTTCCACCTGGTGTAAGGGATTCGCTGGTTCTTCCGATGCAATTTCTTCTGAGACGGACTCGCTGTTTCCTATCGATACAGAAGGGGCAGCCACTGCAACCTCGAGGGCCGCCTGCTCTTCCTTGGAATCTTCGCTACGAGCAATGATGTACATGGTATCACCGTCAATGCGGAAGCGGTCATCTTGCGCAGGGAGAAAAGCAGCATCTGCAGCAATTCCAACTTCCTGCTCCAGAAAATGGACTAATGTGCGAGCAGCTACCTGCGTAATGCCATTGTCGCGGCAAAACGCATACACTTGGTCATTGCCCAAAGTCCACTCTGCCAAAAACCATCTGCTGTCGCCTTGATATTGCACAAAGCGAGGATCGCGTTCCAATTGCAACATACGAAGAATCTGATTCCAGCCAAACTGCGTTTGACGACGCAGCTCTGCGACAATTTGCTCAAGCTTTTTGGGTGTTTGGCTATCGCGCAAATAGCGATGAGCCAAGTCGTACACTTGATGCGGCTGGTGAGTGACCTCTACGATCGCCTCAGAGCTTCCAACCCGCACTGGAGACTGCTCCATGTTCAACACTTTTTCCAGTATTGTCTCGCAGTCCAGATCCAAAAAAGCATTCAGCTCATTCGCTTCCATCCGGGAGCAGATCTCCGTACGTGGAAGGGAGCGCTCACCGGGCCGGAATACCTTTTTTACAATACTTGGTAGGGTATAAGTTGGCCGTTTCATTGCACTTTCTCCTTCTCGTGATCGGCATTGTTTGCCAAATCAAATGGGAATCAAGAAGATATTCTACAAAAAGAAAAAAAATCCTACCTGCCTTGAAGTGTTTATGAATTCCGATAATGATGAAAGGGAAAACCCGACATGGCTTCTACACCATATCGGGTTTTGGTTATGGGGTAGCTTTCCATTCCAGCCAGATTTCTTCCACTGCACCCGTAGCAGCATTGATCTGCAAAGACTTGGCATCTGCTGTCGGTAAATAGGCCAACTGCGGCAGTTTCGCTGCATGCGTACCTACCTTCGGATACCAGTATGCCAAGCGCAGATTTGCTTCTTTGACATACGCGTCCTTTGCTTTCTCATCCTTGATAATACCGTCTTTCCTGATGGTAGCAGGCATGGACGGCAGCTCATTTACTTGAGCAAGGACTACATTGCCCTTCTTTGCGTCCACTTCCATGTAAAACAGTGGCCTCTTGGTTGGGATACCATCAATCTCAGGATGAAAAGCAAAACTACTGATCGGTCGCACCAGATTTTGATCCGCCCAGCCCGGCAGATTTTCTACCAGACTAGTCTCTTTTACGGAGAAAGATTGTTCTTTGGACAATAAGTATTTTTCCACAAATTGTACGGCGATGTCTTTTGCCTCATCATGTGTGAGCGGCTTCTCAAGCTCCTTTTCTACGGGACCGTCCAGCTTGAATTCAATGGGTGATTTTGTTTTACGGTCGATCGTAATCCACGCGCTTTGATACGAGCTTGCATTCCATTCATGGCGATCGATGTCACTGTTTTTGTACTTCTTGTCTTCTTTTACATTTTTGTACGTGCGTTGATTCAGCTTCAGGCCAAAATCCTTCTCGAGCATCTGCTCCATTTTTTTCGTATCTCGCCAGACTCCCATGTCTGCTGTTCCTTTGATTTTCATCGTCTCATTCGTTGTTTTATACACAGACGGAACTTCTTCGCCAGTCAGAGCATCTATCGTTGGCAATTGGTCAGGCACGTAAACGAGCTTGCCCGCTGACTCATCGTAGACCAATTCCAAGGATACCTTGTCTTGCCACTCCTTCATTGCCTTTTCAAGCGCTACAGTCTTGCTTGGGTCCGCTACTTCTTCTGCGGTAGGAAGCTTTAGCTTTTCTTGCTGAAAATGGACAACCTGACCCTTTGCGTCAACCATGACCCGTGCTGTCTCTTTGTCCACCCATGTGTTGTTCAACTGTGGGTAGACACTGACAACCGCCAGATGATCTAGCTCAGATGCACGATCGTAAGAAAGCATTGCTCGCGGGGAAATAACATGGTCAACTGCTATGTAATTCCGAACAAAGTCCACAGCCTTTTGATAGGCTTCCTTTTGATTGATTTTAGTTGTTTTGTCCCGATTCACATCATGCAGGACAAAACTGGTCATATCTCCCTCTGCATTTGTGGAGATAGTGAGCGTCGTATTCGTGGTAATGATACTCTTTCGATCCGAGAGATTAATGACATACCCCGATTTGCTTGTCCCTCCGTATGAGTCCACATGAAGGCCCTTCATGAGAGGCACATAGTCCTCTTTCAATTCTGTTAACAAGTGAGCGATGTCTTCTGGCAACTGAATGGGTTCCAGACTCGATTTGCCATCATACGCATAAGAAGACAACGGATGCAGAAGTGCCACTGGTGTCGTGACCATGCTGACTGCCAACACAAACATGGCAGCTCTGTTTCGCTTTTTCACAGGAATACCTCCTCATTACAAGACATTACTGTTAAGACGAGCTTCCTGCAAAATCGTTTCTGATTTATCTAAAAAAGCCAACTGCTCGTTTTGCTTAGCAGTTGGCTTTTTGGTCCATTAATACCCGCGCCAGACTTTACGTCTAAGCACGCCAGCGTACGCCCATTCCTCTTCTTCTGTCATGTCCGCTAGTGTTTGGCTCAAAGCGTTCATTTTGCTGTCGATCTGATCCAGGTAATGGAACATGACAGCTGTAGGCGTTTTTCCAGATACAGCACTGCCCCAGCCGTTTTCTACCTCTCCATGATGACTCAAAATGCAATGCTTCAAGTGCAGAACCTCCGCGTCCCCTAAAGAAATATCTAGCTTGCGGCAAATACCGCTTACCATCTCGACTCCCATGACCAAGTGACCAATTAACTGACCTGGCGTGGTGTAGTCAGGGGCGATGGGATCAGACAGCTCGTACAGTTTTCCAATATCGTGTAGGATACAAGTCGCAATCAATACATCCCTGTCTACTTGTGGATACAGGGGCAAGAGGCTCTGTGCCGCCGTCAACAGAGAGACAATATGCTCGAGTAAACCATGATAATAGTTGTGGTGCATGCGAACGCCAGCCGGATAATGGCGAAGACGATCCTGAATCTCCTCTGTTGCCAGCGCTTCTTGAATAATGGCCTTGAGCGTGGCACTCTGCAGGCTGTCGACTGCATGGGTAAGCTTTGTCCACAGTTCCTCTACTGGAACTGGCGAGATCGGAATAAGTGACTCCATCTGAACTTCGTCGGATGCACCAGCCGGTCTGATTCGTTGAATCACCAGTTGCTTTTTCCCACGATACACTTGGACGGCAGCGTCGATCTTCACGACAGCCTTGACGTTAATCCATTCCTTCATTTCTGCATTGACATCCCACAGCTTTGCACTAATGGTGCCGGAGCGATCTCCCAACTCCAAGTTCAAGTATTCACTCTGGTTACTCGCTACGCCTGCTTCCTTGTTTTTAATCAAGCAAAAAGCGACAACACGCTCTCCCTCTTGATAATCCAATAAATATTTCATCTATTTGTCCCATCCTAGCTTATTTTTTTCGGAACAGGGTTTCTTCCAGCTTTTTCACTATTTTCTTGCCGACCAGATCATCCGCTGATCGAACCACCTTCGTAATGACAGCCAAGAGGTCTTCTTCGCCATTCCAATGCTCACGTACAATCGATTCATCGATATCCACCAAAATCTTGCGCAACGCATAAACAGCCAAAATGACGTCGTCCACAAGTCCGAATCCGCCGACTAATACCTCCGGAATAAAATCAACCGGGGTAATGAAGTAGGCAACTGCTACACCCGCTAACGCTTTTGATTGAACACCTACGCGCTTGTCCAGCATAAGGCGGGCCAAGAGAACGAACAAATCTGGTGCAAGCAGTATAAAGTTGGCTACAGAATCATTGACTCCCTTGTCTCGTATGAACGCTTCGATTTTCTCACGCAATTTATCATAAAATCGCTGATGCTTTTCCGGTAATACTACAGGAACCAGTTCGGTCGGCTTCTGAACCACAGGCAGTAGATTTTCGTTGCGGTTTTCTTCACTCATTCTGATCCCTCCGTAGTTGTTTTTTTACATTCGCCTTGTGCCTGAAATACGACCAGGCTGCGATCAATGCGAGCAAAGCGATAAAGAAAATCGCGAGGTTACGAGCAATCAAATCAAACAGCTCATCCCAACGTTCTCCTAATTGCCAGCCAAGCGTCACAAAAAGCAAGCTCCAAAACAATCCACCCAAATAGGTATAGAGCATGAAAGTCGGAAATGGCAATCGCGTAATCCCGGCGAAATAGGCCGTAAACTGACGAACACCAGGGATGAAATAGCCTAGCGGAAGCGCCCATTTACCGACGCGATTAAACCACTCTTCCGTTTTTTTGTAAACCGTATAGCCCATTCCCAGTCGTTTCCCATATCGTTCGAGAAAAGTGTAGCCTAATGTTCTGCCGATCCAGTATGCCACCGTCATCGCTGTAACGGAACCGAGAAAGCAGACGAAAAAAGTAGGCCAATATTCCAATTTTCCCGTTGAGACAAGAAATCCAGAAAAAACGAGCAGCGTTTCTTCAGGCAAGGGCATCCCCAAAATTCCTAGAAAGAACAATCCAAACAAGGCGCCATACCCATATTGAGCAATATAGTCACCGAAGGTTCCCATTACATCTTCCACGAATGTCACCACTTTTCCAGCAAGCTGCCCTCTTCCATTATGCCAAAAGAAAGGCGCATTCACAAATCAGAGCTCGTATGGCAACTATTAATTTTTGCCAACTTGGAGATACTCTACAACATCAATTGAAAACGAATCCAGCTTCACCATTCGCCTTACCCTTAGGGGATATTACAGACAAATGACTTGGGACAAACGAGGGATAGCACGGATGTGGAAAAAAACATATCGAAAGCTAAAATTCGAATACTACAAGGTGCTGAGAATGAAAGGGGCTCCAGCTTTTGTCGCCCGCGGATTTTCGCTCGGAATCTTCATCGAGTTCATTACCCTGCCTACTTTTGGCCTCGCGTTTTTATTGCTTTTCCCGCTTTGCAAGCTGTTTCGTGCCAGTTTGCCCGCTGGTTTGGTTGCGTTTGTCATCGGAAAGCTCATCTTACCGCTTTTCATCCTTTTTAATTACAATATTGGATACGTGTTGATCGGCAAACCGTTACAAGGGCATTTGATCCATCACGAGTCCGGGATGCAATGGCTTGTCTGGGTGAGAGAAAAAGGACTTGTCTATTTTACCGGGAGTGCCATCATGGGACTGATTGTCGCGTTCATGAGCTACTTTCTCGTTTTAACTGGCCTTCAATTGTATCGCCGCAAGAAATTACGGCGCTCATTGCCTGAGGAAAGCCCTACTCCTTAGTCGCTCGAACGAAAAAGACCGGTCCGACAATCGAATGTCAGTCCGGTCTTTTTTGCTCGCAATGTTATGCAAAGTAGCCTTGATCGTGCAGGTGCTCCATGATTTCGGCAACAGTTTTGTCTTCTTTCAAGAGCTCCACGGTTACTTCCACTTGCTCTGGGGACAAACCGTTCGCTCCGAGGCTTTCCTTGATCAACACGTCGTTAGGGCGACGGAAGTACGTTTGCAACGTACGCTTCACACGTCCTTCCAGACTTGTTCTCAGCATCAATTCAGTCGTAGACATCTGTTCCACCTCTTTCCTAGAAAGATTTGCGTAACCCCTATTATCTTATAAAACCGTGGAATAATCAACCTTTCTGCGAAATAGCTTCCTTGCATAGTTGATCCCGGTTTTGGTCATGGGCAGAACGGAGATGTTCATCGATCGATACACCATCATACATCAGTTGGGAAAACTGCTCTGTAAGTACATCTTCCCCTACATTATTGGCGATCCCTTCGAAAACAACTGCACGTGCATCCAACAAATACTGGCGATCACGTGCAATTCGATGCAGAATTTCCTCGCGTCCTTTTGCAGGTACTCCGTGTCCAGGAATGACTTCTTCCACCTCTCCTAGAAGGACCAACCGCTCGATTTTTTCCAGACTCTCCAAATAGGCACTGCTGTCATCGATAAACGGGAACTCTAAATTGGATAGCATGTCACCGACAACAAGCAGCTTCTGCTCCCGGAACAAGGTCGCCATCTGATCAGGTGTATGTCCTGGTACAGGCAGGAACAAGACCTCCTGCCAATCTTGTGCATCCCCCACAAATTTCGTGAACTTCGGCATTCCTACTTCATACGATCTGACCACGTAATACGAGCCATCAAACCGCTTTGCCTTGTTCAGCTTACCCTCGATCCGTCCATCGGTGAGGATTTCCTTTTGTGCAATGATTGTGGCATCCGGAAATTTGCCGACCCCGACAACATGATCCCAATCTCCGTGAGTCAGGACGAGAACGAGCTCTCTTCCATTCCTCTCCCTTTGCACATAGTCAGCAATCGCCTCTATCTCATGTGGAAAATAGGCCGGATCAAACAAGTAGAGACGTTGCTCTGTTGATACGACTGCACTGGTCGTTTGCCACAGACAACTTGTAAACAGCTTGTAGGATTGTGGCATATCTATATGCCTGGCATGATGTTGCGCTTATGCTCAGAGATTCGATGCAGGTAATCGATGCGTTCTTTGGCCTCCGGTCGAGTTTCGCCTGTAATCAGCAAACGATCCAGGTCCTCATAGGTGAAGCCCATCTCCTGTTCATCCGTCTGCCCTTCCCACAAATCGGCAGAAGGCGGCTTCGTAATGATCTCTCCAGGCACCCCGAGCTCAGCAGCGAGAATTCGCATCTCATGCTTCGTCAGGCTTGCTACTGGATTAAAGTCGGCAAGACCGTCTCCGCCTTTTGTCATATAGCCAACATAAATCTCGCTGCGGTTGCACGTATCCGCTACCAGGTATCCTTTTTGGTTCGCGATGGCGTACAACACTGTCATGCGCAAACGAGCCTTTGTATTTCCTTTTGTTTTGTCATCAAGCCCAAGTACACTCTCGATAGCAGGAACCAAAGCGTCGTAAGCAGGCCCTACATCAACCGTGTGCAAATTGAATCCAATCGCTTCAGCAAGTCGCTTGGAATCTGTTTCATGAACGGTTTGCGAGTAAGCAGGCAACCAAACGCCAATGACACGTTCAGAGCCTAATGCACGAACACACAGCGCTGCCGTAACGGCACTGTCAATCCCACCAGAAATACCGACGACTGCACCGCCGAGACCATTTCCGTCAATTTGCTCACGAATAAAGGCAACACGTTTTTCCACGTCTTCTTTTACATGAATCTGGTAGTTCGCCAGATGTTCTTGAAACTTGTCCACGCTACCTACCCCCAGGGTTGATTATTTCTCCCTCATCCTACCATGCCGTTTTCGGTGTGGCAATTGGCGCAGAACGGGACTACACTATATACTATAAAGAGTTCTTGACTAACGAGGAGAAGGAGAGAGTCGATGATTATCCTCAAGACACCTGAAGAAATTGAACTCATGCATGCAGCAGGCAAAATTTTGGCTGCTTGTCATCGTGAGATTGCCAAGATGATTCGTCCAGGCATTTCTACCTGGGAGATTGATCAATTCGTAGAAGAATTTTTGGCTGAAAATGGCGCGACCCCTGAGCAAAAAGGGTTTCATGGATATCCCTATGCCACATGCGGTTCAGTAAATGATGTTATCTGCCATGGCTTCCCAAAAAAAGAGCCTTTGCATGATGGCGATATCGTCACTATCGACATGGTTGTTCGCAAAAACGGCTGGCTGGCTGACTCCGCTTGGTCTTATGAAGTGGGAACAGTGTCCCCAGAAGCGAAAAGACTGCTGGAAGTCACTGAAAAATCGCTGTATCTCGGTATTGAGCAAGCTGTCGTAGGCAATCGGATCGGTGACATTTCCCACGCCATCCAAACGTATGCACAAGCACAAGGCTATTCTGTCGTGCGTGATTTTACCGGACATGGTATTGGTCAGGAAATGCATGAGGAGCCGTTCGTTCCTCACTTTGGCCCTCCTGGCAGAGGTCAACGCCTCAAAGAAGGCATGGTCATTACCATTGAGCCCATGCTGAACATCGGGACGTACCATGCGACGGTCGATGAAGATGGTTGGACAGCACGTACTCGCGATGGGAAGCTGTCCGCTCAATTCGAGCACACCCTCGCTATTACCGCGAATGGACCTGTAATCTTAACAAAACAATAAGGATGTACGTAAAGCCCTTGCATTGTCAGGGCTTTTTCTTTTTCTCCCAATGTGCTCGGTCGCACATCCAAGCGTTGACATCCCTTCTTCTGCTCCGTATGATGCAAGTACGTTTTGTTACTACCCAGTAACAATCTTATCCGACCAGCAACCGCTAAGTACAAGGAGGGTTTCATCCCATGTCCGATACAATCTCCTCGAAGCAACTACGAGATATCCCATTGTCCGTTCTCGATTTAGCACCTATAACCGAGGGTAGCAACGCCGCTGAATCGTATAAAAACAGTCTTAATCTAGCGCAGCAGGTGGAAAAATGGGGCTTTACTCGTTATTGGCTTGCCGAACACCACGCAATGCCCAGCGTAGCCAGCTCTGCCACCTCTGTTCTCATCGGTTACATTGCCGGAGGCACCAGCAAAATCCGTGTTGGCTCAGGCGGCATTATGCTGCCCAATCATGCTCCACTCGTGATCGCCGAGCAATTCGGGACACTGGAGTCTCTCTATCCAGGCCGGATCGACTTAGGTTTGGGACGCGCACCCGGAGCGGACCAACGAACAGCACGTGCGCTACGCCGCGATTTGCGGGTTGGTGGAGAGGATTTCCCGGAGTTATTGGAGGAGCTGCGTGAATATCTTCGTCCACGAACAAGCGAGTCGTCATCAGCCATCCGCGCTATTCCTGGCGAAGGTCTGAACATCCCGATCTGGCTGCTCGGTTCCAGCGATTTCTCAGCGCGACTGGCGGGTATGCTCGGATTGCCTTTTGCATTTGCTGGACATTTTTCGCCTAACTTTACATTGCCTGCGTTGCAGACGTATCGTCATTGTTTCCGTCCATCGGAAGTGCTGGATCAGCCATATGCCATGGTTGGCGTCAACGTGATGGCAGCCGATACAGATGAGCTCGCAAATCGACTGGCTACCTCCCATTACCAGGCATTCTTAAATCTCGTCCGCGGCGATCTCAAGCCAATCCAACCACCTGTGGACAATATGGATGAGCTATGGAGTGAATTCGAAAAACTGTCTGTCCAAGCACAGTTGCGTTCTTCCATCATCGGCAGCCCTGCTACCGTGAAAAGCAAAATGCAAGAGTTGCTCGATGCTACAGGCGCAGATGAGCTCATGATTACGACGCAAATGTACCACCATGCTGATCGTGTTCGCTCTTTTGAAATTGTCGCTGACGTCTGGAAGTCCTAAATGGGGGATGGTATATGACGGAAGCAAAACGTCCTCGCGTGCCTCGTGAAAAAGCACAAGAGATCATCTTGAACGCTGCAGAAGAATTGTTTTATCAAGAAGGAATCCATGCCGTCAGTGTAGATGCCATCGTCGAGCGTGCCGGAATGAATAAAATGAGCGTCTATCGGCAGTTTTCCTCGAAAACGGATCTGATTCTCGCCTACATGACCCGAAAGCAAAACGTATTTTGGCAAGAGTGGGAAGAGAGCATCGCCAAGCATCCCAATCGGCCACGAGAGCAAATCATTCAGTTTTTTGCTGATCTGGCTGAGCGAGCGACCAACGAGGAATTTCGCGGCTGTTGCTTTATCAATGTAGCTGTCGAGTTTCCTGATCCGGTTCATCCTGTTCGCGAGTTGGTTTGCTCTCATCAGAAACGCATCCGCGACGCTTTTTTGGACCGCACGACTGCCCTTGGCGCTGCAAATCCATGCGAGCTGGCCTATACGCTTATCTTGTTGATGGAAGGTGCTTACGCGGACAGCCAGACATACGGAACCGATAGTGCAGCGATCCGCATGGTTCCAGCCATCGTAGAAAAGGTTTTGGATCAAGCGCTTCACAATTAAAAAAGTGGCTCCCTGCCTTCTTCGGGCAGTTGCCACTTCCTCTTTTTGTCGCGCATAGAGCTGTTTTAGCGCTGAGCACTGGTTGCATACTTGTCTTGTTTCGTCGTCATCGCTTCTAATTCTTTGACGTCTTGTTCCAAGTCATGGATGTCTTCTTCAATCAGTTTTTTCAGATGTTGCTTTTCCCGCAGGATTTTGCGGGTTTGCTCCAAACGCTGATTCAAATCGAACACGCCGAGATACACTGCTTTTCCCTCCCTATGTAGGTTTTCCACCTTACATGTTATGCAGCGATCTCCAGAAGTTGCTGACCAATTTTTTTGTGGGATCAAAATAGGTAAAAGTGAAAAGAGACTTCCCGTGAGCGTAAAGCCCTGGAAGTCTCTTCTTTACTTTACAGTCCCTTGTATTTGCCCAATTCTTCACGCAGGCGATACACTTCCTGTACCAAAGCACGCTTCTCCAGACGGTCAATCTCCTGATCCAAATCGTTCATACGTGTATGTCCACTATATGGTACATCATGCATCGGAAAACCGTCTGAAGCGTATGACCATTGCGGTTCCTTTGGCATGATCATCGCCATTAGCAAGTAAAGCAAAATCGGTACTCCTGTAAAAACAGTGAGAACGACAACTCCTACACGTACCAGCGTAGAGTCAATGCGCAAAAATTGCGCAATCCCACCACAAACTCCAAATAACCGTTTATCATGAGAACGGTATAGTCGTCTTTCCATCATTGCATTCCACCCTCTCTACAGTATCCGCTTGCCTTGTATCTACAGGATACCCGATAGGCGAATCCGGTAAAATGGTCCGTAGAGGGATTTGTCCTCCGTCGCTGGACGGAGATCAATCACTTGGCAGGCGGCTCATAAACGGGGCGGGGACGATCAAACTGTTCGCCCAGAGTCGCATACGTATGGCCTGCTAATCTGCTAACGGGTGCAAACGCTGTAGCATCAATCCGTCCTGCATGATACAGCTCATCTTCTACATGTACATGCACCACTTCCCCGATAATCAAATCCGATGTGGTCGGACTACCTAATTCCACAATCTGATGCAGCTTGCACTCAAAATGGATGCGGGATGCACGTAGTCTCGGCACCTTGACGAGAACAGATGGGGCAACTTCCAGCCCCACTGCCTCTACTTCACTGATCTCTGGCGGATAATCAGCAGAAGTCTGATTGACTGCATCCACATTGTGTACGTCCACCATATTCACCACGAATTCTCCCGTTTGCATGATGTTTCGTGCCGTATCCTTTGGGACACTCCCCGGCTTGCGCATGACGGCAACTGAAACCATCATCGGTTCAATGCTGGCGACATTAAAATAGCTGAAAGGAGCGGCATTGACGATCGCCCCCTCCCCTAAGGAGGTGACCCAAGCGATCGGCCGCGGGACGATGCAACCGATCAAGAGCTTGTATTTTTCCTGCCGTTCAATCTCGTGAATAGCGATTTCCATTGCGTTTTTGCACCTCTTCCTATTCCTGCGGTGGCAACCAGCTTGACATGTATGCCTCATCCTCGATTTCCAACGCTTGCTTTGTAACGTGAAGCGGGTGGAATGTGTCCAGCATAACAGCAAGCTCCTGCGTTTCTTTTTTCCCAATGCTCGCCTCTACCTTGCCTGGATGCGGCCCGTGAGGAATCCCCATTGGATGCAGAGTGATCGAACCCTCGTAAATACCTTTTCTGCTCATAAAATTGCCATCAACGTAGTATAACACCTCGTCACTTTCTACATTACTGTGGTAGTAAGGCGCAGGGATTGCTTGCGGATGATAGTCATACATCCGCGGAACGAACGAGCAGATGACAAAGTTTTGACCGGCAAAGGTTTGATGGACAGGTGGTGGTTGATGAATGCGTCCAGTAATCGGTTCAAAATCATGAACACTCAGTGCATACGGATACAAATAACCGTCCCAGCCCACAACATCGAACGGATGGAAGTCAAAGAAGTAGCTGTAGACCACAGATTGGCGTTTGACGCGCACTTCGAAGTCTCCGCTTTCCACATGTGTCACCAATTTTTCCGGCAAACGAATATCACGTTCACAAAACGGCGAATGTTCCAACAATTGACCATGCTCGTTGCGATAACGCTTCGGTGGCACGATCTCATTCTGTGACTCGATGACGAGGAAACGACTCTGCACAGAAGGTACTATCCGATAGGTCGTGCCGATCGGAATAACGAGGTAGTCGCCCGGCTTGTAAGTGAGTGTACCGAAAATCGTTTGCAGCTCTCCCTCACCTTGATGGACAAAGACAACTTCATCCCCATCCGCATTGCGATAAAAGTAATCCATCGGCTCTGTCGGTGCGCATACTGCCATGACGACATCGTTATTCCCCAGCATGTAGCGACGTCCGAAAATCGGGTCCCCACCCGGCTGAACATCAAACGTTTTAAAATGCTGATGCTTTAAATCAACCTGCTCCACATATTCCAAGCGGACGTCTGCGTATTTGCGCGTCTCCCTCACTTGGGTTGGTGGATTGTGGTGATACAGAATGGATTGAATTCCGGAAAACCCTTTGGTTCCCATCACTTGCTCGCGGTACAGTCCCCCATCCGGCTTGTAAAATGTCGTATGCCGCTTTTGTGGAACTTCCCCCATTCGTTGATAAAAAGCCATACGTTCCTTCCTCCTTTTTTCATCCTTATTCACAAATCGTATTGCGAAGCACACCGAGGCGTTCCACCTCTAGCTCCACTACATCACCTGGCGCAAGCCAAGCATACTGCTCTGTCCCGAGCTCCAAAATGCAGCCAGTCCCTACCGTTCCCGATCCGATAACATCTCCGGGATACAAGGAGCAATCCTCTGAGGCGCGGGCAATCATTTCAGCGAATGTATAGTGAATGTCTTTGAAGTTTCCTTTTGAATACTCCCTACCATTGATTCGTGCCACCATCTCCAGATCGTAGCGGCTGCCCTTTTCGCCTGTGATGCGTACATCCGCCAGCTCCTCCGGTGTAACCAGCCACGGTCCCATGGACGTTGCGAAATCTTTGCCTTTGGCTGGCCCTAAGCCGACCTTGACCTCTTCCCGTTGTATGTCCCGAGCGCTCCAGTCGTTTAAGATACAATATCCTGCGATGTGCTCTTCCGCTCGTTCTACTGGAATGTTTACTCCTGCTTTTCCTATCACGCAGGCAATCTCCAGCTCATAGTCCAGCCACTCGGTTGCTTTAGGTCTGCGAATATTCGCTTGCGTCCCTGTAAAAGCTGCTGCATTCGAAAAATAAAAGACGGGGAAGTGATACCATTCGGGCACCATCGGAAGTCCGCGTTTCGCTCGTGCTGTCTTCACATGGGCCTCGAAGGCGTAAAAGTCACGAAAGCTGACGGGACGTGGGAGTGGCGAACCTAGCACGACTTGCTCTAAATCCCAACCATCCTGTGCCTCGTATGCTTTTTGGAGAACGGGTAACCAGTTCGCCCACTCCTCGAGTAAACCAAGCACTGTACTCGGCGCCTCCGGGCAAGCATGTGCAATATCTTTGACTTTTCCTTCGTGCAAGAGCCCCGCTCGCCAAGCATCCCTTTCCCTTTCTCGATAGGAAACCAGCTTCATGAAACCCTCTCCTTCTCTTGGGCAATAAGAAAACCCAGCTCACCCCCAAGGCAATTCCGGTGCATGACAAAAATAAAAAGGGAGGCCCTCTTTGTCAAAACGATCCGAAACAGGCATCAGGCGCAAGCTGGGTCTCGTCTGCTACTGAAAAAAATCTTTGCGGGATTTTCCCCCGCAGACAGCCAGCTATTCTCTGTTGTGTTTCCAATGTTTGTAACGAATTTCTTCTATCATATCGAAAACGCTTACAGCTTTCCAGAGGGAAATGACGAAATTTTTCGCCTAGGTCATTTCCTTGCACGGATAATCGGGAAAAAATTGTTGGACGAGCTGCTCCGTATCACTTGGCAGCGGCTCCTCCCAGTTCATCGCAAGACCGCTACGCGGATGGACAAAGGATAGCCCCCATGCATGCAAAGCTTGTCTGCCGATATGCTCCCGTTCTCCCCCGTACAGATCATCTCCTGCAAGTGGGTGCCCTTCACTGCTCATATGTACGCGAATCTGATGCGTGCGCCCTGTCTCCAACTTCACCTCGACAAAACTCATTCCTTCCCCTCGGGCAAGCACACGATAATGGGTAACAGCTGTCTGCCCATCCGGCCTTACCTGTCTGGTGATAAACGAATTTTCCGCCAGACCAATCGGCGAGTCAATCGTACCTTCGTCTGACTCCACGAGCCCTTGAACGATAGCTCGATAGGTCCGCTGCAACGTCCTGATCTGCTGCATGCGGCTGAATTGTTCATGCGCCCATTGATTCTTGGCTACGATCATCAAGCCTGATGTATCTTTATCCAAACGGTTCACCGCTCGGAACTTTCTGTGCTCACCACGCTTTTTCCAATAAGCGATCATCCCGTTGGCCAAAGTCCCACTGGGATGATTTCCTGTCGGATGAACGACCAATCCCGCTGGCTTTGCGATGACCATCAAATCCTCGTCCTCGTAACGGATGGAGAGCGGCATGTCCTCTGGGGCAACGGTCTCTTCCGCCTCTTCTTCAACCATGACTGCTATTTTATCGCCGGCATTCAATTTTTCGTTCACGAATACGAGGACGCCATTCCGTGTAATGGAGCCTTTAAACTTGGCACGAATGAGCAAACGACGAGATACACCATACCGCTTTTGCAGTACTTCTCGCACGGTTTGCCCTGCATCTGCCTCATCAACCGTAAAGCTTATTAATTCTTCTAGCATGTTGTCTCTCCTTTAAGTCTTCCCTTCCCCTCAGTATAACAAAAAACGATCATGGCTGTTTGGCCATAACCGTCTGGGGTGTCTATCAGATGTTGTCTTTCACTTCGATGACAAATGCATGACCTGCATCACCTTGCGTCCACTGACCGCGAACATCGAACAAATACCAGCCCGGCTGTTCGGGTGCTTTCCACTGATTGCCGTTTTCTACTGCTTGCTCAACTTCATTCATACCGTTCCATTGGGTTACCTTGAGTGTATTTGCAGTTGGCTGCTGGGCAAAAGTGACGGTCAGCGTCGCACCAGGCTTTACTTGCAGGGGCGCAGGCTTTTGCTCTGCGACGAGTTCCGGTGGTGCCGCCGTATCCTTGCAAATCGCCTCGCTATTATAGCTCCAGCAGGAAGATGCAGGCACCGTCGCAGCAGTTTTTCCGCTCCATTCAATGACTGGCTGTGGTGGTTCCCCAAGCTGCGAAGTCCCTTGCGCGGACGATCCGTTCCCACACCCTGTCAGTAATAGTGTCGCTATCAGAAATAGTTGACCAAGCCATCCTACCTTTTTCATCCAATCACCTCAAACCTATGACGCGAGAAAAAGGGGATTCGTTTCATACAACTTGGCTCAGTCGATCATTGCCCTATGATTGCCAAACACGAGCAGGAATCGAAAAAGTAGTAGAGACCTCTTTTACATAGTCATCAAGTTGTTCTGCCGGATTTTCGATTGGCTTGCCATGGCATACTTCCAAATAGCGTGGTCGCAATTGGCCGACGATCAAACTGCTTTTGAGTGCTTCAGCCATATCCGCCGTAAACATAGGCATGGGACGATGCAATCTGCCGCGTTTGGAAGTAAACAAGTCTCCCGCCAAAAGAACTCCATCCTTTTCGTGATAATACACCACATGCCCCGGAGAATGACCAGGTGTCAGATAAGGTTGCAATTCGCCAATGGGAGCTATATTCCCTTCGGCATCCTCTGGCAAAGACTGAGCCAGGCCAGGCTGGACGTTTACTTCCAGCTTTTTACGACGAGGATACAGCTCTTTCCCTTCCATATAAGGTATCTCGATTCGATGGGCAAAGACTGGTACAGATTCTGCCACCGCGATTTTTTTTACGGCCCCCACATGATCCGAATGACCATGCGTCAGCAAAATTCGTTTGAGTGGTCCTGCATTCAACTGTTTGATAAAAGCCATAATCCGTTTCGTCATAAATGGCATCCCTGCATCAACGAGCGTAACGCCATCTTCCTCCCTGACAATCCAGACCCGCAAAGGAATCAACAACCACGCTTTGATACACCAAATGTTCGCCGAGATTTGCTCCACTCTGATCATTCTCTCGTCACTCCCTGTTCATTATTTTTTGACTTCCTGCGAGAAAAACATCTACAGCTAAAGCGAATGTAGGTGCCAGCCTTTCTATCAAGCTGTCCAATGGTTCTTCGGAATGTGTATACGTACCGACGATGCCATGCAACGTGTAGAAGTAAATCCGTGCATGAGCCAGTGCTTTTTCTTCCTCTATGTCACTTGGCAAGCAACGTCTTACAGCCTCCCTCAATAAACCAAACAATTGATTCCGCAGCGTTTGCAAGTCTTTTTCCGGCTCCTCTACATCGATCCGAGAGGCTTTGATCATGAAGAATAGGGTATACATCGTTCGATTGCGCAAGCAAAAGTGGATGAATTGACTGCTGATTTCACGCAGGTTCTCTTCTGGTGTTCGTCCGTGTTTGGAAAGTGTTTCTTCCATTTGTAGAGCCAAGCTTTGCAAAGGTTCCTTGGATAGATGATGAAGCAGAGCTTCTTTGTCCTTGAAATAAATATAGAGGGTTGTATGGGAACAGCCGGCTGCTTTGGCGATTTCCCTGATGGATACCGTATCAAAGCCTCGGGTTGCGAAAAGGTCTGCTGCCGCCGTCAAAATCGCCCGTTTCGTTTCTTCTGAGCGTATTTCTTGTTTGCTTGCCATGCGAGATATTCAGCTCCTTGCTTCTCA